>JADMKN010000217.1 GCA_015478825.1 Patulibacter sp. | reverse complement strand
CCCGGCACCGACTACCTGCGGGCGTCAGTCGGGGCCGGGCAGGTCGCGGACGATCACCCCGGCGGCGGCCAGCCGCTCGCGCGTCGCGTCGGGGTCCGCTTCGCTCCACGAGACGAGCGTGCTGTGGCCGCGCGGCGCGACCGCACGACCGGCGTCGGCGAGCCGCCCGCCGAGCCGCGCGGCGAGCGTGGTGGCGCGCTCGAAGACCGCGGGCCAGCCGGCGTCGTCGAGCACGTCGAACGCCGCCACCGCCGCCGCCGAGCTCTCGCCCGACAGCGCCGAGGCGTCGTGGGCGCGGGCGTCCGGCCACGGGACGGCGGCGAGGCCGTCCGCCGGCGCCGCGAGGTTGTCGTAGGTCGGACCGACCGGCGTCACACGCGGCTGCCACTGCGGATCGATCCACAGCATGCCGGTGCCGATCGGGCCGCACAGCCATTTCTGGCCGGGAGCGGCGTAGAAGGCGCAGCCCAGGGCGGCGACGTCGATCGGGATCGCCCCGGCGGCCTGGGCCCCGTCGAGCAGCAGCGGGACCTGTCCGCCCAGCTCGCGCAGTCCGGCGGGCGCGACCGTCCCGTCGGTCCAGCGGACGTGCGAGCAGGCGACGAGCTTGGTATCGGGACCGACCGCCTCGACGATGCGCTCCAGCGGCGCCGTGCGCACGACGACGCCGTAGCGGCGGACGAGCGCGGCAACCGGCCCGAGCAGTCCCGGATGCTCCTGCTCGGCGATCACGATCTCGTCGCCGGCGTGCCACTCGAGGCCCTGGAGCACGCGCACGATGCCCTCGCTCGTGGACGTCGTCAGAGCCACGTCCGCCGGTTGGGCGCCGAGCAGTCGCGCGTACCGCTCGCGCTGCCCCGCCTGCAGGTGACTGGTGGTCACGAAGTGCTCCAGCCCGCGGCCGTGCCGCTCGGCCTGGCGCCCGAGGCTGGCGACGGCGGCGGTCGAGGACCGCGGAATCGGCCCGCAGGTCCCGGCGTTGAGGTAGGCCAGGTCGTCGAGGACCGGGTAGTCGGCGCGCAGCTGCAGGGCGTGCATGGCAGGAGCTTACGGGGGCGGTTCCGGGGGCAGGAGCGGGACGGTCCGCGGCGCGCACGGCAGATCGTCTGCGCGTGATCGGTGGATCGTCTCAACGCCGCCGGCGATCCCGCCGCAACCGACCAACCCGGCCCGCGCACGGGTCCGCGCTCGCCTACCCTTGGGGGCATGCAGGTGACGCTTCCCGACGGCAAGGTGCTCGAGCTCTCCGACGGGGCGACGGGGACGGACGCTGCCCTCGCGATCGGTCCCGGACTGGCGCGCGCGGCCCTGGCGATCACCGTCGACGGCGAGCAACGCGACCTGGCGCGGACGCTGCCCGACGGCGCCGAGATCGGGATCGTCACCGAGCGCTCCGACGAGGCGCTCGAGCTGCTGCGGCACGACACCGCGCACGTGCTGGCGGCGGCGATCCTCGATCTCTACCCGGGGACCAAGATCGCGATCGGCCCGCCGATCGAGAACGGCTTCTACTACGACTTCGAGTTCCCGGAGGGCGTCGTGCTCAGCGACGCCGATTTCGAGACGATCGAGGCGAAGATGAAGGAGCACGTCTCCGCGGACGAGCAGTTCGTCCGTGAGGTCGTGTCGGTCGAGGATGCCCTGAAGCGCTTCCGGGCCGAGGATCAGCCGTACAAGGTCGAGCTGATCGAGGACCTGGTCAAGAACGCCCCGGCGGATGCGCCGGTCGAGACCGTCACGCTCTACACCAACGGGCCGTTCACCGACCTCTGCCGCGGGCCGCACGGGCCGGGCACCAAGCGGATCGGCGCGTTCAAGCTGCAGTCGATCGCCGGGGCCTACTGGCGCGGCGACTCCGATCGCCAGCAGCTCGTGCGGATCTACGGCACCGCGTTCTTCAAGAAGAAGGACCTGACCAAGCACCTCGAGCTGCTGGAGCTGGCACGCGAGCGCGACCACCGCAAGCTCGGTCGCGAGCTCGGCCTCTTCCACTTCACCGAGGCCGCGCCCGGATCGGCGTTCTGGACCGCCCGCGGCACGCGGATCTTCAACGAGCTGGTCGCGCTGAGCCGCGAGATGGGGGACCTGCGCGGCTACACCGAGGTCAAGACGCCGCTGCTGTTCGACGCGTCGCTGTGGAAGACGTCCGGCCACTGGCAGAAGTACCGCGACGACATGTTCCTCACCGAGACCGGCGACGAGCGCGCGATGGGCTTCAAGCCGATGAACTGCCCCGGGCACTACGAGCTGTTCCGCCAGCAGCGCTGGAGCTGGCGCGACATGCCGGTCCGCTTCAGCGAGCCGGGCCTGCTGCACCGCAACGAGCTCTCCGGCGCCCTCCACGGTCTGATGCGGGTCCGGCACTTCTGCCAGGACGACGCGCACCTCTTCGTGATGGAGGAGCAGATCCAGGACGAGGTGACGGCCTGCCTGAAGTTCGCGCGCGACACCTACGACCTGTTCGGCTTCGCGGCCGAGGACTTCACCTACGAGCTGTCGACCCGCCCGGACAACCGGCTCGGCAGCGACGAGATGTGGGACAAGGCGGAGGGCGACCTGCAGCGGGCGCTCGAGGCCAACGAGCTGCCGTACGTGGTCCACGAGGGCGACGGCGCGTTCTACGGGCCGAAGATCGACATCCAGTTCCGGGACTCGCTCGGTCGCTCGTGGCAGCTCGGCACGGTCCAGATCGACTACCTCAACGGCGACCAGTTCGACCTCAGCTACACCGGCGCCGACAATGCCGAGCACCGCCCGGTGATCATCCACCGCGCGCTGCTGGGCTCGTACGAGCGGTTCATCGGGATCCTGCTCGAGCACACCGGCGGCGAGCTCCCGTTCTGGCTCCAGCCGGCGCACCTGACGCTGCTGACCGTCGCCGAGCGGCACGCCGACGCCGCCCACGAGATCGCCACCACGCTGCGGGCTGCGGGCCTGCGGGTGGTCGTCGACGACCGCAACGAGTCGGTGCCGCGCAAGATCCGCGAGACCGAGCTGGACAAGCAGCCGCTGATGGCGGTGATCGGGGACCGCGAGGCGAGCGACCGCGTGCTGACCCTGCGCCACCACGGCGGGGCGGAGGACGAGCCGGCGTCCGTGACCGAGATCGGCGCGCGCCTGGCCGCGAAGATCCGCGCCCACGAGCGTCTCTAGACGTCCCTGTGGATCGGCGGGATCGCGCCACCTCGCGTCGCCGCCTCCGTGTCGGTGGCGGGGTGCGGGGTGGTGCTCGGGTCCGTATCCCGCTACTATCCGACCCTTGTTTGCTCGCAATGACTCGCACCCGCGGCCGCGCCGTGCGAATAGCTCTCACTAGTGCCGGTTCCGCGTAGGTTCGACAGGCGTCCGCCCGAACGGGACACCACCCGCGTCAACGATCGGATCCGGGTCCCCGAGGTTCGCGTCATCGACGAAGACGGGAACCAGGCCGGCGTGATGCAGACCGCGGACGCGCTCCGCTATGCGCAGTCCCGCGACCTCGACCTCGTCGAAGTCGCGGCGACCGCTCGCCCGCCGGTCTGTCGCGTTCTGGACTACTCGAAGTACAAGTACGAGCAGGCCCAGAAGAAGAAGACCGCGAAGAAGCATCAGACGCAGGTCGTCACGCGCGAGATCAAGTTCCGCCCGAAGATCGCCGACCATGACTACGCCACCAAGAAGGGGCACGTCATCCGGTTCCTCAAGGGCAAGGACAAGGTCAAGGTGACGATCATGTTCCGCGGCCGCGAGGTCACGCACCCGGAGCGCGGTCGCGACCTGCTCGAGCGTCTGGTGATCGACCTCGGCGACATCTGTCAGGTCGATCAGCGCCCCTCGTTGGAGGGCCGCAACATGACCATGATGCTCAGCCCGTCCAAGGAGGTCATCAACGGCACCTGGACGCCGAAGGTCGAGCAGACCGCGGAGGAGATCGCGGAGGACCAGCGCGTCGAGGACGAGGCCGGCATCGTCGTCGGTGGCGACGACGACACGAGCGGCGAGGCCGCTCCGGCGGCCGACGACGCTTCGGCGGGCGATGACGCCCCGGCGACCGACGACGACGCCGCGGGCGCCGTGGACTCCGCGGAGGCGGGCGACGATGCCGCGCCCGCGGAGGACGACGCCGCGTCGTCCGACGACGCCGCCGAGCCGGCCGAGGGCGAAGCCGCCCCGGCCGACGCGGACACCAAGGCGTCGTAGGACGGTCCGCGCCGCGGCGCGGACCGACCCCGAACCCGTCACACTGTTCCGGGCGAAGCCTCGCGCTTCGCCCGTCGCAGGACCGTTGTCATAACTCTTGCTCCGTGCGGCTTGGTGCCACACCGCACGTTCACCCGCTATCTGGCACAATTCTCGATCCGCATGCCCAAGCAGAAGACCCACTCGGGCGCAAAGAAGCGCTTCAAGACGACCGGCACCGGCAAGGTGAAGGCGCGCCACGCGATGTCGTCGCACATCCTCGGCAAGAAGTCGCCGAAGCGGAAGCGTGACTTCGCGAACGCCGTGATCCTCACCGACGCCGACGTCCCGCGCGTGAAGCGCCTCCTCGGAGGGAGCAGCAAGTGACCCGCGTCAAGCGTTCCGTCCACGGGAAGAAGAAGCGTCGCGCAACCCTGGCCCGCACCAAGGGCTACGTCGGTCGCGCGAACAACACGTACAAGGAGGCGAAGGAGGCCCAGCTCAAGGCGGGCGTCTACGCCTACCGCGATCGTCGCAACCGCAAGCGCGACTTCCGTCGCCTGTGGATCACGCGGATCAACGCCGCGGCTCGCCTCAACGGCCTGACCTACGGCAACTTCATCCACGGCCTCTCGCTGGCCGGTCTCCAGGTCGACCGCAAGATCCTGGCCGACCTGGCCGTTCGCGACGCCGAGGCGTTCACCGCCTACACGGCGGCCGCCAAGGACGCGCTCGCCGCCAAGGCCTGAGCGACGCAGGCGCACGCGCCTCCGCAGCAGTTTCGCAAGGGCGTCCTCCGGGGCGCCCTTGCTCGTTCCCCGACGACGACGTCCGCCTTCGCTCGCCATGCTGATCAGCTCGTTCCAGAATCCCCGTTTGAAGTTGGTCCGCGGCTTGCTCTCGCGGCGACGCGAGCGCATCCGCACCGGCCTGTTCGTCGCCGAGGGCGAGGATCTGGTCGTCGCCGCGGCCGAGCACGGCTGGGCGCCGCACGACCTGCTGGTGGCCGCTCCGCCGCCCCGCCCGTCCGACGGGCGCCCCGACCTCGAGGCCCAGGAGCGCGCGATCCATGTCGCGCCCGGGGTCAGCGGCACGCTGGTCACCGCCGACCTGATCAACCAGACCTCGACCCTGGGGTCGGGGACGCGCGCGATCGGCGTGTACCCGCTGCGCTGGGCGGAGCGGGCCGTCGGGCCGTGCTGCGTCTACCTGCACGGCGTGCGCGACCCGGGCAACGTCGGCACGGTGATCCGCGCCGCCCACGCGCTCGGCGCGTCGTCGGTCGCGATCGGCCCGGGCACCGCCGACCCGTACGCCCCGAAGGCGGTGCGCGCCAGCATGGGCTCGGTCTTCGCGGTGCCGCTGGCCAAGGTCGAGGGGCCGCAGGAGCTGCCCGGCACGACGATCGCGCTCGTGCTGCGCGACGGGGACGAGCTCCGCGCCGACGCGGCGACCGGCGACGTCACCCTGCTGATCGGCGGCGAGCGGGAGGGGCTGCCCGACGACGTCGTGGCCGGCTGCGATCGCAGCGCCCACCTGCCGATCAGCGGGGCCGAGTCGCTCAACGCCGCGATGGCCGCGACGGTCGCGCTCTACGAGCTCGGGCGTCGCCCGGCCTGAGACGCGTCGGCAAGTACCATCGGGGGCGATGAACGACCGGATCGCCGAACTTCGCGCCGCGGGCGAGGCGGCGGTGGCTGCGGCCACCACCACCGACGAGCTCGAGGCCCTGCGCGTGCAGCACCTCGGCCGCAAGGCCGAGCTGCCCAACCTCCTGCGCAACGTCAGCGATCTGCCTCCAGAGCAGCGCGGCGTCGTCGGCAAGGCCGCCAACCAGGCGCGGCAGGCGCTGCAGACCGCGCTCGACGCCCGGATCGCCGAGCTGAAGGACGCCGAGCTCGACGCCCAGCTCGCCGCGGACCGCGTGGACGTCACCCTGCCCGGCCGCAGCGAGCCGGTCGGCGGGCTGCATCTCCTCACACGCACGCGGCGCGACATCGAGGACATCTTCCTCGGCCTCGGCTTCGACATCGTCGAGGGCCCCGAGACCGAGACGGTCCACTACAACTTCGACGCGCTCAACCACGCGCCCAACCATCCGGCGCGCGACCGGGCCGACACCTTCTACCTGGCGCCGTCGCCGAACGTGCCCGGCGAGGATCTGCAGCGGGTGCTGCGCACGCACACCTCGCCGATGCAGGTGCGGACGATGGAAGCCAACGAGCCGCCGATCGCCGTGATCGTGCCCGGCCGCGTCTACCGTCCCGACAGCGACGCCACCCACACGCCGCAGTTCCACCAGGTCGAGGGCCTGTGGATCGACGTCGACGTGACGCTCGCCGACCTGAAGGGCGTGCTGCTGAGCTTCGCGCGGTCGATCTTCGGCGACGAGCGCGAGATCCGGCTGCGCCCGCACTTCTTCCCGTTCACCGAGCCGAGCGTCGAGATCGACGTGAGCTGCTTCCAGTGCTCGGGCCGGGGCCATCTGCGCAACGGCTCGCGCTGCGGCCTCTGCAAGGGCACGGGCTGGATCGAGATCCTCGGGTCGGGAATGGTCGACCCCAACGTGCTGCTCGCCGTCGGCGCGGTGCGCGGCGACGACGCCTACGACCCCGAGAAGGTCCAGGGCTTCGCCTTCGGGATGGGGATCGAGCGGATCGCGATGCTCCGCTACGGGGTCCCGGACCTGCGATTGCTGTACGAGAACGACGTCCGTCTGCTGGAGCAGTTCGCATGAGGGTTCCGCTGAGCTGGCTCGCCGAGCTGGTCGACATCTCCGGCGGGACCGCCCCGCTCGACGCGGCGGAGATCGCCGCACGCCTGAACATCACCGGAACCGAACTCGATCACCTGATCGCGCACGGCGTCGAGACGCCCGACACGATCGTCGTCGGCCGGGTGCTCTCGGCCGAGCAGCACCCCGACGCCGACCGCCTGCGGGTCTGCCGGGTCGACGTCGGCGTCGACGAACCGGCCCAGATCGTCTGCGGCGCGCCGAACGTCGCCGCCGACCAGGTGGTCGCGGTCGCGCTGGTCGGCACGGTGATGCCGGGCGGGATGAAGATCAAGAAGGCGAAGCTGCGGGGCCAGGCGTCCCACGGGATGATCTGCTCCGCACGGGAGCTGGGGATCGGCGACGGGCACGAGGGCATCCTGGCGCTCGACGAGCACCTGCCCGACGCCCGCGAGATCGCCCCGGGAACGCCGCTGTCGGACGTGATCCCGCACGCCGACGACGTGCTCGAGTTCGAGATCACGCCGAACCGGCCGGACTGCCTGGGCATGTACGGGATCGCCCGCGAGGTGGCCGCCGCGACCGGCGCGACGCTGCGTCCCGCCCCGTGGACCCGCGAGGGCGCGCTGCCCGACGAGCGCGACGCCGAGAACGTTGGCGACGTCGAGGCCGTCGAGAACGCGGGGGATCCCGATCCCGCCGGCACCGCGATCGACGGCTTCCACGTCACGGTCGACGGGGGCATCGGCTGCCGCCGGTTCACCGCCCGGCTGTTCGAGGGCGTGTCGGTCGCGCCGTCGCCGCTCTGGCTGCAGGCGCGGCTGTCCGCCGCCGGCTACCGGCCGATCAACAACGTGGTCGACATCACCAACTACGTGATGCACCTGACCGGCCAGCCGCTGCACGCGTTCGACGCCGACCGGATCGCCGGCGGCACGCTGCACGTGCGCGCGGCGCGCGACGGCGAGACGTTCACCACGCTCGACGACCAGCAGCGGACGCTGACCGCGGGCGACATCGTGATCGACGATGCCGAGGGCCCCACGTCGCTCGCCGGCGTGATGGGCGGTCAGCGGTCCGAGGTCTCGGCGTCGACCACCCGGGTGCTGCTCGAGGTCGCGTCGTGGGACGGCCCGACGATCCACAAGACGGCCCAGCGCTACGGCCTGTTCAGCGAGGCCGCGGGGCGTAACGCCAAGGGTCTGGCGCCGGAGCAGACGGCCTGGGCACAGGTGGTGGCCACCCGGCTGATGCACGAGGTCGTGGGCGCCGAGCAGACCGGCGGGACGATCGACGTCGGGGCGTGGGCGCACGACGCCGCGGAGACCCTGGAGCTGCGCGAGGCCCGGGTCGAGCGGCTGCTCGGCACGCCGGTCAGCCGGGCGCGGCAGACCGAGCTGCTGGAGGCGCTCGGCTTCGGCGTCGTCGATCCCGCCCCGAGCGCCGCGCCGGGTCAGGGCCGGCTCGACGTCGCGGTGCCCGCCGAGCGCCGCGCCGACGTCTCGCGCGAGATCGATCTGATCGAGGAGATCGCCCGGCTCGGCGTCGTCGCCGACCTGGAGCCGACGCTGCCCGCCCGCCGCCGGCTGACCGCCGCGCGCCTGACGCCGCGCCAGAAGTCCCGCCGCCGGGTCGAGGACGTGCTGGTCGGCCGGGGCCTGCAGGAGGTCGCCGGCTGGTCGTTCACCGACGCCGGCGCCGCCGGGCGGCTCGGGCTGGCCGCGGACGACCCGCGTGCCGCCGCGGTCCGGCTCGACAACCCGCTCAGCGAAGACCAGGCCGTACTGCGGCCGACGATCGTGATCTCGCTGCTCGACATCGCGCGGCACAACCGCACCCGTGGGCTCGACGACGTGCGGATCTTCGAGACCGGCACGGTCTTCCGCGACGCGCCGGATCCGACCCGCGGCGACATGCCGTTCGAGCACCTGGCCGTCGCCGGCCTGGTTCAGGACGACGTGTTCGCGGCCAAGGGCCTGGTCGAGGCGCAGTTCCGCGCGCTCCGGATCGACGACTGGTCGGTCGAGGCGGTCTCCGACGTCGCGTTCCTGCACCCGGGCCGGGCGGCGCGGATCGTCGTCGGCGGGACCACGCTCGGCCTGCTCGGCGAGGTCCACCCGCGCGTCGCGGACGAGTGGGATCTGCCGCAGATCGCGGTCTTCCTGATCGACCTTGACCAGCTCCTGCCGAAGGTCACCGAGGATGTCGACTTCCGCCCGGTCGGGCAGTTCCCCGACGCGCGCTTCGACCTGGCGGTCGTGGTCGCCGACGAGGTCACCTCGGCACGGGTCGTCGAGACGGTCCGCGCCGCCGGGGGAACGCTGCTCGAGGACGTCCGCGTGTTCGACGCCTACCGCGGCAAGGGCGTCGAGGATGGGCACGTCTCGCTGGCGCTCCACGTGCGGCTGCGGGCGGCCGACCGAACGTTGACCGACGAGGAGATCGGCGGGACGCGCGACACGATCGTGGCCGCGCTCGCCGAGCACGTGAACGGGGTGCTCCGTGGCTGATGCCGCGCAGCAGACGCCGCGGGTCGCGGTGCTCGGCGCTTCGGGCTTCGCCGGCGCGCTGGTCGCGCGGCTGATCGACCGGCACCCGTTCTTCCGGCTCGGGGCGATCACCGCGCGCGCCGAAGCCGGGATGCGGCTCGACGAGCTCTACCCGCACCACCGCGTGCCGTCGGTGCTCAGCGAGCCCGACGTCGAGGCGATCGCCGACGCCCACGAGGTCGCCGTCGTCGGCTACCCGCACGGGGCGTCGAGCGAGGCCGTCGCGGCGCTGCACGCCCGCGGGTTGCTGGTGCTCGACCTGTCGGCGGACTTCCGGCTGCGGGACGACGCCACCTACCGCGAGTGGTACGGCGACGTGCACGCCGCGCCCGAGCTGTTCGGCACCGCCGTCTACGGGCTGCCCGAGATCCACCGGGGCGCGCTGGCCGGGGTCCGCGAGGGCGGGCGGCTGATCGCCGGTCCCGGCTGCTTCCCGACCGCCGCGATCCTGGCGCTCGCGCCCCTGGCCCGGGCCGGGGTGATCGACGAGGTGATCGTCGACGCGAAGACCGGCGTCTCGGGCGCGGGGCGCAAGCTGGTCCGTTCGACCCACTACGTCGACGTCTCCGAGAACGTCCACGCCTACGGCGTCGCCGGGCACCGCCACCAGCCCGAGATCCGCCAGGAGCTGGCCGTCGCCGGGATGGACGCGGCCGTCCAGCCGGTCTTCGTTCCGCACCTGGTGCCGGTCGACCAGGGCGAGCTGACGTCCTGCTACGTCCGGCCGCGGCGCGCGGTCGGGGCCGACGAGGTCGCCGAGCTGTTCGCCGACGCCTACGACGGCGAGCAGTTCGTCGAGGTCACGTCCGCCGAGCCGGGGATGCGCGACGTCCAGGCCACGAACTTCGCGCGGCTGCGGGCCCACGTCGACCCGCGCTCGGGCCACGTGCTGGTCTTCGCGACGATCGACAACCTCTGGAAGGGCACCTCGAGCCAGGCGGTCCAGTGCCTGAACATCGCCTACGGGCGGGACGAGGACGAGGGACTGCGGTAGCCGCGACCCGTCGTCGCCGGCCGCTGGCGAGGAAGCGTCAGATCGGTAGGACGGCGGGAACCTCGCAGCGAACGCCCTCGAAGCGTTCGAAGTCTCGATCGAACGACGCGACCCGGCCGCCGTGCTCCAATGCGAGCGCGGCGATGTGCGCGTCGTTGACGAGGTTGCCCGCCGTCGATTCCTGCGCCAGGAGACCAGCGAGCAGACCTGTGTGGCGCGCCGTGGGGTGGAGCACGGTGGCGGCCGGAGTATCGAGCCACCGTTCGACCTGCTCGATCGCCTCGGCGGACGTCAGCGGGTTCGTGAAGACACGGGGGTTGGTCGTCAGTCGGATGTAGGCGAGCAGGACGGTCCAGCTGAAGCCGACCGATTCCCGGCCCAACAGCATCGAATCGAGCCACGTCCGCGCCGCTGGGTGCTGGGTCGACTCCTGATTGGTCGCGTAGATCAGGACGTTCGCGTCGACGACGATCATCGACCCTGCTCCAGGCGTCGCATCAGCTCCGCATCCTCGAGTCCGGCGGCGACGCGGAGGGCATGGTCCAGAGGGACCGACGGGCGCCCGAGCGATCGAGGGACCGTAGGCGCCTCGGCGGGGGCGCGCTGGCGGGTGAGTCCCGCGCGAATGGCGTCGTTCACCGCTTGTTTGAACGACACGTGCCGCTCCCGCATGTGCCGTTCCAGAAGATCGCGGGCGTCCGCGTCGAGGGTCAGGGTGGTCCGCATAGGAACATCGTAGCGTCACCAGCATGATGTCTGGGCATCAAAGCGTCAGGTTTTGGCTGCAAGTTCGTGCAGTTACAGGACGCGATGGCCAACGGCGTCGCTCCTGACCGGGCTTCGCCCTCGCGTCCTTCGGCCTAGACTGCACCGAATGGCCGTACCAGGACCAGCGTCCGCCGACCACGCCGCGGACGCGTTCTTCCGCTCGCGCTGGGTCGACGTGCCCGAGAGCATCGTGGACGTCCGCGAGCGCGGGCTCCCGCAGGGCTTCCGCGCCGCCGGCGTCGCCGCCGGGATCAAGCCGTCCGGGGCCCGCGACGTCGCGCTGCTGGTCTGCGACGCGCCCGACGCGGTCAGCGCCATCCGCTTCACCCGCTCCGGGGCCGCCGCGCCGCCGGTGCTGGTCACCAAGGACGAGTCGCGCTGCGACGCGCTGCGCGCCGTGGTGATCACCAGCGGCAACGCCAACGCGGGCACCGGTCGCGACGGCTTCGAGACCGCGCGCCAGGTCCGCCACGCCGCGGCCGTCGCGGCGGGGCTCGACGACGACCAGGTCGCGGTCTGCGCGACCGGCGTGATCGGCGTGCCGCTGCCGATGGACGTCGTCCCGCAGGGCGTCGCCGCGGCGGGCCGCGAGCTGCGCGCCGACGGCGACGACGACTTCCGGCAGGGGATCGAGACCACCGACCTGTTCCCGAAGACGATCACCGTGACGGTTCAGCTCGAGGGCGGTCCGGTCGCGATCAGCGCGGTCTGCAAGGGCGCGGGGATGATCCAGCCGAGCTTCGCGACGATGCTCTGCTTCGTCACGACCGACGCCGCGATCGACGCCGAGACCGCAGACCTGCTGCTCGGGGTCTGCGTCCGGCGCAGCTTCGACCGGATCACCGTCGACGGTCAGCTCTCGACGTCGGACACGGCGGTGCTGATCGCATCGGGGGCGAGCGGCGTGCGGGTGGCGTCGCAGTCTCCGGACGAGCAGCGCTTCGGGCTCGCGCTCGACGCGGTCCTGCGGCAGCTCGCGCTGCTGATCGTCAAGGACGGCGAGGGGGCGCGGCGCGTCGGACGGGTCACGGTCCGGGGCAGCGACGGTCCGAGCTGCGAGCGGGTCGCGCGCAACGTCGCCAACAGCCCGCTCGTCAAGACCGCGCTCTACGGCGGCGATCCCAACTGGGGCCGGATCGTCCAGGCGGCGGGGGCGGCCCTGCCGGGACCGGCGCTGACCCCGCTGCAGATCCGGATCGAGGGCGTCGAGGTCTGCCGCGACGGCCAGGAGGTCGTCTTCGACCGCGAGGCGCTGAGCGCGCTGGTCGCCGGGACCGAGATCGACTACGACGTGACCATCGGTCCCGCGGTCGGCGACGACGGGCAGCCGGTGGCCTATGCCAACGAGACCGAGGTCTACTTCAGCGACCTCGGCCATGAGTACGTGACCTTCAACGGGGAGTACACGACGTGAGCGATCCGGTTCTCAGCACCCTCGCCGAAGGCACCGGCGTGCGCGACGTCTCGACGCTGCTCGAGGCGCTGCCCTACATCCGTCAGTTCCGCGAGCGGACGATCGTGATCAAGTACGGCGGCGCCGCGATGACCGATCCGGAGCTGCGCGAGGACTTCGCCCGCGACGTCGCGCTGCTCAAGTACGTCGGCATCAACGTCGTGGTGGTCCACGGCGGCGGTCCCGCGATCACCGAGTTCATGGAGCGGCTCGGACTGCCGGTCGAGTTCCGTGGCGGCCTGCGCGTCTCGGACGCCGCGACCGTCGAGGTCGCCAAGATGGTCCTCGTCGGCAAGGTCAACAAGGACATCGTGGTCCGGATCGGCCGCCACGGCCACGCGGCGGTCGGGCTGTCGGGCGACGACGGCGGGCTGTTCCAGGTCGAGACGACCGCCGGACCCAACGGCGAGGACGTTGGCTTCGTCGGCCGGGTGACGCGCGTCGACACCGGCGTGATCGACCACATCGCCGAGGACTTCGTGCCGGTGATCGCGTCGGTCGGCTCCGACGACGAGGGCCGCTCGCACAACATCAACGCCGACGAGGCCGCCGCGGCGGTGGCCCGGGCGCTCGGCGCGACCCGGCTGATCTTCCTGACCGACGTCGCCGGCTGGTTGCGCGACGCGAGCGATCCGGACAGCCTGATCGTGCAGGCCGCGACCGACGAGGTCGAGTCGGCCCTGGACGGGATCTCCGGCGGGATGCGGCCGAAGTTGCAGGCCTGCGTCGACGCGGTCCACAGCGGCGTCGGCGCGGCGAGTATCGTCGACGGGCGTCGTCCGCACTCGGTGCTGCTGGAGCTGTTCACCGACGACGGCTGCGGAACCCAGATCCGCCCGGCGCGGTGAGCGCGATGCGCGACCTGCCGCTGTCCGAGCTCGAGGCGATCGAGCGCCGCCACGTCCTGCCGACCTACGCCCGCCTGCCCGTCGCGGTGGCGTCGGGGGCCGACGTCTGGCTGCACACCGTCGACGGGCGACGGATCCTCGACCTGCTCTGCGGGCTCGGGGTGACGTCGCTCGGCCACAGCCACCCGGCGGTCACCGAGGCGATCGTCGAGCAGGCCGGGACCCTGCTGCACACCAGCAACCTGATGCACCTGACCGGGCCGGTGCGGCTCGCCCAGCGCTTGGCGGCGTCGTCGCTCGGCGGCGGCGTCTTCTTCACCAACTCGGGGGCCGAGGCCAACGAGGCGGCGATCAAGCTGGCGCGGCGGCACAAGCGCGGGGGAGAGATCCTCAGCGTCCACGAGGGCTTCCACGGCCGCACCTACGGCGCGCTCTCGGCGACCCCGCAGGAGGCCAAGCAGGAGCCGTTCGCGCCGCTGGTGCCGGGCTTCCGCGCGGTGCCGAACACCACCGAGGCGATCGTCGGCGCGATCCACGACGGCACCGCCGCGGTGCTGCTGGAGACGATCAAGGGCGAGAGCGGCGTGCTGCCGATGCCGGTCGAGCTGCTGCAGGCGGTCCGCGACGCCTGCGACGCCCACGACGCGCTGCTGATCTTCGACGAGGTCCAGACCGGCGTCGGACGGACCGGACGACTCTGGAGCTACCAGGCGACCGGCGTCACGCAGCGCGAGCGCGAGGATCCCCATGATCTGGTCG
>JADMKN010000216.1 GCA_015478825.1 Patulibacter sp. | reverse complement strand
GCCCCATCAGGTGGGTCATCGACGCTGATCCGTACGCCTTCGCGCGGTACTCACGGGCGATCGCCGGCGCGTCGATCGCGTGGTCGAAATGCGTGTGGCCGACGAGGACGCCCGCGACCGGTCCCGGCGCCGGGGCGAACCGCCGGATCAGCTCCAGGTCGGGCATCGCGGTGCGGCGGAAGAGCAGATCGCGCAGCGGCGCCCGCGAGACGTAGGGGTCGACGAAGATCGACACGCCCTCGTAGGTCAGACGGTAGCCGGAGACCCCCAGCCAGACGACCTCGAGTCCGTCGGCCAGGCCGAGCGGCCGGGCCTCGAACGCCCGGAGCGCTTCGTGGTCGGCGGCCGCCTGCGATCCCATGGGCCGTAGCCTCGCAGGCGGTGTGGTCGACGCCGGCGCACGGTTGCCCGGCGACCTGTTGAGGTTGTGCCCGTACTGCGAGCACAACGTCAACAGGTCGCGCTGGACGGGGCGATACCGGACCGTCCCATCCGAACGGCTCGTCACCCGCGGGCGAGGCGCCCGACTCCCGGCACGAACCGGCCGACCCGGGAGGCGTAGTCGACGTACGGCGCGCCCAGCGTGCGCCGCAGGAACGGCTCCTCGGCGCGGCGGACCTGGAGCTGGATCGCCAGCACCAGGACGAGCAGCCCGGCGAGCGACAGCAGGTTCGGGGCCAGCAGGGCGAGTCCGGCGGCGCAGACGACCATCCCCGAGAAGATCGGGTTGCGGACCAGGCCGAAGACGCCGTGGGTCACGAGGTCCGTCCGGGTCGACTCGTCGATCCCGACCCGCCACGACGTGTCCATCGCGAGCTGGGACAGGACGGTGACGACGATCCCGCTGGTCGCCAGCGCGATCCCGACGACCTGCGCGCCGGGCGTGTCGAGCGCCGAGAGCGGGTCCAGCGTGCCGGTGAGCTGCACGACGGGGCCGGCGACCCCCAGCACGATCGCGACCACGAACAGGACGCCTCCCCACCACTCGGCCGACCCCGGACGTCCGCTGATGCCCTGGAATCCGGAGCTGCCGGTGATACGGAACTGGCGCCAGCTACGCCAGCCGAAGGCGAGCGCGAAGAAGACGGCGTAGAGGACGAGCGCGAGGATCGGCATGGTGTCGTTTCGAGAGGGAGCGGGATCGGAGCGCTGGTTCGGCGCAGCGTCGTGCCCATAGTACCCCCTGGGGGTATTTTGCTCGGCACGGGGGCGGCTCGATACTCCAAGTAGCTCCTACGGCGGATCGCGATCCGGTAGGAATCTAGGATCCTCTCGCTCGACGCCCCCAGTCATTCGCGCGCGGTCCGGGCCGCGTACTCGCGCTGCCGACGGATGCAGGTGCGCTACGACCCGACCTTCTTCCTGGCCACCTCGCGGCTGCCGCGCCAACGGCGGCCGGTCGTCCACGCGCTCTACGGGTTCTTCCGTGGCGCCGACCAGATCGTCGACGGCGACCGCCGGGGCACCGATGCCGAGCAGCGCCGGATCGCGCTCGACCACTGGCACGACGCCTTGCGGGATGGGCTGGAGAGCGGCCGCAGCGAGCACCCGGTGCTGGCCGCCCTGACCCACGCCGGCCGCGACGGCACGTTGCCGCTGCACCTGCTGGACGTCTACATGGGGTCGATGCGGATCGACTGCGACGACCGCGTGCGGATCGACAGCGGGGCGGCGCTCGACCGCTACATGGAAGGCAGCGCGGCCACGGTCGGCCGGATCATGGCCCCGGTGATGGGAATCCACGACGAGGACGGCCGCGAGGACCTGGCGCGGCTCGGCGTCGCGTTCCAGCTCACGAACTTCATCCGCGACGTCCACGAGGACTGGACGATGGACCGCGTCTACCTGCCCGGGATCGACGAGACCTGCCTGCGATCGGGGCAGGCCACCAACGAGATGCGGGACCACGTGGCGCTCCAGGTCGCCCGGGCGCGTCGGCTGTTCACCAGCACCGCCGAGGTCGAGCAGCGGGTCCCGGCATCGATGCGTCGTGGGGTGCGGCTGGCCCGGACCGTCTACGTGCGGATCCTCGACCGGGTCGAGCAGCTCGAGTTCGACGTCGTCCACGGACGCACGTCGCTGCGCCCCCACGCGTTCGCCCTGGCGGGCGTGCAGGCGCTGCGCTAGTCGCGCTGGCGCTCCGCCGGCGTGACTGTCGAGTTGTCGTCGCATAGCGGGGCGAAGTCGCCAAGAAGTCGGGCCGGCTCAGCCCAGCGGCACGTCGATCCACTCGACGCCGACGTCCTCGGCGGTCAGACGACGTTCCGCCAGCCAGCGATCGAACCGCGCGACGCCGGCCGCCCCGCCGGGCACCGCGACGACCAACTGGATCCCGTCGATCACGTAGTCGGTGGTGCGGACGACCGCCCCGGTCCCGTGCAGATCGTGCTCGAGGCGCCCGGCGACGTCGTGGGTCAGCGTCACCCGGCGCATCGGCCAGCGCTCGCGGCGGACGAAACGGACCTGGTCGAGCGCGGCGCTGACCGATGCCGCGTAGGCGCGGGTCAGACCGCCCGCGCCGAGCAGCGTGCCGCCGAAGTAGCGCACGACGACGGCCGCCACGTCGCTGAGCGGTCCCGCCGCGTCCGGATCGCTGCCCGCTACGGTCTCGACGCCGAGCAGCGTCTGCAGCATCGGCATCCCGGCGGTCCCGGCCGGCTCGCCGTCGTCGTTGGACCGCTGCCGCTCGCGCCGCGGTCCGACG
>JADMKN010000215.1 GCA_015478825.1 Patulibacter sp. | reverse complement strand
GGCGACCACCGGGACCACGGGCGCGACCACGCCGAGCGAGACGGCTCCGCCGCCGAGCACCGGCGCGGCCACCACCAGCGAATCGACCGGTGCCCAGACGGCGCCGGAGACCGGCACCACGGGCGTCCCCGAGAGCGGCGGCGCGACCGGCGGCGCAACGCCCTGACCCGGGACGAGCCGGCCCGCAGCCGGGCCGCTTCGGATCGGCCGCTTCGCCCTCGACCGAGGGCAGGATCACGACCGCCGGCGGCGAACGTCCGGGTATGTACGCAGATCGCCGCCTGCGCGTGCTGTTCACGATCTCGATGACCCTCGTCGTGCTGGCCGGCGTCCGTTCGGTCTGGTTCGCCTTCGCCAAGGCCGACAGCCTGAGCGTCCGCGCCCAGACCCAGCAGACCAACGGCCGCGACATCCTCGCGCCGCGCGGGCAGATCTCCGACCGCAACGGCGTGGCGCTCGCCGTCAGCGAGCCGGCGTCGGACGTCTCGGTCAGCTCCAAGCAGGTGCTCGAGCTGCGGACCACCAACCCGCCGCAGGAGCCGTCGGCGCTGGCCCCGTTGATCGCCGACGCGTTCGAGCTGCCCGAGCAGGAGGTCCTGGCCAAGCTGACCTCGGGCAAGGGCTTCGAGTACCTCAAGCGCACCGTGCCCGACCGCCAGGTCGAGCAGCTCCGCCAGGCGGCGCGCAAGGCGAACCTGCGCCTCGTCGGCCTGACCTTCGAGCCGCGCAACCGGCGGATCTACCCCAACGGCCCGATGGCCGGGCAGCTCCTCGGCGCCTACGGCACCGACGACAAGGCCCTGTCGGGCCTGGAGTACGCGCTCGACGACGTCCTCCGTGGAACCTACGGCCGCGAGGTTCAGACCACCGCCGGCTCCGGCAGCGCGCTGCGCACGGTGCGCGAGACCGAGATGAAGCCGGGGCAGAGCGTGCAGCTCACGCTCGACAGTCACATCCAGGCGATGACCGAGGACGTGCTCAAGCGGATGGGCGAGCAGTACCGCCCGAAGAACGCGACCGCGATCGTGATGCGGCCCGACGGCGCCGTGCTGTCGATGGCCAACTGGCCGCGGGTCGACCCGAACGACCCTGGTGGATCGCCGGCCGACGCCAAGCAGAACTTCGCCGCCGGCCTGACCTACGAGCCCGGCTCGACCTTCAAGGCGATCGCCGTCGCCGGCGCGCTCCA
Organism: Patulibacter sp.; assembly: GCA_015478825.1. Taxonomy (GTDB): domain Bacteria; phylum Actinomycetota; class Thermoleophilia; order Solirubrobacterales; family Solirubrobacteraceae; genus Patulibacter. The sequence goes on along the minus strand of JADMKN010000215.1, from coordinate 1,523 downwards.
GGACCGTGCCGTCACGCCGGAGACGACGCTCACGGTCCCGCCGTCGATGTACGTCGCCGACCGCGAGATCAAGGACAACCACCCGCACGCCGTCGAGTCGATGACGCCCGGCCAGATCCTCGCCCAGTCGTCGAACGTCGGAACGATCAAGATCGGTCAGGCGCTGACCGAGAAGGGCGGCAAGGGCGCGTTCGACGGCTGGATGCGCAAGTTCGGCTTCGGCGCGAAGAGCGGAATCGGGGTGCCCGAGGAACAGGGCCTGCTGCCCAAGGTCAAGGACTACTCGGGCTCGACGATGGGCAACCTGCCGATCGGCCAGGGCCAGCTCGTCACCCCGCTGCAGATCGCCAACGCCTACGCGACGATCGCCAACGGCGGGATCCACCGCAAGCCGGCGATCCTGCGCTCGATCGACGGCCGGACGGTCAAGCGCGCCGCGGGAACCCGGATCGTCCGCACCGAGGTCGCCTCGGAGCTGCAGCGGATGCTGACCGGCGTCTTCGAGGCCGGCGGCACCGCATCGGCCGTGAAGGTCCCTGGCTACACGCTGGCCGGCAAGACCGGCACGTCGAACGTCTTCGACACCGAGACCGGCGAGTACGTCGAGAACCGCAACGTCGCGTCGGTGGCGGGATTCGCGCCGGTCAAGGACCCGCAGGTCGTGGTCGTGGTCGTGGCCAACGAGCCCGCCGGCGGGGGCTACGGCGCCACCGTGGCCGGCCCGGCCTTCGCCGAGATCTCGCGTCACGCGCTCCAGTACCTGAAGGTGCCGACCGGCGAATAGGACACGATCCCGCCCCGCGCGGTACGCACCGCGCCGCGGGATCGTCGAATCGACCACTACGCTGCTTTCCGCATGAGGCTCGGGGACCTGTTCCACCAGGCGCCGCCTGACGCGGCCGATGCCGACGTCAGCGCGTTGGCCTACGACGATCGACAGGTTGCTCCCGGCACGGTCTTCTTCTGCGTTCGCGGGTTTACGCGCGACGGTCACGACTTCGCGCCGAAGGCGGTCGCGGCGGGCGCGACCGCGCTGGTGGTCGACCACCAGCTCGGCGCCGGCGCGCCCGAGATCGTGGTCGACGACGTCCGGGCCGCGATGGCGCCGGCCGCCGCGAAGCTCGCCGGCGACCCCACCGCGCGGCTGCGGACCGTCGGGATCACCGGCACCAACGGCAAGACCACCACGTCGTACCTGCTGCGCGAACTGCTCGAGGCCGGCGGAACCCGGACGGGCCTGCTCGGCACCGTGGCCCAGATCGTCGGGGGCCGCACGCTCGACGCCGGCCGGACGACGCCCGAGGCGATCGACCTGCAGCCGCGGTTCCGCGCGATGCTCGACGCGGGGGACGAGGCGTGCGTGATGGAGGTCAGCTCGCACGCGCTCGAGCTGCACCGTGCGGACGCGATCCACTGGGCGGCGGCGATCTTCACCAACCTGACCCAGGATCATCTCGACTTCCATCCGGACCTCGAGGCCTACTTCGCCGCCAAGGCCCGGCTGTTCGCGGCGGCCGGCGACG
>JADMKN010000214.1 GCA_015478825.1 Patulibacter sp. | reverse complement strand
GTCGTCTGCCGCGGGGTGCAGTCCGTCGGAATCTGCTCCTCGAGCTCGCGGAAGCCCTGGCGCAGTCGCGACCGGAGCTTGCTGTCGACCGAGGTCGGCAGGTCGTTGACCCGGCTCAGGCCCTCGGTCGCCGCGGCCAGCGCCTCGTCGCAGCGTCCGTCGTCGACCGCGCCCTTGACGCGCTCGATGCTCGCCTGGAGGTCCTCGGCGGAGCTGCCGTCGAGCAGGCTGGAGCTGCCGCAGCCCGCGAGGGCGACGGTCGAGCACAGGACAACGGGGACGAGCGGGGAAAATCTCATGAAGCGCCTGATCCGCACAAGGCTACCGACCGTCGCGCAAGCGGTCCGCCAGTGACGACGGAAGCCCCGCGCTGGTGATCGCCGCGGCGGCCCCGGCGACGTCGTACGTCACGCGCCGCCAGGTCGCCTGGCCGGCGGCGACGTCCAGCTCCATCCAGGCGGCGCGCGGATCGCCGTCCCGCGGCTGTCCGACGCTGCCGGGGTTGAGGATCCAGCGCTGAGCGCCGAACCGGACCTCGTCGCCGTGTGCGCGGTCGGTCCGGACGACGGGCGACCGGCCGTCGCGGGCGAACGAGAGCGCGACGTGACTGTGCCCGACCACGGCGACCTGCTCGTCGAACGCCTTCAGCGAGGCCGTCGCCTGCCGGACGGTCAGCAGGTACTCCCAGACCGGGTGGAGCGGGCTGCCGTGGGCCAGCCGGACGTCGTGCGTCCGCGCCTCGGGACGCAAGTTCGTCAACCACGCGCGGTTCTCGGGCGTCAGGGCCGCGCCGGTCCAGGTCGTGGCGGCGAGCGCGTCGGCGCTGAACTCGGCCGTCGAGAGCGCGCCGACCGCGGCCAGGTCGTGGTTGCCGCCCAGACAGACGGCCGCGAACCGGCGGATCGTCGCGCAGCAGCCGTTGGGGTCGGCGCCGTAGCCGACGATGTCGCCGAGGCACCAGATCTCGTCGCAGCCGCGGTCGTCGACGTCGGCCAGGACGGCGTCCAGCGCGTGGCGGTTGCCGTGGATGTCGGAGATGACGGCGACGTGCATACTCGAGGGGTGCCGCAGAACGTAGGACTTCCGGGGGACCGGACGGCGGGCTCGGCCCGCGACCGGTCCGAGGAAGCGCGCCCGCGCCCTGGTGGGGGCGGCACGTTCGCGCGGGACCGCATCCAAGGGTACTTCAGCGTCCGGCCCCACGGGCTGGGGCCCCGAGCAGCCGAAGGAGCGGCACGGTGAAGGTCACGCTGATCGCCGTCGGCAAGGCCCGCGCGCCGTACCTCGACGACCTGGCGCACTACGAGAAGCTGCTGCGCCCGTACGTCAAGCTCGAGTCGATCGAGCTGCGCGACGACGCCGGTCCGGAGCAGGTCACGCGGCGGGTGCCGGACCGGGCGCACTGCGTGCTGCTGGCGATCGAGGCCCCGACCCGCGACAGCGTCGCCCAGGCGACCTGGCTGGAGCAGCGCCGGGCCAGTGGTCGCGACCTCTGCTTCGTGATCGGTGGGGCCGACGGCCTTGACCTGGAACGCGCCGACGAGCGGCTCTCCTACGGCCCGATCACGCTGCCGCACCAGCTCGCGCGCGTGATCGTGCTGGAGCAGCTCTACCGCGCCCACCGGATCCTCCGCGGCGAGCCGTACCACCACTAGCGCGTCCGTCCGCGACCGGGGATCGCGGGGGCCGCGCGCGCCGTATCGTGTGCCCTCGTGAACGCTGCGTCTTCCGCTTCCCCGCTGCACCGCCTGCGCACCGTCCTCGACGACGCGGTCCTGAACGTCACCGGCGGCGAGCGACCGAAGTCCGCCCCGTCGCTGGAGCGCCCCAAGCAGGCCGCCCACGGCGACTACGCGACCAACGCGGCGATGCTGCTGCCGAAGATCGTCGGGGCCGCGCCGCCGATGATCGCGGAGCGGCTGACCGTCGCGCTGCAGGAGTACCTGGGCGACGACCTGGCCGGGATCGAGACCGCCGGTCCGGGATTCCTCAACCTGCGGCTCTCCGACGCCTGGCTGCTCGGCGCGCTCGGCACGGTGCTGGAGGCCGGCGAGGGCTACGGCCGCGACGGCGCCGCCGGATCCGACGCGGCGGCCGAGTCGATCCACCTCGAGTTCGTCTCCAACAACCCGACCGGCCCGGTGCACATCGGCGGCGCCCGCGGCGCGGCCTTCGGGTCGGCGCTGGCCAACCTGCTGACCTTCCACGGCCACCGGGTCCACCGCGAGTACTACATCAACGACTTCGGCAACCAGGTCGAGCTGTTCGGTCGGTCGCTGCAGGCGCGGGCCAAGGGCGAGGAGCCGCCGGAGGAGGGCTACCAGGGCGACTACATCACCGAGGTCGCCGCGCAGATCCCCGATGCCGCCACGCGCCCGCTCGACGAGGTCGCCACCGAGGGCATCGCGCTGATGGTCGCCCAGCAGCGGGCGTCGCTGGAGGCGTTCGGCACCGCGTTCGACGAGTGGTTCTCGGAGAAGTCGCTGCACGCCGTGAACGGGGACGAGCCGAGCGCCGTCGACGCCGCGTTCGCGGTGCTCGCCGAGCGGGGGCAGAGCTACGAGCAGGACGGCGCGCTGTTCCTGCGCACGTCCGAGGCCGGGGACGACAAGGACCGCGTGCTGGTCCGCTCGGACGGCCGCCCGACCTACTTCGCGTCCGACGTCGCCTACCACCACCACAAGCGCACGCGCGGCTACGACCGCGTGATCGACGTGCTCGGCGCCGACCACCACGGCTACGTCGCGCGGATCGAGGCGGCGTTCGAGGAGCTCGGCGGCGACCGCGACAAGATCGAGCTGCTGATCACGCAGTTCGTCAACCTGTACGAGAACGGCGAGCGCGCCAAGATGAGCAAGCGCGCCGGCGAGTTCGTCGCGCTCGACGACCTGGTCGCCGAGATCGGCGTCGACGCGGCCCGCTGGTACCTGCTGGCCCGCTCGCACGACACGACGATCGACCTGGAGCTGACCGAGGCCCGCGAGCAGTCGGCCGAGAACCCGGTCTACTACGTCCAGTACGCGCACGCCCGGATCCGCTCGATCCTCGAGCGCGCCGCCGCGGGGGAGACCACCGCCGCCCGCGACGACCCGGCCGAGACCACGGGACCGATCACGCCGAGCGAGCGCGAGCTGCTGCTGGCCCTGCTGGCCTGGCCCGACGAGGTCGCCGAGGCCGCGGCCCGCCGTGCCCCGCACCGCCTGACGACCTACGCGCTGTCGCTGGCCCGTGACTTCACGGCCTTCTACCGCGACTGCCCGGTGCTCGCGGCCGATCTCGACCCCGAGGTCCGGCAGCGCCGGCTGGACCTCTGCGCCGCGACGGCGGTGGTGCTGAAGTCGGCTCTGGGCCTGCTCGGGGTCGGCGCGCCGGACCGGATGGAGCGGGACGCGGACGAACCGGCCGCCTAGCCGGACACCGGGCTGCGGTGGCTGCTTGTCGAGTTCGTTCCGATAATCGGCACGAACTAGACAAGCAGCGGAAGAGGAAGGGGCGGCAGCCTCGCCTAGCGCTCGAAGAACCGCACGACGCCGCGCAGACCGAGGCTGTCGACCAGGCTGCTGGCCTCGCTGGCCAGGCGCGTCATCTCGTGCGTCGCGACCAGGTAGCCGACGATGATCAGCAGCACCCCGCCGACTGCGGTGATCACCTGGTAGTGGTCGCGCAGCACCTTCGCGGCGCCGGTGACCTTCTCGAAGGCCAGGGCCGAGCCGAGGAACGGCACCGCCAGGCCCAGGCTGTAGGCGAGCAGCAGGAACGCTCCGCCACCGAAGCCGCTCTGCGTCGCCGCGGCGGTCAGGATCGCGCCGAGGATCGGACCCGTGCACGGGGTCCAGGCGACGGCGAAGGCCATCCCGGCGATCATCGGTCCGCCGGTCCCGCTGCCCGCCTTGCGCAGCAGCACCTCGGGACGCAGGTTGCGGTTGAGCAGTGGCACGAACGGCGTGACCAGGTAGATCACGCCCATCGTCATCAGCAGCACCCCGGCGATCACGTCGAGCGTCTGCCGCGACCCCGACAGCGGCGCGCCGAGCCCGCGGGCGAACAGCCCGAGGATCACGAAGACCAGCGTGAAGCTCAGGCAGAAGAGGACGGCGGGACCGAGGATCGCGCCGCGTCGGCGTTCCTCGGCGGGACGGATGCTCTCGCCGCCGGTCAGCACCGACAGGTAGCCGGGCACCAGTGGCAGCACGCAGGGCGAGACGAACGACAGCAGGCCGGCGGCGAACGCCGCGAAGATCGTCGGGTCAGCCACGGGGACCGGGGGCGCAGGCCGACTCAGGCATAGCGATCGAGGTCGTCGTCGAGTCGCTTCCGGTCGGCGGCGGAGAGCTCCTCGGACGGTCCGTCGCCGGGGTCGGCGCGATCGCCGGCCGTGGTGGTCGGGCGCGCGGGCGAGTCGTCCGATGCGGACGAGCCCTTCGGAGCGTCGACCCAGCCGGCGGTCGGATCGCTCGGCCCGGCGCCCTGCGCCGCCCGCGTCGAGCGACGCCAGCGGACGACCAGGAAGGCGACCAGCGAGAACCCGATCAGCGCCGCGACGGCCGGCACCAGCCAGCGCAGCGTCCGCACGCCGTCCTCCGGCGGATGGATCAGCACCGACTCGGAGTAGATCTCGACCATCTCGTCGATGATCTGGTCCTTGGTCAGGCCCTCGGCGATCAGCCGCTCGATCGTCTGGCGCTCCTGCTGGGCCTGCGGGGCGTCCGACTGGGCCAGCGGCACGCGGCAGGTCGAGCACATCAGCTCCTTCTCGACCTCCTGCAGCGTGGTCTTCGGCGCGACGGCCGGGCGGGCCGTGGTGGCGGCGGGGTCCGCCGCGCCCGTCGCGGTCGTGGTCGGAACCGTGGTCACCGAGAGGGCGCCGGCGGCCGGAGCGGCGATCAGCGCCAGCAGGCAGCCGACGAGCAGCGCGACGACGACGCGCACCGCGCGGGCGCGGGCGCGGGGGCGGGGAGCGGAGGGACGGGTCATCGGGTGGGGGAGCGGGGCCCGGGAGAGCTGGTCATCGGGCGGCCGGGGCGCCGGCGCGCTTCAGCGCCCCGTCGAGGAACTCGTCGCTGACCTCGCCGTAGGCGATCGCGCGGATCCTGCCCTCGCGGTCGATCACGAACGTCTCGGGCATCTGCGACGCGCCGAACTGCTGCGAGAGCACGCGGCCGGGGTCCTGCACCGACGGGTAGGTCAGGCCGTGCTTCTTCATGAACGCGCGGCTCTTGACCGGGTCGTCCTGGTAGGTCACGCCGAGCACGGTGCCGCTGTCGTCCTGCTGCAGCCGCTGGTGGACGCGCTCCAGCACGGGCGCTTCCTTCTTGCACGGGTCGCACCACGAGGCCCAGAAGTTGAGCACGACGACCTTGCCGCGGAAGTCCGCCAGGCGCAGCTCGCCGCCGCCGTCGAGCAGCGGCCGCGCGTCGTCGAGGCCGGGGGCGGGGACGACCTTGCCGGCCTCGACCTGGGCGCTGAGCGACTGGCTGCGCTCGTCGCTGTCGCTGGTCCGCGTCATCGCGATCGCGAGGACGACGATCAGCGCGACGGCGAGCAACCCGAGCAGCGCGGGAACGGCGGAGCGACGCATCACCGTGAACGGTAGACCGTCCCGGCCCGCGGCGACCCCATCGTGCACGGAACCCGGGCGCGCGATATCCTCGCCGGGCGTTGCGGCAGTAGCTCAGTTGGTAGAGCATCAGCTTCCCAAGCTGAGGGTCGCGAGTTCGAGTCTCGTCTGCCGCTCCTCACGGAACCCCTGTCCTGGACGGGGGTTTCGTCCTTTCGGGGTGCGGCGCGCGTGCTGGGTGGTCGAGCGGGGTACCACCGCGGGGTACCGGTTGGCCACGCAATACGTGCACAGCTTCTACGGCGATCACGGACCTGCCCTCTCGCCCGCGATACGCCGCCCCCTCGTCTACGGTGACCCCCTGATGATCGACGGCCTGCCTCCGCGTCCCGCGCGCGCGACCCGCCTGACGGCTTCCGACGGAGCCCCCCGATGAGCGCCGGGCTCGCCGCGCTGCTCGACGACGTCGCGGCGCTGGCGCGGGCGGCCGCGGCCTCGGTCGACGACGTCGCGGCCGGCGCTGGTCGGGCGAGCGTGAAGGCGGCGGGGGTGATCGTCGACGACGCGGCGGTGACGCCGCGCTACGTGCAGGGGATCGCGGCCGCGCGGGAGCTGCCGATGATCCGGCGGATCGCGATCGGGTCGATCCGCAACAAGCTGCTGATCATCCTGCCGGTGATCCTGCTGCTCAGCGAGTTCGTCGACTGGCTGCTGACCCCGATCCTGATGATCGGCGGCGCCTACCTCTGCTTCGAGGGCGCCGAGAAGCTGTGGGAGGCCGTCGGCCCGCACCGTCATCACCAGAAGGCGGCGGTGGCATCCGAGGCGCCCGCGGATGAGGACTCGCTGGTCAGCGGGGCGATCCGCACCGACCTGATCCTCTCGGCGGAGATCATGGTGATCTCGCTGAACGAGGTCGCCGACCAACCGCTGCTCGGCCGCGCCGCGATCCTGATCGCCGTGGCGTTGCTGATCACCGGCATCGTCTACGGCAGCGTGGCGCTGATCGTGAAGATGGACGACGTCGGCCTGCGGCTCGCCCAGACCCGCGACGGGGCGATCGCGTCGTTCGGTCGCGGTCTCGTGCGCGCGATGCCGATCGTCATGTCCGTGCTCTCGACGGTCGGCATCGCCGCGATGCTCTGGGTGGGTGGCCACATCTTGCTCGTCGGCCTGGACGACCTCGGCGCCTCGTGGCTGTACGACCAGGTCCACCACGTCGAGGTGGACGTCCGCGACGGGCTCGGTGCGGTCGGCGGCGTCGGCGGCTGGCTGACGAACACCGTCGCCTCCGCGATGCTCGGCGTCGTGGTCGGGGCGATCATCGTGGCGATCGTGCACCCGTTCCACCGCCACGATGAGGTTCCGGCCGGAACGTCGCACTGAACGACCGGCAGAAAACCCCCGAACTCGACGGACCGTCTCTGTCGCGGAGGATTGTCAACTGTTTGAATATAGACGGATGTGGGCAATCGCCATCAGGGTTCGCCGTGCTCAGTGACGTCCGGGCGTGGCTCGACTGGGAGTCCGAGCAGATTCAGCGTCGCGGGCCGGTTGCTCGCGTCGTGGTTCGCGGTGATCTCGGCAGCCTCGACCGGCGGGTCGCGGAGTGGGTCGTCGCCGACACGCTGGGTGTCGCCGAGCGTCACGTGCTGGTCACGCTCGACGGTCTCTCGGTCGAGGTGTCAGCGGGCGCGCTGGACGAGCCCGAGACGTACCGCGCGCTGATCGACGAGGCGATCGCGCACTCCTGCCTCGTCAGTCGTCGAGCTTGAGCGCGCGCCCGACCAGCTCGTCGAGCGTGATCCCGAGTCCGTCGGCGATCCGGCGGAGCACCAGGTAGGACGGGTTCTGCAGGCCGCGTTCGACGTGGCCGAAGTAGCTGCGGTCGACGCCGGTCTCCGTCGCCAGGGCCTCCTGCGAGAGTCGCGCCTGGTTTCGCGCCTCGCGAATCGCCGTGCCGAGCGCGACGAGACGCGGGTCAGCAGGCACGGGAGACAGGGCGTGGACGCACGGCGCCCAACCGTCGCCGCCCGCCCCGCGACCCGCAACGGGCTATTGCCCTCAACTCGCCGCACGTCGCAGGAATCGCCCCGTGGCATCTCAGGATCGCCGGATCGGTACGTACGAGAACTCGTACAACAAGCTGTACATCGACGGATCTCCGCGCTACGCTCGCTCCATGTCCACGACGATCGCCAGCGCCGAAGCGCGGAAGAAGCTGCCCCAGCTCCTCGATCAGTTGCGCACGGATCCGGCGGAGGTCTTCGTGATCGGTCGCCAGCGCCAGAACGAGGCGGTGTTGATGTCGTTCGAGACGCACCGACAGCTCCGTGAGCGGCTGCTGCAGCTCGAGGACGAGTTGCTCAGCATGAAGGTCGATCTGATCAGTGCCGCCGGTGGGGATCCGGTGTCGGCCGAGGATGTCGAGGGACGGTTCTACGCGCCCGAGGGTCGGTAGACGTGGTGTCGGCGCAGTCGCCCCGATTACCGAGTGGTCTACCGACTGCGGCCGGGCCGGAGCGCTGCGGAGCTGGTCGAGGTGATCTGCGTCGACGAGCGTCGCGGGCTTGCCGCCTACTACCGGGCGCTCGGACTGCTCGGAAGGTAGGAGCGGCCTCGGAATCGAGGGACAGCGTCCGTCCCGCACCGCATACGATCGCCCGATGACCGACGACGACGGCGCCTGGTTGCGGGCGCTCGGTAGCCATCAGGCCGCGCTGCTCGCCGCGATCGAGGACGCGGAGGACGCGCGGGCCGGGATCGTCGGCGGGGTCGCCGCCTACCTGACGTGGCACGCGCCCCACCGTGAGGACGCGCTGCTGCTGCGTCAGCCGGGCCCCTCCCGCGACGATCCCGAGGCGTGGAAGGCCCGGACGGCGCTCAACCGGCCGTTCTTCGGATCGCTTCTGGGTTGGTGGTCCACGCACGCCGAGGCCGGCGCCCTGCGCTCGCTCCCCCCGGTGCTGATCCACGCGCTGTGGCTCGGGCCGGCGCGCGACCTCTGCGACCTGTGGCTGCAGGGCGTGGTGACGGGCACGCCGGACGACTACGCCGACGAGCTCGGCGCCGCCGCCTGGCGGAGCGTCGCCGCGGGGTAGGGCTCGCCCGCCCACCGACGCCAGCCGCGCGTCGCCGAGGTCGCGCGTCGCCCGGGCGATCTACTGCAGGCTCGCGAAGAAGAAGAACCAGATCGTCGCGGTCAGGATCGCGACCGAGACCGACGTGACCATCACGACGTCGAGCGCCGACGCGGTGGTCCGGACGTTGGCGTCGTCGCGCAGCGAGCGCGACCACGAGGGCCGGATCGTGATCTCGTCCGACCCGCCCATCGCGCGGATGAAGGCGCTGTTGAGCACCGCGAGCACCTTGATCATCACGAAGCCGGTGACGGCGATCGCGGCCAGCAGGAAGACCGCCTGCCCCATGGACAGCGCCGAGGTCTCGGCGTTGGCGGCGATCAGGCGCAACCACATGTAGGGGTTGCCGAGCCACATGAAGAAGCCGCCGATGAACATCAGCACCAAAATCGAACCGGCGAGCAAGCGCTGTGTGACGGACATCCACACGATCCTACCGATCGTCGGATGCCGCCGGAAGGGCGTCTGGTGAGCGAGCGCGGATGAGACGGGCGTCACAGTCGCCCGGCGCGGCGCGCCGAACCGGCGATCCGCGGCATACTTGGGCCTCATGCCGCGAACGTTGCGCTTGTCCTTCGCCATCGTTGCCGCCGTGTCCCTCGCCGCTGCGTTGCTGTACACCAGCTTCCTCGGTTCGGCCGAGGCGCGGCAGCCCAGCCAAATGGCCTCCGCCGAGGTCGGCAAGAGCTATCAGCTCACCGGCCGCGTCGTGAAGGGTTCGGTCAAGCGCGACGGCGAGATCCTGCGCTTCCGCGTCGAGGATCGTGACGGCGGCAGCTCGATCGCGGTCGCCTACAGCGGCCAGGTGCCCGACCCGTTCCGCGAGGGCCGTGAGGTGATTGTCACCGTCCACAAGCCCGCGGAGAGCGCGGCGGCGGACGAGTTCACCGGCAAGCCGGACTCGCTGATCACCAAGTGCCCGTCGAAGTTCGACGACGGGACCGAGGATCCGTCGAAGATGGAGTGGCGCGACAGCAGCAATCGCGTCGTCGACGTCGAATAGACGGAATGGATCTTCTCGGCCGCGGGCTGCTCGCCCTCGCCTTCGTCATCGCCCTGTACGGCGTGGTGGCGAGCATCGTCGGGGCCGTGATGGCGCGGCGCGCCACGGCGCTCGCCGGCGGGGCCGCGGGCGACGTCGACGCGGGTCAGTTCGCCACGCCGACGGACCGCGGTCGGGCCTGGATCACGTCCGGGCGGCGGGCCGTCTACCTGATCGCGCTGCTCGGCACCGGGGCGTTCGTCCTGGTCGAGATCGCGTTCATCCGCACCGACCTGCGGTTCGACATCGTCACGGACCACTCGTCGGCCACGACGCCGCTGGGCTACCGGATCGCCGCGCCGTGGAGCTCGCAGGAGGGCTCGCTGCTGCTGTGGGTCTGGATGCTCTCGCTGTGGTCGTCGCTGATCCTCTTCCGCTCGCGGCGGCGGATGGCGGACGTGATCCCGTGGGCCCAGGCGGTGCTGCTCGCGCTGATGGGCTTCTTCCTGCTGCTCGTGGTGTTCTGGGTCTCGCCGTTCGCGGTCAGCTCGCCGGCGCCCGAGATCGGACGCGGGCTGAGCCCGCTGCTCCAGTACCCGAGCATGATGATCCACCCGCCGATGCTCTACAGCGGGTACACGCTGTTCGCGGTGCCGTTCGCGTTCGCGATCGGCGCGCTGATCGCCGGGCACGTCGGCAGCGACTGGATCCGCCAGACCCGGCGCTACACGCTCGCCGCCTGGCTGCTGCTCGGGATCGGCATCGTGCTCGGCTCGCGCTGGAGCTACGCCGAGCTCGGCTGGGGCGGCTACTGGGGCTGGGACGCGGTCGAGAACGCGTCGCTGATGCCGTGGCTGCTCGGCACCGCGTTCATCCACTCGGTGATGATCCAGGAGAAGCGCGGGATGCTGCGCACCTGGAACGTGTCGCTGATCCTCGGCGTCGGGATCCTCTGCATCCTCGGCACCTTCATCGTCCGCTCCGGGATCCTCACGTCGATCCACGCGTTCGGCGCGAGCACCGTCGGCAACCAGTTCCTGATCCTGCTGGCGGTGATGATCCTCGGCTCGATCGGCCTGGTCACCTGGCGCCGCGACATGCTGCGGTCCGAGAACCGGATCGACTCGCTGCTGTCCCGCGAGGCGATCTTCCTGGTCGGCAACGTGGTGCTCGTGCTGCTGGTGATCGTGATCGTCTGGGGCACGTTCTTCCCGCTGATCGGCGAGCTGCTGACCGGCGAGCAGCGGCCGCTGGAGTCGTCGACGTGGGGGACCTGGGTCGGTCCGCTGGCGCTGGCTCTCGTGGCGTTGATGGCGCTCGGCCCGCTCGCCTCGTGGCGCAAGACGACGCCGTCGCACGCCTGGCGCCAGGTGCGGATCCCGCTGCTGGTCGCGGTGCTCTGCCTGGTCGTCTCGATCGTGCTCGGCTCGACCGGCAAGCTCTCGGCGTGGTTGGCGGTGCTCTTCGGCGGCCTGGTCTTCGGCGCGGTCGGGCAGGAGCTGTACCGCGGCGTGCGCGCCCGGCGGATCGCGCACCGCGAGAAGGTCCCGGTGGCGCTCGTCCGCCAGGTCAGCCGCAACCGCCGGCGCTACGGCGGCTACCTGGTGCACGTCGGCTTCGCCCTGCTGGTGATCGGCGTGGCGCTCAGCTCGGCCTTCAAGCAGACCCAGCGGATCCACGCCGACGTCGGCGATCGGTTCCGGGCGGGCGGCTACGAGCTGCGCTACGAGGACGCGTTCGGCGACTGGAAGATCGTCCAGGAGCGGCTGCACTCGATCACCTTCGGCGCCGAGGTCGGCGTGTACAAGGACGGCAAGCGGCTGCGGACGATCCGGCCGACGCGCGACTACTACCCGAACGCGGGTCCGGGGTCGGGACCGGTCAGCCGGCTGTTCGACGAGGCCACGACCGAGGTCGCGCTCGACGCGGGCCTGACCCGCGATATCTGGGTCGCGATGCAGCCCGACGGCGACGCGCTCGCCGAGCAGATCCTCGCGCTCGACGAGCAGCTCGAGGGAGCCGAGGCGCCCTACGCGCAGGGTCCCGTGATGGCGATCGGCCTGGCGCAGCTCTACGGCGAGCGTCCGACGTCGGTGACCTTCCAGGTGATCGTGTCGCCGCTGGTCACCTGGATCTGGATCGGCGCGATCCTGATGGCGCTCGGCGCGCTGCTGGCGATGTGGCCGACTCGCGACCGCGGCGACCGCCGGATCCGGGGCCGCAACGCCGCGCGCGTGGCGCAGGACCTCGGGCGGACCGGCGGCCGGAACGCGCCGCGCGAGCCGCAGGGCGCCGACGTCGGAACGGAGGCCTGACCGTGGAAGCCTGGGCGATCCTGGTGATCCTGGCGGTGATGGCGTTCGCGCTGTTCGCGCTGTCGCAGCCGTTCTGGCCGGGCCAGGACGAGCGGGTGCAGGACCGCGACGCGCTGTTGCGGGCGGACCTCGAGGCGGCGAAGGTCGCGAAGTACCGCGAGATCCGCGACGCGGAGCTCGATCACCAGACCGGCAAGCTGTCCGAGGACGACTGGAAGACGATCGATCGACGCCTGCGGGCCGAGGCGGTGGCGATCCTCGACCGGATCGACGACCTGGGGGGTGGCACGACCCCCGCGTCCGCGACGGACGCTAGGCTGTAGCGACCATGACGGTCGTTCTCTCGGTGCTGCAAGTAACCGTCTCGGTGCTGTTGATCGCCCTGATCCTCATGCACTCGGGCAAGGATGCCGGGCTCTCCGGAGCCTTCGGCGTCGGCTCGGGCACCGGTCCGCTGGGCGGCGGCTCCAACACGGAGCGCAACCTCAACCGCTGGACCATCTTCTTTGCGATCGTGTTCGTGGTGAACACGATCGTCCTGATCAAGATCTAGCTCCCGCGCGCCAGGCGCACGGCTGATGGGCACCGGACGGCGGGGGATGTCGCGCCGTACGGCTCTGGCCTGTGGCGCCGCGGTGATCGCCGGCGCGGGCGCCGTCGGCCTGAACGCGGCGATTCCGGAGCCGCCGATGCCGTCGCCGCCGGCCCCGCGGGCGGCACAGGACCTGCCCGATGCGCCCGGCACCGTACGGCTCGCGGTCGACGACCGGCCCGAGGCCCCGGCGAGCGTGCTTACGCCGGCCCCCGGCGGCCGCGAGCTGCTGTGGACCGACCGGGGCACCGGCACGGTTCGACGCGGCATGTTGACCCGAAGCGGGGTGGACGGCGGCGACGTGATCGCGCAGCTCGACGTGGCTCCCGGGTCCGCCGGCGGAGTCCGCGGACTGGCCGTGACGGCCGACGGGCGGGTCTTCGCGTCGTTCGTCCGGGCAAGGGACCGCCGACTGGTCGTCGCCGAGATCGCGATCCCGGCGCCGCGGATCGTCTGGCGCGGCCCGCGGGTCGGTCGCCGCCTGACCGGAGGTGGGCTTGCCGCGCTCGAGGGCGGCCGGCTGGCGCTCGGCGTCGGCGACCAGGGACGAGAGGTCGCCGCATCGGACACGCGGAGCATCCTCGGCCGCGTCGTCACGCTCGACCCCGACGGCCCGGCGGGCCAGACCCCGCGGCGCCGGTCGCGGGGCTGGCATGACCCGACGGCGCTGGCCGTCGGGCGCGCGGGGCACATCTGGGTGGCGGATCGGGCGTCGGGCGACGACGCCGAACGGCTCGGTCGCGCGGACCGGACCCGCGCGGGGGCGGTGCGCAGTCCGTTCCGCCGCAGCCCGATCGCGCTCGCGGTCGGCGACGGCGGAACGGTGCTGCTGGTCTGCGGCCGACGCTCGGGCCGGGTCGACCGTACCGAGCTGCGCGGAGTCGTCGCCGGCAGCGAGCCCGAGGTCCTGCGCGCGCGTTGCCGCTACGGGATCGCGGTCGTCGAGGACCGGGTCTACGTGTCGGGGGACGAGGGCCGGATTCGCGACGCGGGCACGGTCGATGGGCTGCGGCGGGCCGAGCCGATCGAGAAGGACGAGCAGGCGGCGGAGGCGGACCGCGCCCCCGAGGACGAACCGGACGCGCCGTAGGCTCGGCGCGGCTGCCGGCCGGGTCCAGCTCGGCCGCGCGGGGCCGCGGTCCGTCGTCCGCCGCGCGTGGCGGCGGACGAGGGGGCGGGCTACCTGATCGTGAGCGTGGTGGTCTCGAGCTTCGGGGCCTTGGTCCTCTTGGCCTTCTGGCCCTTCTTGCTCTTCTTGGCGGGCTGGGCCTTGAGCTTGTAGCTGCCCCTCAGCCGGGCGTACTTCGCCTTCTTGCCCTTCTTGACCGTCTTGCGGACGGTCAGCTTGAGCGTCCGGTTGCGCAGGGTGCCGGTGGCGACCGTCCTGCGGCCCTTGGTGAGCTTGACCCGGTAGGTCGTGCGCTTGCTCCCGAGGCGCTTGGAGACTGTGATCTTCACGCGCCGCTTGGCCTTCTTGCTGCCCCTGAGCTTGCCGGTGAGCTTGGCGGTCGTCGGCTTCGTGACCTTGCCGGGCGGCGTCGGCGTCGGGATGCCGGGGGGTCCGGGGAAGAACGGCGGCGTCGGCGGGGCCGGGGGCGTGGGGGGCGTCGGCGGGACCGGCGGGACGGGCGGATCGACCGGATCCGGCAGGCGTGTCTCCAGGTCGACGGGCACGCTGAACGTGAGGTCCCCGTAGGTCGAGCCCTCGCCGTAGGACAGGTACCGCGACGCCAGGCCGGAAGCGATCCGCGCCCGGGCGGCGATCCAGGTGCGCGTCGCTCCGTTCGCGCTGAGCCGCGGCCCGCTGCCGGCCAGGTCGAGGTTCAGCAGGTGGGCGTCGTCGAACGGTTCGACCTGTTGCTCGGTGGCGCCCATGTTCATCTCGCCGCTGCCCTGTCCGTCGGCGATCACCCGGGCCGAGGCTCCGTCGGCGGCGATCCGGATCGTCGGGTCGACGAGGATCTCC
>JADMKN010000213.1 GCA_015478825.1 Patulibacter sp. | reverse complement strand
CCGAGACCGAGCGGATCGCCCTCTCGGTCTCGGCCCGCTCGTCGCCGCGCGGGTCGGGCACGATCGGCGCCAGCACCCGCAGATCGACCGCACCCGGCAGCAGCGCCGCGACCGAGAGCGGTCCGACCGGCGGCACGCCCAACCCGAGCGGCAGCCGTCGCCCTCCCGGCAGCGGAAGCCGCACGACGGGGTGGGTCTCGTCGTCCATCCCCCGCGCGACCACCGGGACCACGGGGACCGCCGCGTCGACCGCCGCGCGCAACGCCGAACGACGCGCCAGGTCGGCTTCGGCGGCGTCGTCGTGCAGACGGTCGGTTCGGACGCCGATCACCACCAGCTCGTCCTCGTCGGCGAGCAGCCGGCGCACGTCGTCGGCGTGCGCGGCCACCACGCCGGCGCGCTTCAGCGCGACGGCGAATCCCGGGTGGTCGAGCAGCTCGGGATCCGCGCACAGCCGCGCGTCACGCCGCTGCGGGTGCTTTTCGCGCAGCGCCTTGGCCAGCAGCGCGGTCACCGGAGATCCGGGACCGCCGCCGTTGACGACGAGCAGCGCGCCCCCGGTCGCGGGAATCCGTCGCGGTTGCTCGAGCCGGGCGCGGTACCAGTACTTGAATGCCGCGTCCCAGAGGGTGCGGTCCAGCGTGCGACTGAGACGCTCCGAGCGCCCCCAGTCGTCCAGGTCGCGGTCGGCCTCGACGACGGGCAGATGTTCGGGACCGCGAGTCATCGTCGCCCCTGATGGCGCGTTCGAGAACGAGGGATCACGCCGCGGACCGCCTCATCAGATCGTGACGGCGCCCTCGCTGGCGCTGCCGACGAGCTTGGCGTACTTGGCCAGGACCCCGGTCGAATCCGGCGACACGACCGGCTCGTAGGCCGCCGCCCGCTCGGCGATCTGCTCGTCTGTGAGGTCGACCGACAGCTCGCGGTTGTCGACGTCGATCGTGATCTGGTCGCCCTCGCGAATCGCCGCGATCGGACCGCGGTGGAACGCCTCCGGCGACACGTGGCCGACCGAGAATCCGTGCGTGGCGCCCGAGAACCGGCCGTCGGTGATCAGCGCGACCTCGCCGCTGATGCCGATCCCCGACAGCGCGCTCGACACGGCGAGCATCTCGCGCATGCCGGGCCCGCCCGTCGGACCCTCGTTGCGGATCACGATCACGTCGCCCGGCTCGATCCCGCCGGACGTCACGACCTCCATTGCCGCCGCTTCCTGCTCGAAGACGCGCGCCGGACCGACGTGACGACGCCGCTCGTGCCCGGACAGCTTGACCACGCAGCCCTCCGGCGCGAGGTTGCCGCGGAGGATCGCCAGGCCCCCGGAATCCCGCAACGGGTCGTCGAGGGGCCGGATCACCTGCTGCCCCTCCTGCTCGACGCCCTGGTCGGCCAGCTCACCGATCGTCGGACCGGTCACCGTCGGCTGGTCGAGGTGGAGCTGGCCGGCCTGCTTCAGCCGACCGAGGAAGACCGGCGTGCCGCCCGCGTGCCACAGGTCGACCGCGTTGTACTTGCCGCCGGGCAACAGGTCGCAGAGCAACGGCGTGGAGCGCGAGATCCGGTCGAAGTCGTCGATGTCGAAGTCGACACCCATCTCCTTGGCGACGGCCAGCAGGTGCAGGACGGCGTTGGTCGAGCCGCCGGAGCCCGCGACGGCGGCCACCGCGTTCTGCAGCGACTGCTTCGTGATCACGTCGCTCGGTCGCAGGTCGCGCCGCAGCACCTCCATCGCCAGCTCCCCGGTCTTGAACGCGACCTCCGCCTTGCTGGGCGCCTGGGCGTGGACCATCGCGGCGCCGGCCGGGCTGATGCCCATCGCCTCGAACGCCATCGCCATCGTGTTGGCGGTGAACTGACCGCCGCAGGCGCCGGCGCCGGGCGACGCGACGCTCTCGAGCTCGTCGAGCTCCTCGTCGCTCAGCTTGCCCACCGCGTGCTGGCCGACGGCTTCGAAGACCGACTGGATCGTGACCTCCTCGCCGCGGAAGTGCCCGGGCGGGATCGATCCGCCGTAGAGCATCACTCCGGGGATGTCTAGGCGAGCCAGGGCCATCACCGCGGCCGGGATCGTCTTGTCGCAGCCGGTGATCACGACGAGGCCGTCGAAGAGATGACCGCGCGCAACCAGCTCGATCGAATCGGCGATCACCTCGCGACTGACGAGCGACGTCTTCATGCCGCTGGTCCCCATCGTGATCCCGTCCGAGATCGCGATGTGGTTGAGCTCCATCGGCGTGCCCCCGGCGGCGCGGATCCCGTCCTTGACCTTCGCCGCGAGCACCCGGTGGTTGAAGTTGCACGGCATCGTCTCGATCCAACCGTGCGCCACGCCGATGATCGGCTTGCTCAGCGCCTCGTTGTCGAACCCGATCCCCTTCAGGTAGGTCCGGGCGGCGGCGCGCTGCGGCCCCTCGGTGACCTGACGGCTGTTGCGCTTGAGATCAGGGGTGTCGCTCGGAGTGGTCATCGGAGGAAACGCTACTGCGACGCACGGGGACCCGCGCTCGCTCGACGATCCTACCGCGGGTCGCGGGCGGGTCAGCCGGCGTGGCGACCGCGCGGCGGCGCTTCGACGACCCGCGCCCGGGCCGTTGCCGCCGCCCGCTCGGTCCGTTCCCGCTCCCACTCCCGCAGGCGCCAGAGGTCGCGGCGGATCCGTCGCCGCGAGGTCTCGCTGCCGGGCGTGGCGATCCGGGCCGCGGCGATCACGCCGTGCTCGTCGCCGGTCAGCGCCATCCAGTGC
>JADMKN010000212.1 GCA_015478825.1 Patulibacter sp. | reverse complement strand
CGGCTGAACCGCTCGCGCTGCTCGGGGGTCAGGGTGCGCGGGACGTCGACGTCGTAGCCGCGGTCCTTCCACAGCGTGTAGCCGCCGGTCATCGACTCGACGCGCGAGTAGCCGAGGTCCTCGGTCAGGGTGCGGGCGGCGAGGGCGGAGCGGTTGCCGGACGCGCAGTAGAGCACGACCCGCTTGTCGCGGTCGCCGACGGCGCCGTCGATCCGCGACTCGAGGAAGCCGCGCGGGACGTGGACGGCGCCGGGGAGCTTGCCCGCGGCCACCTCGTCGCTCTCGCGCACGTCGACGACGACGACGTCCTCGTTGAAGAGGATCTCGTGGACCTGCGTCGGGTCGATCTCTTCGACCCGACCCTTGATCTGGCGGACGAACTCCGCACCCGAGGGGGTCATGCCATCATCACCTGAACGTCCATAGGGATTAACTACTTTACAAAGTGTAGCGCCCTCGGACCTCGGCGCAGGATGCGATCCGTCCGGTCGTCCGGGGAGCGCGTCGCGGCGCGTCGTTCCGGCGGAAGGCTCTACCCTCGATCGTACCGTGAACGCCCGGATCCGCCTGTCGTTGCTCGTGACCGCCGTCGTCGTGCTCGGGGTGGTGGCGGTGCTGTCGCTCACGCGGTCCGGCACGTCCGGGGACCAGCTCGCGACGGGGATCGCGAGCGCCAGCTCGCCGTACGTCGGCGCGACCCGGCCGACCGCGCCCTCGCCGGAGTTCCGGTTGCGCGACCAGGACGGCAAGCTCGTCAGCATCGAGGACTTCCGCGGCCGGCCCGTGATCGTGACGTTCCTGTTCGCCAACTGCGACGACACCTGCCCCGCCGCGGCGCGGCAGATCGCCGGAGCGCTCGACCAGCTCGACGAGCCGGTGCCGACCCTGGCGATCAGCGTCGACCCGGCGAACGACACGCCGGCGGCGACCCAGCGGTTCCTGAACAAGATGCGGCTCGGCTCGCGCGCGCGGTTCCTACTCGGGGACGAGGCCGCGCTGAAGCCGGTCTGGGACGCCTACGGGATCCTGCCGCAGGGGCCCGAGTTCGACCACTCGGCGTACGTGCTCGTGGTCGACGCGCAGGGGCTGCAACGGGTCGCCTTCCCGGTCGACAAACTGACCTCGGAGGGCCTGGCGCACGACGTGCGCGCCGTGCAGGAGCAGCCGCCCGCCACGCCGGCGAAGCCGACGTCCCCGTCCCCCGTCGAGGCCGAGCGGACCTCGCGGTAGACCGAGCGGGGGCCGCCGAGGCTCAGTGGGCGAGCGCCGGGGGCGGGCTTGCGGCCAGCGCGGCCAGCGCGGCGCCCTCGCGGTCGCGCGCGGCGTCGTAGGCCGCCCACTCGTCGCGAGTCGGTCGTGACGCCCAGCGGTTCCAGGCGTCGTTCGCGTCGTCCCGGGCGTCCTCCCAGGCGGCGAGCAGGGCGTCGTCCGCGTCGGCCCGCCGCACGACGATCTCACGCGTGTCGGCGACGGAGTCGAGCAACCGATGGAGTTCGTGGTCTTGCGTCAGCACGGGGTGCCTCGAGCCGGGTGGTTTGCGGGGTGTATACCCGAAAACCCCGCAAGGTGCCAGAGGTTGCGCACCGTCGCCGGTCTGTGCTCGATGCACGCCGGCGATCCCGGTCACGGACCGGCGGGACGGCCCACGCCGCGGGGATCGTCCAGCTCGTCGAGCTCGTCCAGATCGTCGAGCTCGTCCTCGTCGGGCAGGCGCTTGCCGGCGTACCAGAGCCCGCCGGCCACGAGCAGCACCGGAGCCAGGTACAGCAGCACGTGGTACCAGTGCCCGATGTGCGCGATGACGGGGATCACGACAGCAACCATAGACCCAGCGAGGTGAAGCCGACCATCACCGCAAGCATCCAGTACTGCGAGCGGGCGGCGGCGCGGGGCCCCCGGAAGCTTCGCAGCGCCAGGTCGTGGGCGGCGACGAGGCCGGCGACGTGGCCGAGCACGAGCGCGGCGACCTGGAGGTACCAGGTGCCGTTGCCGGTCAGCAACCCGTAGTCGACGCCCCAGTCCGCGGTGCCGAACCAGTTGGAGCCGTCGCCGCGGGGATCCGACACCAGGAAGCCGAGCGACTGACCGCCCTGCGCGAGCAGCGAGCAGTAGTGGGCCACCGCGTAGCCGATCGCGATCGGAACGAGCGTCGGGGCGAACAGCCCGAGCAGCTCGCGGGGCGCGTAGCGCGCGGGATCGACGCGGTGGATGCCGAGGATCCCGACCCAGACGAAGCCCCAGACGATCCCGACGACGGCCAGCATCCCCAGCGTCCGGGCGACGACGTCGGCCGCGTTGATCCCCAGCCCGAGGCCGAGGAAGATGTCCTCCAGCCACGGACCGACGGCCCCGTCGTTGTTCCACAGCTCCCCGCCGGAGAGCCCGTCGAAGGTGGTGATCCCGATCAGCACCAGGACGACCGCGGCGAGCCCCCGCTCGGGCCGGACCTCGGCCAGGCCGGCGCCGGGCCAGCGGACGTGCAGCCGGCCCTCGTGCCAGCGCAGCGGCGCGAGCGAACCGGCGAGCCGGAAGTACTGCGCGAAGCCGTCGGCCTGGTCGAGGAAGCGGAGCCCGTAGACGCTGGTCCCGATCAGCATCGCGGCGCCGTAGACCAGTGCGACGACCGCGAGCACGGCCGGGTCGTCGCGGTCCGGCGCCGCCAGCTCCATCCAGCCGAAGGCGAGCAGGACGAGCGCGGCGGGGAGCAGCCCGGCCCGCTCGGGGTAGGGCAGCGGACGCGGCAGGTTGCCGGGCCCGGCGATCCGCTCG
>JADMKN010000211.1 GCA_015478825.1 Patulibacter sp. | reverse complement strand
TCCCAAGTCGACGCCGCGGGCCCCGCACCCGTCGATCTTCATCCAGATCGCCTGCGTCCGGGTTCCCGAGTCGTGGGATCCCTGGCTCGCGCACGCTGCTTGAGGACGAACGACGCGCGGCGCCCGTAGGCGCCGCGCTGAGAGTGCCGGGTGGTGGTCCCGGTCGGGATTTCGCATCCCCCACGCCAGTAACGTGGGTGCGTATTCGCTGGGACGAGGTCGAACTCCCGTGTCCGGCAGCGTCGCGAGCGCGACGCCGACCCCCGGATGACGTACTCGTAGGGCCTTTCGGCCTAGGAGCTCGCCACCTCCTGAGTCCCGAAACTACTGTCGTATATTCGGACCACCTCCTTTCTCTGGCTGGTGATTCCCAACCTAGCAGCCGGCTCAGACGGGGTCGAGGGGGAACCGAGATTCCTTATCCGGTCCTTCGGGAGGAGTGGCCGCGACGGTCGGTTCGGCCGGACCCGGAGCCCGACCGAACCGACCGAAGCGCTCGGGCCTACGCCTCTTCGGAGGTCTCGTCGGCGTCGTCGCCGACGGTCTCCGGTGCCGCGGCGTCGGCCCCGCTCAGGTCGGCCGGACCACCGCTGACCGCGCCGTCGACCAGCGGCACGCTCTCGACCTCGCCCTCGTCGACGTTCTCGGCCTGCGCGGTGTCCTCGAGCACGCGGGCGATCGCGCTGACGCGGTCCTCGGCCTTCATGTTCATGACCCGGACGCCCTGCGAGTTGCGGCCGTAGCGGTTGATCCCCTTGACCGCCGTCCGCTGGACCATCCCGCCCTCGCTGATGAAGACCAGGCCCTCGTACTCGCGCACGACCAGCGCGCCGGCCAGGCCGCCCTTGGTCTCGGTGAGCTGGATCGTCTTGACGCCCTTGGCGCCGCGGCTCGTCTTGCGGTACTCGCTGATCAACGTCCGCTTGCCGAACCCGTTCTCGGTCACGACGAGCAGGTCGAAGTCGTCCCGCGCCACGTCCATCGCGATCACGGAGTTCTTCTTCGGATCGTTGCCGACGTCCATCCCGCGGACGCCGGTGGTGTCGCGGCCCATCGAGCGGGCGTCGGCCTCGGAGAACCGGACCGTCAGACCGGCCTTCGAGACCATCACGATCTCGTCCTCGGGGTCGACGTTGCGGACCGCGACCAGCTCGTCCTCGTCGCGGATCTTGATCGCGATGATGCCGTCGGCCTTGATCGGCGTGTTGTACGCCTGCAGCTCGGTCTTCTTGACCGTGCCCGACCGGGTCGCGAAGACCAGGTACTTGGTCTCGCTGAAGTCGCGGGTCGAGAGCACGGACTGGATTCGCTCGCCCTCGCGCAGCGGCAGCACGTTGCCCAGGTAGCGACCCTTCGCCGTCCGCGACGCCTCCGGCAGCTCGTAGACCTTGGAGCGGTAGATCTTGCCGCGGTTGCTGAAGAACAGCAGGTAGTCGTGGCTGGAGCAGACGAAGAGATGCTCGATGTAGTCCCCGTCCTTCATGTCCATCCCGGTCACGCCGCGCCCGCCGCGCTGCTGCTGGCGATAGGTCGCGAGCGGCAGCGACTTGATGTAGCCGGACTGGGTGATCGTGATGACCATCTGCTGGTCGGCGATCAGGTCCTCGATGTCGATCTCGCCCTCGGCGTGGGTGATCAGCGTCTTGCGCTCATCGCCGAACCGCTCGCGGATCTCGAGCATCTCCTCCTTGATCAGGTCGAGCACCTTCTGCTCGTCGCCGAGCAGCTCGCGCAGCTCCTTGATCCGCTCCATCACGTCGGCGTGCTCGCCCCGGATCGCGTCGCTCTCCAGCGCCGTGAGCTGGGACAGGCGCAGGTCGAGGATCGCCTGGGCCTGGATCAGCGTCAGCCCGAACTTCTCGATCAACTCGCCGCGAGCGGTCTCTCGGTCCTTCGATCCGCGGATCACGGCGATCACGGCGTCGAGGTTGTCGAGCGCGATCAGCAGGCCCTCGAGCACGTGCGCGCGGGCTTCCTTCTGCGCCAGCTCGTACTTGGCGCGGCGCACGACCACGTCGCGCTGGTGGCTGACGTAGGCCGACAGCACCTGGCGCAGCGACAGCGTGCGCGGCACGCCGTCGAGCAGCGCCACCATGTTCACGCCGAACGTGGTCTGCATGTTGGTGTGCTTGAACAGCTTGTTCAGCACGACCTTCGGCAGGACGTCGCGCTTGAGCTCGATCACCAGGCGCATGCCGCGGCGGTCGGTCTCGTCGCGGATGTCGCTGATCTCGGGGATCTTCTTGTCCCGGACCAGGTCGGCGATCTTGACGATCAGGCCGCCCTCGCCGCCCTTCTTGACCTCGTAGGGCAGCTCGGTGACGACGATCGCCTCCTTGCCCTGGGTCAGCGGCTCGATGTGCGCCTTCGCCTGGATCCGGACCTTGCCGCGACCGGTCTCGTAGGCGTCGCGGATCCCCTGCGTGCCGAGGATGATGCCCCCGGTCGGGAAGTCCGGCCCCTTCAGGTGCTCCATCAGCCCCTCGAGGCTGATCTCCGGGTCGTCGATGAAGGCGACCACCGCGTCGATCGTCTCGCCGATGTTGTGCGGCGGGATGTTGGTGGCCATGCCGACCGCGATGCCGGCCGAGCCGTTGACCAGCAGGTTCGGGTACCGCGACGGCAGGACGACCGGCTCGGTCTCGCGTCCGTCGTAGTTCGGGACGAAGTCGACCGTGTCCATGTCCAGGTCGCGAAGCATCTCCATCGCGAGCCGGGTGAGGCGAGCCTCGGTGTACCGCATGGCCGCGGCGGGGTCGTCGTCGACCGAGCCGAAGTTGCCCTGACCGTCGACGAGCGTGTAGCGCATCGAGAAGTCCTGGGCCATCCGGACCAGCGTCTCGTAGATCGAGGAGTCGCCGTGCGGGTGGTAGTTGCCCATCACCTCGCCGACGATGCGCGAGCTCTTGGAGTAGCCGCGGGTCGGGCCGAGGCCGAGCTGTGACATGCCGTAGAGCACGCGGCGGTGCACGGGCTTGAGGCCGTCCCGGACGTCGGGAAGCGCCCGGCCGACGATCACGGACATCGCGTAGTCCAGGTACGCGGTCCGCATCTCGTCTTCGAGGGTGCGGGGCTCGATGTTGCCGCCGCTGATCACTTCGGTAGCCACGGATCAGGCTCCTTGTCGTACGAATCGGGGGGCCGGCATCGGCCGGGACTGATGCTCAGACATCGAGGTTGGCGACCTGATGTCCGTGCTCCTCGATGAAGTCGCGCCGGAACTCCACGTGCTCGCCCATGAGCTGGGAGAAGAGATGGTCAGCCGCGGCCGCGTCGGCGATGCTGACCTGCTGGAGGGTGCGTCCCGCCGGGTCCATCGTCGTGACCCGTAGCTGCTCGGCGTTCATCTCGCCCAGGCCCTTGAAGCGGGACAGCCGGACCCCGCGCTGGGCCAAGCTGAGCACGCACCGCGCCAGCTCCTCGAAGGTCGCCGCCTCCTCGGTGTGCTGGCCGAGCGTCAGCGTGAACGCCGGCTGGCCGAGCAGCGTCACGAGCTGCTGGTGGACCTTGACGAACCCCGTGTACTCGGGGCTGTCGAAGATCGCCCGCTCCAGCGTGGTGGTGCGCGCGAGGTTGGTCTTCTTCTCGGTGGTCCGGATCCGGACGTGCGTGTCGTCGTCGGACAGGAGCTGAACCCGGATCGCCGCGTCGTCGCCGGCGGCCTTGTCCGACCGAAGCTGCTCGAGCACGGCGTCGGAGCCGACGATCCCGTCGTGGACCAGGCCGGTCGACGCCAGGAACTGGACGACCTCGGTCCCGTGGGTCCCGCGCAGCGCGCTGGCCCAGGCGTCGTGCTGCTTGCGCAGGCGGCTGAACTTCTGCCACTTCGAGGCGTTCAGCCCGACCAGCTCGCCGGCCCCGTTGATCAGCTCGAACTTCTCGAGCTTGTCGGACAGCAGGACCTCCTCGAGCTCCGAGTCCTTCTCGATGTAGCGGTCGTTGCTGCCCTGCTTGAGCTTGTAGAGCGGCGGCTTGGCGATGTAGACGAAGCCCGCGTCGATCAGCTCCTGCATCTCGCGGAAGATCAGCGTCAGCACGAGCGTGCGGATGTGCGCGCCGTCGACGTCGGCGTCCGTCATCAGGATGATCTTGTGGTACCGCGCCGCGGTGATGTCGAACTCCTCGCGGATCCCCGTGCCGATCGCGGTGATCAGCGCCTGGACCTCGTTGTTCGCGAGCACGCGGTCGATCCGCGCCCGCTCGACGTTGAGGATCTTGCCGCGCAACGGGAGGATCGCCTGGGTGTGGCGGTCGCGGCCCTGCTTGGCCGAGCCGCCGGCGGAGTCGCCCTCGACGATGAACAGCTCGGCCAGCGACGGATCCTTGACCGAGCAGTCGGCCAGCTTGCCGGGCAGGCGCGAGTTCTCCAGCGCGCTCTTGCGGCGGGTCAGGTCGCGTGCCTTGCGGGCGGCCGACCGGGCCTGAGCGGCCTGCACGGCCTTGCGCACGATCTGACGCGCGTCGGCCGGGTTCTCCTCGAGGAACTCGGCGAGCTTGGCGTTGACGACCTGGGCGACGAAGCCCTGCATGCCCGGGTTGCCGAGCTTGGTCTTCGTCTGACCCTCGAACTGCGGGTTGGTCAGCTTCGCGGAGATGACGGCGGTCAGGCCCTCGCGGATGTCCTCGCCGGACAGCGCGGGATCCTTCTCCTTGAGCTCGCCCTTCTCGCGCGCCCACTTGTTGATCGTGCCGGTCAGCGCCGAGCGGAAGCCCGACAGGTGCGACCCGCCCTCGTGGGTGTTGATGTTGTTCGCGAACGAGAACACCGACTCCTGGTAGGTCGAGTTCCACTGCATCGCGATCTCGACCGCGCCACCGGCCTTCTCGTCCTCGCCCTCGAAGGTGATGACCTTCTTCTGGATCGGGTCCTTGGTGTCGTTGAGGTACGCGACGAAGTCGGCGATGCCGCCCTCGTAGTGGAACTCGACCTTCTTGCCGCCCTCGCGCTCGTCGACGATCACGATCCGCAGGCCGCGGGTCAGGAACGCCGTCTCGCGCAGGCGCGTCTCGAGCGTCGTCCAGTCGTACTCGGTCGTCTCGAAGATGTCGGCGTCCGGCAGGAAGCGGATCTCCGTGCCCGTGCTCTCGTCCTTGCCGAGCGGCTCGCCCTTCTGCAGCTCGCCGGTCGGCGCGCCGCGGACGTAGCTCTGCCGCCAGGCGTGGCCGTCGCGGCGGATCGTGACGTCGAACTCCTCCGACAACGCGTTGACGACGGACGAGCCGACGCCGTGCAGACCGCCGGAGACCTTGTAGCCGCCGCCGTCGCCGAACTTGCCGCCCGCGTGGAGCACCGTCAGCACGACCTCGACGGTCGGCTTTCCGGTCTCGTGCATCGCGACCGGGATCCCACGGCCGTCATCGACGACCGTGACCGAGTTGTCGGGGTGGATCGTGATGATGACCGACGACGCGTGGCCGGCGAGCGCTTCGTCGACCGAGTTGTCGACGATCTCCCAGACCAGGTGGTGGAGCCCACGGGCGCCCGTCGAGCCGATGTACATCCCGGGCCGGTGCCGAACGGCCTCCAAGCCCTCCAGGACGGTGATGTCCCCCGCGTCGTAGGTGCCGTTGGAGGCGGTGGAGGACGTCGGTTGAACGACGTCTCCCGTCTCCAGCGCGTCGTCGGTGGTGGGGGTGTCGTTCGTCGCCATAAGCCTCCGTGCAGCAAGAAACGCCTCGGTTCCCGGGTCAGGGACCTCGGGCCGAGGCGCACCGAGCGAATCCCTCCTAGGATACCACAGCGAGGCGGCGGATCCCCTGTTGCCACGGGCGAATCCGGCTGCAAACGAGGCGATTTCGGGGAGCCGCCGAGCCCCGCGGATCAACGACGATCCGTCGTCGCCTGATCTGCGGTGGTCGGAACCGGATCAGGCCGCTCCGGCGCGCGCCCGGATCGCCCGGATCTCGGTGAAGCCGACCTCGTGGAGTCGCTCTAGCACGGTCGCCTCGCGCTGCTGGATCTCGTGGGCCCAGGTCGCCTCGCGACAGCCCACGTGGAGCACCCCGTCGACGATCGCCACCGGCTTCGCCGCCGCCGCGATCGGTCCACCCATCGCCGCCGACCACACGCGCTGGATGCTCGCCAGGCCCCGATCCTCGGCGCCCTCCGGCGCGAGCGCGTCGAGCAGCCCGTCGAGCGCGTCTCCCGGGGTCCTGGGGGTGGAACGACGGCGGCGCGGCACCAGCTCAGTCTCTCGCGGGCGTCGCCCCGGTGCTGACCCGGATGGTCTCGGCGGCGCCGGGCACGACCGAGACCAGGCCGACCGCAAGGTCATCGGCGCCGGGGACGTGCTCTGCCTCGGTCACGGTGACCAGGGCCTGCCCACGTGCGGCGATGACGTCGACCAGTCGTGCGCGCCGGATCACGTCGAGCTCGCTCATCACGTCGTCGAGCAGGAGGATCGGTCGCTGGCCCGTGCTCTGCTCGATCACGTCGGTCTCCCCGAGCAGCAGGGCGAGCAGGGCCAGCCGCTGCTCGCCCTGCGATCCGAATCGATGCAGCAGCCGTCCGTCACGCCGGACGGCCAGGTCGTCGCGGTGCGGCCCGTGGTGGGTGAAGCCGCGCTCCAGATCGCCGGCCAGCCGCTCCCGCAGGGCCTCGGCAACCTGGTCGGCGTCGTCGGCCGAGCGCGGGCGGTAGGCGATCTCGAGCTCGCCGGCGAGCCCCAGCTCCTCGGCGCGGGCGCGAACGGCGGGGTTGATCGTCGCGACGACCGCGGCCCGGGCGGTCGTCAGCTCGGCGGCGGCGCGCGCGACCGCTCGATCCCACGGCAGCAGCTCGTCGGTGGCCTGCTCGACGCCGGCCCCGCGAGCCCGCAGCGAGGCGAGCAGCGCGTTCCGCTGGCGCAGCGCCTCGTGGTAGGTCCGCCGCACCGGCGCCGCGGACGGCCGCAGCACCGCAACGAGCTGGTCGACGTGGGAGCGGCGCAACGCCGGGCCGCCCTTCACGAGCACCATCCGGTCCGGCAGGAAGACGCTCAACCGCGGCCGCGCCGGGTGGTCGAGCAGGCTCTCGACCGGGTTGCCGTCGACCCGGAGTCGCCGCCGCTCGCCGGGCTCGATCCCCACGGTCAGCTTGCCGGTGCCGTGCGCGGTCGTGACCTCCGCGGTGACGTGCGCCGCCGACGCGCCACGGCGGACGATCTCGTGGTCGCCCGCCTGCCGGAACGACCGCCCGGTGCACGCCAGGTACGCGGCCTCGAGCAGGTTGGTCTTGCCCGCGCCGTTGGGACCGAAGATCACGGTCAGCCCGGGACCGAGCGCGACGTCCGAGACCTCGTAGGTCCGGACGTCGCGAACGCGCAGGTGCGAGAGGAACGGCGTGCGGGCGCTCGGACCGTCCGCCGCGTCCGCCGCCGAGGCGGGGGCCGGGTCCACGGTCCGCTCCGTCAGCTGTTCAGGCGGATCGGCATGATCAGGTACAGGAAGCCCTGATCGTCGGTCGTCTGCAGCAGTCCGGGACGGATCGGGCTGGTCAGGCGCAGCAGCACCTCGTCGCCGTCGATCGTGTCGAGCCCGTCCCGCAGGTACTCGGGATTGAAGCCGATCGCGAACGGCTCCCCGTGGAACGGGACCGGCATCGGCTCGCGGGCCTCGCCGACGTCCTGGGTCTGGGCCGAGACGACCAGCTCGCCCTCGCTGAACGCCAGGCTCAGCGCGGCCGCCTTCTGGGCCAGCAGCGAGACGCGTCCGACGACCTCGCGCAGCTCCGACGTCGAGACGCGCAGCTCGTGGTCGAACGTCTCGGGGATCAGCGAGCGGTACTGCGGGAAGGTGCCGTCGACGAGCCGCGAGCTCAGCGTGTGGTCACCGACCGAGAACAGCACCTGGTTCTCGCCCGGAGCGACGGTCAGCGTCTCGGCTCCCGTGGCGGGCACCAGGCGCTCCAGCTCCTGCATCACCCGGGCCGGGACGTTGGCCTCGAAGCTGCCCTGCAGCGGGGTCTCGAGCGTCGTCCGCTTCTCGGACAGCCGGTACGAGTCGGTCGCGACCATCGTCAGGGTGTCGCCCTCGGCGCGAACCAGCACGCAGGCCAGCAGCGGCCGGGTGTCGTCCTTGGCGGCGGACCGCACGACCTTGGCCGTGGTCTGGATGAACGCGGCGGCCGAGACCTCGACGCCGGCGACGCCCTGGGGCTCGGGGAGCGGCGGGAAGTCCTCGCCGCGAAGCGTCCGAAGATGGAAGACCGCGGAGCCGGCGGTGACCTCGACGTCCTGCTCCTCGGTGCGCAGCTCCAGCGTCACCCGCGGGCCGGGGGCCTGACGGGTGATGTCCAGCAGCAGTCGGGCGGGCAGCACGACGGTGCCGGGTTGCTCGACCTCGCCCTCCAACGAGATCCGCAGACCGACCTGCAGGTCGGTCGCCCGTAGCTCGATGCCGTCGCCGGTCGCGGCGATCTGGACCCCGGACAGGGTGGGGTTCGCCAGTCGTCCCGACGCGATGCGGCTCAGCGACTGCAGATGTCCGAGCAGGTCCTGTGCGGAGGTGTGCAGTTTCACCTTGAAGTCCTCAGAGGGAAGGAGGTATCAGAAGTCATAGGAAGGGCTGTGCGGCCTGTGGATCGAAGCGCCGAGCGCGTTCCATCCCCAGTCACCGACGGGTCCGCGTCGTGCTCGAGAGCACACAGACCCCTGTGCAGTCTGTCAGCCACGTCGGTCGGCCTGTGGATCGCTGTCGGAGGGACCCGCGGATCCCTGCACAGTCCGGAGCCGCGAACGCACACGCGCGAGGTCGACCTGTGCGCTCGGATCGCGGTTGATCTGCTCCGTCACGCTGCGCACGGCGGTCATCACGGTGGTGTGATTGCGGCCGCCGAAGTCGCGGCCCAGCGTCGGGTAGGACGCTCCGGTCTCGTCCCGCGCGATGTACATCGCGAGCTTGCGCGCCCACGAGAGCCGCTTGTCGTTGCGGCGGGACAGCAGGTCGTCCGGGCTGATCTCGAAGGTGCCGGCGATCGCCTCGATGATCTGCGGGACCGTGGCGGGGCCGCCGGGCGCGCCGGGACCCGCGTCGTCGGCTCGCTGGCCGGGCTGCTTGGCGCGCCCGGGGTAGAGCGACCCGAGCACTTCCTGCGCAAGCCCGGCAGTCAGCGGGCGCTCGGTCAGCGACGCGTAGGCGACTACCCGGACCAGCGCGGCCTCGACGGCGCGCACGCTGGTGCTGACGTGGCGAGCGATCTCCTCCAGCGCGGTGGGATCGGGCACGTCGATCGCCTGGCCGACGATCCGCTTGCGCAGGACCATCATCCGGGTGGCGATGTCGGGCGGATCGACCTCGGCGACGAGCCCGGAGCTGAAGCGGTCGCGCAGGCGCTGCTCGAGCTGCTCCATGTCGTGGGGGATCCGGTCGGCGGTCAGCACGACCTGCGCGCCGGCCTCGTGGAGCGCGTTGAAGGTGTGGAAGAACTCCTCCTCGGTGGCCTTCTTGGCCATCAGGAACTGGACGTCGTCGACGAGCAGCAGGTCGAGCTCGCGGTAGCGCTCCTTGAAGCCCTCGATCCCGCGCGAGCGCAAGGCCCCGGTGAACTCCGTCGTGAAGGTCTCCGCGGTCGCGTAACGGACCCGCAGCCCGGGATGGTGCTGCCGCGCGTACTGCCCGATCGCGTGCAGCAGGTGCGTCTTGCCGGTCCCGGGTGGTCCGTAGAGGAACAGCGGGTTGTAGGCGGTGCCCGGGTTCTCGGCGACCGTCAGCGCGGCGGCGTGTGCGAACCGGTTGGAGGGCCCGAGCACGAACTCCTCGAACCGGAACCGCGGGGTGAACGGCCGCTCGGACGGCGACGGGCCGGACGCGGGCTGCTCGCTCGCCACACCCTGCCGGGGGCCCGGAGTCGCCGACGACCCGCTGCTCTCGCCGGCGGTGAGGACCACCTTGAGCGGCCGATCGAGGACGCGGGTGGCCGAGGCGCTCAGCAGCGGCAGCAGGCGGTGGCTGATCCACGCCCGGGCGTGCGCGGGGGTTGCGACCCAGAGCTGGTGGCCGTCGGCCGAGACCGGACGGATCACCGAGAGCCAGGTGTCCCAGGCGTCGTCGCCGATGTGCCGCCGCGCGTCCTCGATGATGGCGCTCCAGGCGCGGTCGAGGTCGGGGGCAGGCACGGGGACAGGCAGGAGGAAACGGCCGCCACGGGGGCGACGGGAACGAATGACGGGTCGCGCGGAGGCGGAGTCCGAGAAGTCGCTCGTCAGCGGTGACGGCGAGCGACGAATATACCAGCGGGCCGCCCCCGCGGGAACGGAATTCTTGCCGATCCGCAGAGAGTTCCCGGAAAGAGCGCGAACAACGCAGAGGGCGAGCAGGGCTGCCGTCCGAGGGGTGCGGTAGACCGCTCCGCTCGAGTTGCTCCGGGGCGGTAGACTGCCCGTTCCGTGCCCGCGTGGGTAGGTGATGTTCACCTGCCATCGTTCGCGAGGCTCCTCGACCTGAGTTCTAGAGATGAAGCGCACCTACCAGCCGAAGAAGCGCAAGCGCGCGCGCACCCACGGTTTCCGTGAGCGCATGTCCACCAAGGCCGGTCGCGCGGTCCTGAAGCGGCGTCGGTCCAAGGGCCGCCGTCGCCTGACCGTCTGACCCCGTGTCTGATCCCCGTCCGGCCGCTCCGCGGTCGAAGCGGGGTCGCCTGACCCGCAGCGCCGACTTCGACCGCGTCTTCCGGCGCGGTCGTTCGTATGGCAACCGCTATCTGGTGCTGCACGTGTTTCCGCAGGATGCTCCCGAGCAGCCGCGGGACCCGCGGGTCGGGCTCAGCGTCTCGCGCCGCGTCGGGAACGCGGTCGAGCGGAATCTCGTCAAGCGCCTGCTCCGTGAGTCGTTCACGGAGCACGTCGCCCGGTTCGCCGGGACCGTCGACGTGGTGATCGTCGCGCGCCCCGACGCGCGTGAGCTCGCCGAGCGGGACGGCCTGGCCGGCGTCGCCGGCGCCCTGCGCGAGGTGGTCGAGAAGGCCGCCCGAGCGCTTGCGTCCCCGGACGAGGCATCGGGTCCGACGTGAGCGCGCTGCTGCGCTCGATCGTCGTGGCGCCGATCCGGCTGTACCAGCGGGCGATCAGCCCGTTGCTGCCCCGAACCTGCAAGTACGAACCTACCTGTAGCCACTACGCCGTCGACGCGGTGCGGACCGAGGGGGTGCTGCGCGGCCTCGTCCTCGCGACCTGGCGCATCCTGCGGTGCAACCCGTGGAGCCACGGCGGCTACGATCCCGTGTCGGCCCAGCGGGTGTTCCGCTCCCGCCGATCATCCTCGCCGTCCTGAACGAGACCCATGCCTGTAGCCGTCATCGCACCGATCCAGTGGCTGATCGATCTCTTCCTGCCGATCCTGGAGTTCCTTCACGACTCCGTGGGACTCGGCTGGGGGATGTCGATCATCGTCCTCACCATCCTGCTGCGCCTGGCGGTCCTGCCGCTCGGCGTCAAGTCCTTCAAGTCGATGCGCGGACTGCAGGCGATCGCCCCGCAGCTCAAGGTGCTGCAGGCGAAGTACAAGGACGATCGGCAGCGTCTCCAGCAGGAGACGATGAAGATGTACTCCGAGTACAAGGTGAACCCGTTCGGGTCGTGCCTGCCGATCCTGGCGCAGGTGCCGTTCCTGATCTCGTTCTTCTACATGCTGCGGACGGACCTCAAGTTCGAGATCTGCGGTGACGGGGTCGATCGCAACCTGCCCAATGACGTCGGCTGTGGGGCGGTGCCGAATCCGGTCGGCGACTGGATGTACGGCGACCGGATCCCGCCAGGATCCTCGCTGGGCGGCTTCGGCGAGAGCTTTTGGGGCATCTCGGACATCACGGCGACCGCCACGGGTGGGCTGCTGGTGCTGCTGCTGGTGATCTACGTCGGGTCGCAGATCGCGTCGTCGCTGGTCAACATGCCGCCGACGGTCGACAAGAACCAGCGCCGCCTGATGCTGGCGCTGCCGCTCGTCTTCGTCGTCTTCCTGATCCCGATCAAGCCGCCGTCCGGTCTGTTCATCTACTGGATCACGACCAACGTCTTCACGCTCGTCCAGCAGTGGGGCCTGATCCAGGTCTACGGGCACGCCAAGCCGATCGAGGTCGAGGAAGAGGACGACGAGCCGGCGCCGGCCAAGGGCCGCACCGCCGCGGTCGCCTCGGGCAGCGGTCCGCCGCCGCCCCCGCGCAAGAAGAAGAAGAAGCGCGGCGGGCGGAGGCGCTGAGATGAGCACGCCCGACGCGGTGGGGGATCGGATCGCGGCCGGCGTGGCGGCGCTGGTGGCGCGGGTCGCCGCGGCGCTCGACGCGGGTGACGAGGTCGAGGTGACCCGCGAGGGATCGCGGATCACGGCCACGTTGCACGGTGACCGGGTGGCGCCGTTCATCGGCCGCCACGGTCACGTGATCGACGCGGTGCAGCATCTCGCGACCCGGGTGGCCGCCAAGCACGCCCCCGGTGGTGACTGGGTCGTCACGGTCGACGCAGGCGAGTACCGCAGCCGGCGAGCCGGCATCCTCGACCGGGTGGCCGACGAGGCGGCCGAGCGAACGGTCCGGACGGGGGAGCAGGTGCCGCTCGACCCGATGACCGCCAGCGAGCGCCGCTACGTCCACGAGCGACTGCGCGACCGCGGAGACGTGTCGACGCACAGCGAGGGCGATGAGCCCGAGCGGCGGCTCGTCGTCAGCCGTCGGAGCTCGTGACCAGCACTCCGGCGAGGACCCCGTACGTCGAGGCCCGGCTCGCGGAGCTGGCGTCGATCTACGACCTGGACGGTCCGACGGTCGACGCGCTAACCGTCCTCGTCGACGTCTTTGCGACCGACCCGCACGCGGCGACGACGATCCGCGAGCCGGACGACGTGGTCGACCGCCACATCGCCGACGGCCTGACCGGTCTCGAGGTCCCCGAGCTGTCGGAGGCGGGATCGCTGGTCGACGTCGGCGCGGGGGCGGGGGTTCCGGCCCTGGTGCTCGCCGCCGCTCGTCCGGACTGCCAGGTGGTCGCTCTCGACACGGTCCGCAAGAAGACCGAATGGGTCAGTGCCTGCGCCGAGCGGATGGGCCTGGGGAACGTCCGGGGCGTGCACGGTCGCGCGGAGTCGTGGAAGGCGGGGATAGGCGCCATGGACGTCGTGACCGCTCGGGCCGTCGCCCCGCTCGGCGTCCTGGTCGAGTACGCGTCGCCGCTGTTGCGGATGGACGGTCTGCTCGTGGCCTGGAAGGGCGCCCTCGATACCGAGGAATGGAAGACCGGCCTGTCGGTGGCGAAGCGGCTGAAGATGACCCGCCCCGAGGTCGTCGACGTCCAGCCCTGGCCGGACGCGCGCGAGCGCCGCCTGGTGCTGAGCCACAAGGACGGGAAGACCCCGAAGGGCTTCCCACGCGGCGAGGGCCTGGCCCGCCGCAAGCCGCTCGCGTAAGACGTCGCCCCCGGCGCGGTCCGCGCAGGCGGGATGTTTCACGTGAAACGCTTTGGTCTGCCCCGCCGACCGTTTCACGTGAAACGTGGGGTGCAGAAGCCGCGAACGCCCGATGTTTCACGTGAAACGGTGGTAGCTTCCCTGGCCCTTGGGCACGATCTACGCCATCGCCAATCAGAAGGGCGGAGTCGGGAAGACCACCACCGCCGTGAACCTCTCGGCCTGCATCGCCGAAGCCGGCTTCCCGACGCTGCTCGTGGACATCGACGCGCAGGCCAACGCGACCGTTGCGCTCGGTCTACCGAAGAACTCCGAGCCAAGTGTCTACGACGTGCTGCGGGGCGACATCGACGCCGCGGCGGCGGTCCTTCCGACCGCGATCGACGGCCTCTCGATCCTCCCCGCACAGCCCGATCTGGCGGCCGCCACCGTCGAGCTGGCCCGGGAATCGGGGAGCGACGGGCGACTGCGCGACGCGCTTGAGCCGCTGCGGGAGCGCTTTGCGTTCATCGTCCTCGACTGCCCGCCGTCGCTCGGTCCGCTGACGATCAACGCCCTCGTGGCGGCCGATCGGGTGATCGTTCCGGTGCAGGCCGAGTACTTCGCGTTGGAGGGCCTGGCCGGGCTGCTGGACACGCTCGGACTGATCCAACGGCGACTGAACCCGCGCCTGACGGTGGCCGGGATGCTGCTGACGATGCACGACACGCGGACCCGGCTGTCCCACGACGTCGAGCGCGAGGTCCGCGAGCACTTCCCGGATCTGGTCTTCGACACGGTCGTGCCGCGGAACGTCCGGATCAGCGAAGCGCCGAGCTACGGGATCCCCGTGATCCATCACGACCCGCACTCCAACGGCGCGACCGCGTACTTCGACCTCGCCAAGGAGTTGGTGGCCCGTGGCTGACGACAAGCCCAAGCCGAAGGCCCGGCAGCGCGGGATGGGACGCGGCCTGGCATCGATCCTCGCCGCCGACGACCGCCCGGACGACGCGCCGGGTCGGCCCGAGTTCCGCTCGTTGCCCGTCGAGCTCGTCGTGCCCAATCCCGGACAGCCCCGCCGGGCGTTCGACCCGGAGGCGCTCCAGGCGCTGGCGGGATCGATTGCGGACCGCGGCGTGCTCCAGCCCGTGCTGGTCCGTCCGCTGCCGGGCGGGCGCTACGAGCTGGTCGCTGGCGAGCGACGCTGGCGAGCGACGCAGCTCGCCGGCTTGTCGGACATCCCCGCCCTGATCCAGGAGCGCGACGACGCGACGACGCTCCAGGCGGCGCTCGTCGAGAACATGGCCCGAGCCGACCTCAACCCGGTCGAGGAGGCCCGGGCGGTGGCGGCGCTGGTCGAGGACATGGGGCTGACCCGCGAGGCCGTGGGCAAGATGGTCGGCCGCTCGCGCGTCGCGATCTCGAACCTGCTGCGGATCCTCGATCTGCCTGACGAGGCGCTCGACCTGATCGGCTCCGGAGATCG
>JADMKN010000210.1 GCA_015478825.1 Patulibacter sp. | reverse complement strand
TGTCGCGGGCGCCACAGGCTCGACGTCGGCCTCGCCGTTCTCCCACAGCGCGATCACCGCGACCTCGCCCCGGCGGACCGACAGCGCCGAGGCCACCGCCGCTCCCGCCACCCGGGCACGCGACGCGACCGCCAGCACGATCCGCACCCCGGCGTCGGCATCCGCGATGGACCAGAGCGGCGCGTCGGCCCGACCGCCCGCCGGATCCTTCCGATCGTCCGCGCTCCGCCCCGACGCGAACCTCACGGCCCCACCTCCGGCGGCAACGTCACCGTCTGCTCGGCGTCGAACGCGCGCACCAGCGCGCGGGGGCCCTCCGCCCGGACGCGAACGGTGATCCGGCGGCCGTCACGTCGCACGTGCAGCCGATCGCGGTCGATGCCCGGCGCCGCCTCGCGCGCCGCCGCGATCGGGTCACGGCCGACCAGCGCCGCGATCGCCCCGGCGTGGCTGGCGACCGCCGCCTGCTCGCGCGCCCGGTGCGCCCCGAGCGCCAGCGCCAGCGCCGTGATCAGTACCGCGACGAGCGGGGCCAAGGCGACGATCTCGACCGACGCCTGCCCTACGTCGGACGACCTCGCGCTCGCCCTCGCGCCGGGCGCCGCTCCCGGTCGTCGCTCAGCCGGCGACGCCGGGGAGACCGTCGCCACGCGATACCTCGACGGCCGCCTCATCGCTGCGCCTCGAAGCGCGCCGCGCCCGCGATCGTCCCGACCGCGATCGGCAGCACCGAGGGCACGGGGACCCGCACCGTGATCGCGTCCTCGTCGCGGGCGATGCGCGCTCCGGCGCCCCCGATCGGCGCGGCGGCGCGGACGGCGCGCTCGACGTCCGTCCCGACGGCGTGGGCGCGGGCCCCGGCCCGCGCGGCCGTGGTCGCCGACCACGCGGCGTAGCCCGCCAGGCAGGCCTGGACCAGCGCGAGCAGGATCAGGGCGAACAGCGGCAGCAGGGCGACGAGCTCGACGGAGGCCTGGCCCCGCTCGGCCCCGATCCACGGACGACCTGCCCGGGGATCAGCGGACGTGGGCTCGGACGATCGGGCGGACATCCGTCCACCCTCGTTCCAGGCCCCGTCACGGCGCTACTGCGAGACCGCTACCGCACCGCGTCGGGTCCGTGCCCGAACTGTCGTCGCGCTCGGCGCTTCGCGTACCCCGCCGCCCGCGCGTCCCACGCCCGGGGCGACCGGACCGCCGCTCCCCGCGCTATGCCACTTCGCGCCAGCGCTGCCAGACCGCGTAGAGCATCGCCACCGCCGCGCCGAGCAGCACGATCCAGACCAGCGTTCCGCCGCCGGTGCCGACCATCCCCGGGCGCGCGGCCATCGCGACGACGATCAGGCCGATCGAGCCGTAGAGCAGCAGGCGGTGCGCGTCGCCGAGCAGCTCGATCCGGCCGCGACCCTCGCGGTAGACCCGCACGCCGATCAGCACGAAGGTCGCCCAGATCAACGCCGAGAGCGCCTGCCCGACGGCATCGCTGCTGCGCTCCCCCGACGGGATCGCCCAGACGACCGCGGCGATCGCCACGATGATCAGTGCGGTGCGGACGCCCTTGGTCACCCGTTCAGCCTACCGCGCACGGGAGGCCCTCCGGCGTGATTGCTACGAGGCCGTCGCCGAGCCGGCGAAGAGCGCGGCGAGCGCCTCGTCGGTCAGCACCGACGGGATGAAGACGTCGTCGTCCTCGGGCAGCGCATCCGGCGTCGGCGCGATCTCGGGCACGACGGGAGCGTCGTCGCCATCGATCCGCTCCGGCGCGAACCGGTAGCCGACCCCGAAGTGGGTGTGGATGTAGCGCCAGTCCGGCGAGGCCTTGTCGAGCTTCTGCCGCAGCTTCCGCACGAAGACGTCGACCGAGCGGTCGCCGCGGGCCATCGCGTAGCCCCAGACCCGCTGGTAGATCTCCTCGCGCTCCAGCACGCGCCCCTCGGCCGCGGCGAGCAGGTCGATCAACTCGAACTCGCGCTTGGTCAGCTCGGCCGAGCGACCGGCGACGAAGACCTGGAACTGGTCGGCGTGGATCTCCAGCTCGCCGGTCTTGCGGGGCCCCGACTCGATCGGCGCCTCGGAGCGCTGGTGCCGGCGGGCGACGGCCTCGATCCGGGCCATCAGCTCGTCCGGGTGACACGGCTTGGTGACCCAGTCGTCGGCGCCCAGCTGCAGACCGCGGACCCGCTGTCCGACGCTCGATCGGCCGGTGCAGACGATGACCCCGAGGCCCGGCATCCGCTGGGCGATCGTCTCCAGGTACTCCCCCGCCCGCGATCCGAGGATCGCCAGGTCGAGCACGAGCACGTTGAGGCGCATCGCCACCAGGTCCTCGACCGGGACCGGGCTGGCGAGCACGCGCTGCTGCCATCCGGATCGTTCGAACCGCTTCCCCAGGACCTGCAGGAAACCGCTGTCGGTGTCGATCACGGCGACGCGCATCGAGCGCGATCGCGATGACGCACCGGTCGCGGTCGTCGCGTTCAGGGCGAAAGCTGGTCCCTGCATCGCGTCCCAGTCTAGACGGTGCGTCGGCCGACCGCGACCCTGGAATCCGCCCCCGTCCCCCGCAACGAGGAAGGCGCCCGGAGCGTTGTGCTCCGGGCGCCTTCTGCTGTACCCCCGATGGGATTCGAACCCACGCTACCGCCGTGAGAGGGCGGCGTCCTAGGCCGCTAGACGATGGGGGCTAGGACACGGATCCGCGTGGGATCCGCTATAGCGAGCGCTGCGACGCGCTCAGCTGGCCTACCAGG
>JADMKN010000209.1 GCA_015478825.1 Patulibacter sp. | reverse complement strand
TCCTTTCGGTGGTGGGCGACGGGTCGCGGATGACGTGGTCAGCGGGCGCTGATCACGCCGGCGTGCGGACCAGGGTGCCGATCCGCTCGCCTGACACTATCCGGACGATGTTCCGCTCGTCGTCCATGTTGAAGACGTGGATCGGCAGGCGGTTCTCCATGCAGAGCGTCAGCGCCGTGGAATCCATTACGCGCAGCCGCTGCTCGATCGCCGCCATGTGGGTGATCTCGTCGATCAGGCGGGCGTCCGGGTCGGTCCTCGGGTCCGCGGTGTAGACCCCTTCGACGCCGTTCTTCGCCATCAGGATGGCGTCGCAGTGGACCTCGGCGGCCCGCAGCGCGGCGGCGGTGTCCGTGGTGAAGAACGGATTGCCGGTGCCGGCGGCGAAGATCACCACGCGGTGCTTCTCGAGGTGCCGCTCGGCGCGACGACGGATGTACGGCTCGGCGACCTCGGTGATGTCGAGCGCGCTCTGCACGCGGGTCTGGATCCCGAGCTTCTCCAAAGCGTCCTGCAGCGGCAGCGCGTTGAGCACCGTCGCCAGCATGCCCATGTAGTCGGCCGTGGCGCGGTCCATCCCGGCCGCCGCGCCCGCCATCCCGCGGTAGATGTTGCCGGCGCCGACCACGATCGCCACCTGGACGCCGAGCTCGTGGACGCCGCGGATCGCCGCGGCGACCGCGGCGACCCGATCCGGATCCGTTCCGTACTCCTGCTCGCCCATCAGGGACTCGCCGGAGAGCTTGATCAGCACGCGCTGGAACGCGACGGGCTTCGAGTCCGAGGGCATCAGGGGTCGCCGCGAGCTTCCGGTGCTACTCGCCGACCTGGAAGCGGGCGAAGCGGGCGACGGTGACGTCGTCACCGACGGCCTTCGCGAGCTGCTCGATCGTCTTGCCGTCGTGCTTGTCCGGGTTGATGTGCTCCTGCGGCAGCAGGGCGATCTCCTTGAGCCACTTCTGCAGCTTGCCCCCCGCGATCTTCTCGCGGATCGCCTCGGGCTTGCCCTCGGCCTCGGCCTGCTGCGCGTAGACGCGCAGCTCGGCGTCGCGCTCGTCCTGCGGCACGTCGTCGCCGGAGACGTACTTCGTCGCGGGAACGGCGGCCACGTGCAACGCGACCTCCCTGGCGAGCGTCTCGAGCTCGGCGGCGTCGCCCGATCCGTTGACCTGGACCGCGACGCCGACCTTGCCGGTGGCGTGGATGTAGCTGGCGACCGAGCCCTCGCCGTCGACGACGAAGCGCTCGGCGCGGCGGATCACGACGTTCTCGCCCATCGTGCCCGAGAGGTCGGCGCGCGCGGCCTCGATGGTCTGGCCGGGAGCGATCTCCTCCCGCAGCAGCACCTCGACGTCGACGGCGCCGGGGTTGCCGGCGGAGGCGACGTGCTCGGCGAGCTGCTTGGCGAACGCGATGAAGTCGTCGTTGCGGGCGACGAAGTCGGTGTTGCAGTCGACCTCGACCAGCGCGCCGCGGGTTCCGTCGGCGACCGACGCGGCCTGGACGGTGCCTTCGGACGCGTCGCGGTCGGCCAGCTTGCCGACCTTGTTGCCGAGCTTGACCCGGAGGATCTCGACGGCCTTGTCGAGATCGCCGTCGGCCTCCTGCAGGGCCTTCTTGCAGTCCATCATCCCGGCGCCGGTCTTCTGCCGGAGCGCCTTGACGTCAGCGGCGGTAATCGTGCTCATCGGTGGCTCCTCAGTCCTGCGGCGCGGCGGGCGCCTCGGTCGCGGCTTGCTCGGCCGGCGCGGCGGCTTCGGCGTCGGCCGCGGCCTTGTCGGCGGCGGCCTGATCGGCAGCCTGCTGCTGGGCTTCCTGGCCCGCGGCGGCGGCGGCGCTCTGCTCCTCGGCCTCCAGGCGGCGGGCCTCCTCGGCCTCGCGCTGCTCGGCCTCGATCGCCTGACGGTGCTCGCGGTCCGCGTTCTCGCGGGCGCGGCGGGCCTCCTCGGCCTCCCACCACGCGTGGGCGCCACCGGCGGCGGCGTCGCCGATCGCGTGGGCGATCGTGCCACAGGCGCGGATCGAGTCGTCGTTGCCCGGCACCGGGTAGTCGACGCCGTCGGGATCGACGTTGGTGTCGACGAGCGCGATCACGGGGATCCGCAGCTTGCGGGCCTCTTCGACCGCGATCTTCTCGCTGTTGACGTCGATCACGAAGACCGCGTCGGGCGCGCGGCGCAGGTCCTTCACGCCGCCGAGGTTGATCTGGAGCTTGGCCAGCTCCTTGCGGCGGGCGATCCGCTCCTGCGACGGCAGCAGCTCGAGCTGACCCTCGGCCTCGAGGCGCTCGAGGTCGTTGAGCGTCTTGATCCGCTTGCTGGAGGTCTGGAAGTTGGTCAGCAGACCCGGCGACCAGCGCTGGTTGACGTACGGCATGCGCGACGACTCGGCGGCCTCGCGGACCGAGTCCTGCGCCTGGCGCTTGGTGCCGACGAAGAGCACCGTGCCGCCCCGCTGAGCGATGCCGGAGACGAAGTCCTGCGCCGTGGCGAGCAGGTCGACGGTCTGGAGCAGGTCGATGACGTGGACGCCGGAGTGCTCGCCGTGGATGAACCGCGCCATGCGCGGGTTCCAGCGACGGGTCTGGTGTCCGAAGTGGACGCCTGCCTGCAGCAGGTCCTTGATGCCGATCTCGGCCATGGGTACTCCCTTGGAAAGCGGTGAACAGCGATCCGCCGGTCCGGAGCGCGGACCCGACAGGGTGTCGGGCAGGGACGTTCCGGGGTTTCCAGCGGGGTAGGAATGAACAACGACACGGCGCTCCCAGGCCGGGAGCCACCGAGGTCAATTCAACCAGAGCGGGGCCGTCGGCGCGGTCTGCGTCGACCGGGCGGGGAATCAGGACTTGGAGCGCGCCCGCTCGAGCGCCCGGGCGAGGTCTGGCGGAAGCTCGGACGTCGCCTCCAGCGGCTCGCCGGTGATCGGGTGCGCGAGCGACAACCGGGCCGCATGCAGGAACTGTCGCCGCAGGCCGAGGGGGTGGGCCGCGCCCGCCCCGGAGGTCTGACGGCCGTAGTCGGGGTCCCCCGCCACCGGCAGGCCGATCGCCTTGAAGTGCGCGCGGATCTGGTGCGTGCGCCCGGTCTCCAGCCGGACCCGCAGCAGCGTCGTGCGCGGCAGCACCTGCTCGATCGCGAAGTGGGTCACGGCGCGGCGCGGGCTGTCGGTGTCGACCGACTGCCGCGTGCGGTGGTGACGGTCGCGGCCGAGCGGGGCGTCGATCGTGCCGGAGCGGGCGTCGGGCCGGCCGTCGACCAGCGCCAGGTACTCGCGGGTCACGTCGCGGTCGCGGATCGCCTGCTGCAGCAGGCGATGGGCCTCGTCGCTCCGCGCCACCAGCAGCAGCCCGGAGGTGTCGCGGTCGAGCCGGTGGACGATCCCGGGACGCTCGGGGTCGCCGCCGGGCGGCGTGGCGGCGCTGATCAGCCCGGCGACCGCGTCGACCAACGTCGGGCCGTCGTGACCCGCGCCGGAGTGGACGACCAGCCCCGCGGGCTTGTCGACGATCAGCAGATGCTCGTCCTGGTAGACGACCGGCACGGTCGGAGCGTCCTCGCGGAGCGGCGCCGCGGGCCGGATCAGCGCCGCGAGGTCGACCGTCACGGTCTGCCCTTCCTGGACGGCCAGGCGCTTCTGCGGTCGCACGCCGTCGACCGTCACGGCGTCCGCGGCGATCGCGCGCTGCGCGCGGGCCCGCGACCCGCACAGCTCGGCCAGCACGACGTCGAGCCGGGCGCCCTGCTGCTCCGCGCCGACGACCAGGGTCTGGGCGCCCTCGGCGCTCATTTGGACTTCACGGCGGGGCTCGCGCCCTCGCCGGCCCGTCGCGTGTTGCGCCGGTGATCGAGCTCCATCGCCAGCACCAGCACCCCCATCCCGACCACGATCGACGAGTCGGCGACGTTGAAGGCGGGGAACGACGGCGGCTTGAGGAAGTCGATCACGTGCCCGACCGTCAGGCGGTCGAGGATGTTGCCGACCGCGCCACCGGCGAGCATGCCCGCGGCGATCCAGGCGTAGCGGACGTTGCGGTTGCGCGCGA
Organism: Patulibacter sp.; assembly: GCA_015478825.1. Lineage (GTDB taxonomy): Bacteria > Actinomycetota > Thermoleophilia > Solirubrobacterales > Solirubrobacteraceae > Patulibacter. Next base: position 11,031 of record JADMKN010000209.1, on the reverse strand, counting down.
ACCAGATCGTCAGGGCGATCAGGGCGACGCCGACGAGCGCCCCCACGATCCACGGCTTGCCGGAGAAGCTCGAGAACGCGACGCCCTCGTTGCGGACGTAGACGAGGTCGAGGAAGGGCAGGATCGTCCGGACCTCGCCGGGGTCGATCGAGGCGACGACCAGGCGCTTGGTGAGCTGGTCGACGATCAGGATCGCGATCGCGAGCGCCGCCGCGCGGCGGACCGCGAGGCTTCCGACGCGCCGGTCATCCCGCGACAAGCCGCACCACCAGTCCGCCGACGACCTGAAGCAGGATGATCCCGACCAGCGGCGACAGGTCGAGCGGGCCGAGCGGCGGGATGAACCGCCGGAAGAAGGCCAGGTACGGCTCGACCGCGTCGCCCAGGAACCCGATCACCAGGCTGACGCCACGGTTGTACGGAATCCGCACCCCGGCCGCCTGGACCAGCGACAGCAGGATGTAGGCGAAGATCATGATCGTGTAGACCGTGATCAGCGCGCTCAGGAAGTCCGCGATCTGGGTGCGGACCGACGCCAGGGCGACGGTCTCGACGAGCGCGCTCACGAGACGTCCACGACCGCGTCGAAGGCGCTCTGGAGCGCTTCCCGGACCCCGTGGCGGTCGAGCTCCCGCAGGCCGCGAGCGGTCGAGCCGCCCGGCGACGTGACCGCCCGGCGGACGGCCAGCGTGTCGTGGTCGGCCGTGCGCAGCAGCGCCGCCGAGCCCTCGATCCCGGCGGCAACCATCCGGCCGGCGTCCTGCGGCGACATCCCGTGGCGGACCGCCGCGTCGACCGTCGCCTCGGCGATCACCGCGACGTAGGCGGGCAGGACGCCGAAGACCGCCGTCGCCCCGGCCAACTGCGACTCCGGCAGCTCGACGACCGTCGAGCAGCGCCCGAGCAGATCCAGCACCGCGCTGCGGATCTCGCGCTCGCCGTCGGCGGGCGGGCCGGCCTCGGCGGCGACCGCGGTCACGCCCTTGCCGATCCCGGCCGGGGTGTTCGGCATCACCCGGATCACCGGGCGGTCGGGGTAGGCCGCGCGTAGCGCGGACAGCTCCACGCCGGCGAGGATCGAGAGCACCGCCTTGGCGCTCGGGATCGTCGCGGCGGCATCGGTGAGCTGGCCCGGCTTGTGCCCGAGCACGACGACGTCAGCCTCGTCCGCGAGCTGCTGCGGCGTGTCGACGGCCCGACCCCCCGTCTCGGCAGCGAGCGCCTCGGCGCGTTCCCGCACCGGATCGAAGCACAGCGCGGGCTCGCCGATGCCCCGCGCGAGCGCGGAGGCCATGTTGCCCGATCCCAGGTATCCCAGACGCATAGAGACCGTGAACGGTACCGGTCGTCCCCCCGCGGCAACGCACCGACCCGTTCGGGCCCGCTCGCCCCGCAGACCGGGCGCGTCGGGAAGCTCAGCTCTGGTTAAAGAAGCCCTTCTCGATCAACTGGGCCCGTTCCTCGGCCGAGATCGAGACGTTGGCGGGGGTCAGCATGAAGACCTTGTCGGCGATCCGCTGCATGCCGCCGTTGAGCGCGTAGGTCAACCCACTGGCGAAGTCGATCAGCCGCTTGGCCAGGTCGTTGTCCGAGGTCTGCAGGTTGATCACCACCGGGATGTCGTCCTTGAACCGGTCGGCGATCTGCTGGGCGTCGTTGAACGACTTCGGCAGGACGAGGTGCACCCGTCCGCCCGGGCCACCGGAGCGCTCGGACCGTCCACCACCGGAGCCTCCGACGGGACGCAGGTGCGCGCCGCCCGAGCGACCGCCGGACTCGCCGTCGCTGAAGATGTCGTCGAAGTCCTCGCGACGGCGACGCGGCGCCATCCGGCGGACCGGCGCGGGCTCACGCTCGCGATCGCGGCCGCCGCGATCGCGCTCACGACGATCGTCGTACTCCGGTTCATCGTCGTAGGAGTCTGCGTACGGGTCTCGCTCCTCAGCGAGAGCGAAGTACACGAGCACCTTGTGCCAAGCGTCGCGGAAGGCCATGACGGCGATTGATTCTGCCACGGCGCGGCGGTTCCTCCTTTTCGCCTCGATTTCCCGTCGAGGCGCGCTCCGGTGGCCCCGCGCTACTCGGCGCGCAGCAGTCCGCTGCCGAGGCGCACCACGGTGGCGCCCTCCTCGACCGCCACGACGTAGTCCTGGGTCGTGCCCATCGAGAGCTCGGGCAGCCCGTGCTGGTCGGCGAGCGCCTGCAGCCGGGCGAACCAGCGACGGCTCTGCTCGGGGTCCTCGGCGAACGGCGGCATCGTCATCAGGCCCGCCACGCGAACCGGGCAGCGCGCGATCACGTCGCCGAGCACGTTGGGGTCGACGCCGTCCTTGGCGTGCTCGCCGCTGACGTTGACCTGGATCAGCACGTCCAGGTCGGGGCGCGCCAGCTCGCGGTGCCGTTCGAGCCGCTTCAGCACGCTGTCGCTGCAGACGGAGTGGATCCGGCGGACGTGCGGCAGGATCTCGGCGACCTTGCGGGACTGGAGCTGCCCGATGAACTCCCAGCGCAGCCGGTCGGCGCCGGGGACGGCGACCTTCTCGAGCAGCGCCTGGGCGCGGTTCTCGCCGGCGATCGTGACGCCGGCGTCCGCGAGCAGCGGGACCTGGTCGGCCGCCAGGTACTTGGTGGCGACGAGGATCTCGACGCCGTCGGGGTCCCGCCCGACGCGCGCGCAGGCCGCCGCGATCCGCTCGCGGGCCTCGGTCAGCCGCGCCGCCACGAACCCGGGATCGATCCGGGGAATCACCTCAACCACGCCATGCCTGCCTGTCGTCCGGTCGTCCCGGCGTCGCGCCGGTACGAGAAGTAGTCGTCCGGGGCGCAGATCGTGCACTCCCCCGCCGTCAGCACGTGCTCGACGCCTGCCGCGCGCAGTCGCGCCCGAGCGGCGGCCCACAGGTCGGCGTGGCCGCCGACCCTTGGTGCGCTCGCCGCGCTCGACCCCGTCCCCGCCAGCGCCGCGTGGACCTCGTCGCCGACCTCGTAGCAGCACGGTCCGGCGCTCGGACCGATCGCAGCGGTGACCGGGCCCGACCCGGAGCAGACCGCGTCGAGCGCCCGCAGGCCCGACTCGAGCACGCCGGCGGCCAGTCCGCGCCAGCCGGCGTGGACCATCGCCACGCCCCGCCCGGCGACCAAGGCGACGGGCACGCAGTCGGCGCAGAGCACCACGCACGGGGTCCGGGGAAGCGCCGTCGCCGTCCCGTCCGCATCGCGCACGCGCCCCAGGTCTGCCCCGGGCAGGTCGGCATCGTCGGCGATCTGCAGCACGTCGGTGGCGTGGACCTGCCGCGCCTGAGCGATCCGCTCCGGCCCGACGTCCGCGTATCCGGCGAGCACCGTGCGGTTGTCCCGGACGGCCTGCGGATCGTCGTCGCCCCAGCTATCGAGGTTCAGCGAGCGGTACGGCCCGGAGGACGCGCCGCCTCGGCGTCCGGTGAAGCGCACGACGGCGTGCCCGAGGTCGCAGACGAGATGGCCTTCGGGGGTGCGCGCACCCCCGAAGGCCATCTCGTCTGCGACCTCGGGCACGCCGTCGTGCGCTTCACCGGACGCCGAGGCGGCGCGTCCTCCGGGCCGTACCGCTCGCTGAACCTCGATAGCTGGGGCGACGACGATCCGCAGGCCGTCCGGGACAACCGCACGGTGCTCGCCGGATACGCGGACGTCGGGCCGGAGCGGATCGCTCAGGCGCGGCAGGTCCACGCCACCGACGTGCTGCAGATCGCCGACGATGCCGACCTGCCCGGGGCAGACCTGGGGCGCGTGCGCGATGCGGACGGGACGGCGACGGCGCTTCCCCGGACCCCGTGCGTGGTGCTCTGCGCCGACTGCGTGCCCGTCGCCTTGGTCGCCGGGCGGGGCGTGGCGATGGTCCACGCCGGCTGGCGCGGACTGGCCGCCGGCGTGCTCGAGTCGGGCCTGCGGGCGCTCGACGCGGTCTGCTCCGGGTCGGGCCCGGTCACCGCTGCGATCGGTCCGAGCGCCGGACCGTGCTGCTACGAGGTCGGCGACGAGGTCCACGCGGCGCTGGCGGGGACGGGGTCGAGCGCGGCGAGCGCACCAAGGGTCGGCGGCCACGCCGACCTGTGGGCCGCCGCTCGGGCGCGACTGCGCGCGGCAGGCGTCGAGCACGTGCTGACGGCGGGGGAGTGCACGATCTGCGCCCCGGACGACTACTTCTCGTACCGGCGCGACGCCGGGACGACCGGACGACAGGCAGGCATGGCGTGGTTGAGGTGATTCCCCGGATCGATCCCGGGTTCGTGGCGGCGCGGCTGACCGAGGCCCGCGAGCGGATCGCGGCGGCCTGCGCGCGCGTCGGGCGGGACCCCGACGGCGTCGAGATCCTCGTCGCCACCAAGTACCTGGCGGCCGACCAGGTCCCGCTGCTCGCGGACGCCGGCGTCACGATCGCCGGCGAGAACCGCGCCCAGGCGCTGCTCGAGAAGGTCGCCGTCCCCGGCGCCGACCGGCTGCGCTGGGAGTTCATCGGGCAGCTCCAGTCCCGCAAGGTCGCCGAGATCCTGCCGCACGTCCGCCGGATCCACTCCGTCTGCAGCGACAGCGTGCTGAAGCGGCTCGAACGGCACCGCGAGCTGGCGCGCCCCGACCTGGACGTGCTGATCCAGGTCAACGTCAGCGGCGAGCACGCCAAGGACGGCGTCGACCCCAACGTGCTCGGCGACGTGATCGCGCGCTGCCCGGTTCGCGTGGCGGGCCTGATGACGATGCCGCCGTTCGCCGAGGACCCCGAGCAGAGCCGTCGCTGGTTCGCCCGGCTGCAGGCGCTCGCCGACCAGCACGGGCTGCCCGAGCTCTCGATGGGCACGACCCAGGACTACGTCGTGGCGGTCGAGGAGGGCGCCACCGTGGTGCGCCTCGGCAGCGGACTGCTGCGCGCCGAGTAGCGCGGGGCCACCGGAGCGCGCCTCGACGGGAAATCGAGGCGAAAAGGAGGAACCGCCGCGCCGTGGCAGAATCAATCGCCGTCATGGCCTTCCGCGACGCTTGGCACAAGGTGCTCGTGTACTTCGCTCTCGCTGAGGAGCGAGACCCGTACGCAGACTCCTACGACGATGAACCGGAGTACGACGATCGTCGTGAGCGCGATCGCGGCGGCCGCGATCGCGAGCGTGAGCCCGCGCCGGTCCGCCGGATGGCGCCGCGTCGCCGTCGCGAGGACTTCGACGACATCTTCAGCGACGGCGAGTCCGGCGGTCGCTCGGGCGGCGCGCACCTGCGTCCCGTCGGAGGCTCCGGTGGTGGACGGTCCGAGCGCTCCGGTGGCCCGGGCGGACGGGTGCACCTCGTCCTGCCGAAGTCGTTCAACGACGCCCAGCAGATCGCCGACCGGTTCAAGGACGACATCCCGGTGGTGATCAACCTGCAGACCTCGGACAACGACCTGGCCAAGCGGCTGATCGACTTCGCCAGTGGGTTGACCTACGCGCTCAACGGCGGCATGCAGCGGATCGCCGACAAGGTCTTCATGCTGACCCCCGCCAACGTCTCGATCTCGGCCGAGGAACGGGCCCAGTTGATCGAGAAGGGCTTCTTTAACCAGAGCTGAGCTTCCCGACGCGCCCGGTCTGCGGGGCGAGCGGGCCCGAACGGGTCGGTGCGTTGCCGCGGGGGGACGACCGGTACCGTTCACGGTCTCTATGCGTCTGGGATACCTGGGATCGGGCAACATGGCCTCCGCGCTCGCGCGGGGCATCGGCGAGCCCGCGCTGTGCTTCGATCCGGTGCGGGAACGCGCCGAGGCGCTCGCTGCCGAGACGGGGGGTCGGGCCGTCGACACGCCGCAGCAGCTCGCGGACGAGGCTGACGTCGTCGTGCTCGGGCACAAGCCGGGCCAGCTCACCGATGCCGCCGCGACGATCCCGAGCGCCAAGGCGGTGCTCTCGATCCTCGCCGGCGTGGAGCTGTCCGCGCTACGCGCGGCCTACCCCGACCGCCCGGTGATCCGGGTGATGCCGAACACCCCGGCCGGGATCGGCAAGGGCGTGACCGCGGTCGCCGCCGAGGCCGGCCCGCCCGCCGACGGCGAGCGCGAGATCCGCAGCGCGGTGCTGGATCTGCTCGGGCGCTGCTCGACGGTCGTCGAGCTGCCGGAGTCGCAGTTGGCCGGGGCGACGGCGGTCTTCGGCGTCCTGCCCGCCTACGTCGCGGTGATCGCCGAGGCGACGGTCGACGCGGCGGTCCGCCACGGGATGTCGCCGCAGGACGCCGGCCGGATGGTTGCCGCCGGGATCGAGGGCTCGGCGGCGCTGCTGCGCACGGCCGACCACGACACGCTGGCCGTCCGCCGGGCGGTCACGTCGCCGGGCGGCTCGACCGCTCGCGGCCTGCGGGAGCTCGACCGCCACGGGGTCCGGGAAGCGCTCCAGAGCGCCTTCGACGCGGTCGTGGACGTCTCGTGAGCGCGCTCGTCGAGACCGTCGCCCTGGCGTCGGTCCGCACCCAGATCGCGGACTTCCTGAGCGCGCTGATCACGGTCTACACGATCATGATCTTCGCCTACATCCTGCTGTCGCTGGTCCAGGCGGCCGGGGTGCGGATTCCGTACAACCGTGGCGTCAGCCTGGTGATCGGGTTCCTGGGCGACGCGGTCGAGCCGTACCTGGCCTTCTTCCGGCGGTTCATCCCGCCGCTCGGCCCGCTCGACCTGTCGCCGCTGGTCGGGATCATCCTGCTTCAGGTCGTCGGCGGACTGGTGGTGCGGCTTGTCGCGGGATGACCGGCGCGTCGGAAGCCTCGCGGTCCGCCGCGCGGCGGCGCTCGCGATCGCGATCCTGATCGTCGACCAGCTCACCAAGCGCCTGGTCGTCGCCTCGATCGACCCCGGCGAGGTCCGGACGATCCTGCCCTTCCTCGACCTCGTCTACGTCCGCAACGAGGGCGTCGCGTTCTCGAGCTTCTCCGGCAAGCCGTGGATCGTGGGGGCGCTCGTCGGCGTCGCCCTGATCGCCCTGACGATCTGGTTCGCGCGCAACCGCAACGTCCGCTACGCCTGGATCGCCGCGGGCATGCTCGCCGGTGGCGCGGTCGGCAACATCCTCGACCGCCTGACGGTCGGGCACGTGATCGACTTCCTCAAGCCGCCGTCGTTCCCCGCCTTCAACGTCGCCGACTCGTCGATCGTGGTCGGGATGGGGGTGCTGGTGCTGGCGATGGAGCTCGATCACCGGCGCAACACGCGACGGGCCGGCGAGGGCGCGAGCCCCGCCGTGAAGTCCAAATGAGCGCCGAGGGCGCCCAGACCCTGGTCGTCGGCGCGGAGCAGCAGGGCGCCCGGCTCGACGTCGTGCTGGCCGAGCTGTGCGGGTCGCGGGCCCGCGCGCAGCGCGCGATCGCCGCGGACGCCGTGACGGTCGACGGCGTGCGACCGCAGAAGCGCCTGGCCGTCCAGGAAGGGCAGACCGTGACGGTCGACCTCGCGGCGCTGATCCGGCCCGCGGCGCCGCTCCGCGAGGACGCTCCGACCGTGCCGGTCGTCTACCAGGACGAGCATCTGCTGATCGTCGACAAGCCCGCGGGGCTGGTCGTCCACTCCGGCGCGGGTCACGACGGCCCGACGTTGGTCGACGCGGTCGCCGGGCTGATCAGCGCCGCCACGCCGCCCGGCGGCGACCCCGAGCGTCCCGGGATCGTCCACCGGCTCGACCGCGACACCTCCGGGCTGCTGCTGGTGGCGCGGAGCGACGAGGCCCATCGCCTGCTGCAGCAGGCGATCCGCGACCGCGACGTGACCCGCGAGTACCTGGCGCTGGTCGACGGCCGGCCCGACGCCCGCTCCGGCACGATCGACGCCCCGCTCGGCCGCGACCGTCACCACCGCACGCGGCAGTCGGTCGACACCGACAGCCCGCGCCGCGCCGTGACCCACTTCGCGATCGAGCAGGTGCTGCCGCGCACGACGCTGCTGCGGGTCCGGCTGGAGACCGGGCGCACGCACCAGATCCGCGCGCACTTCAAGGCGATCGGCCTGCCGGTGGCGGGGGACCCCGACTACGGCCGTCAGACCTCCGGGGCGGGCGCGGCCCACCCCCTCGGCCTGCGGCGACAGTTCCTGCATGCGGCCCGGTTGTCGCTCGCGCACCCGATCACCGGCGAGCCGCTGGAGGCGACGTCCGAGCTTCCGCCAGACCTCGCCCGGGCGCTCGAGCGGGCGCGCTCCAAGTCCTGATTCCCCGCCCGGTCGACGCAGACCGCGCCGACGGCCCCGCTCTGGTTGAATTGACCTCGGTGGCTCCCGGCCTGGGAGCGCCGTGTCGTTGTTCATTCCTACCCCGCTGGAAACCCCGGAACGTCCCTGCCCGACACCCTGTCGGGTCCGCGCTCCGGACCGGCGGATCGCTGTTCACCGCTTTCCAAGGGAGTACCCATGGCCGAGATCGGCATCAAGGACCTGCTGCAGGCAGGCGTCCACTTCGGACACCAGACCCGTCGCTGGAACCCGCGCATGGCGCGGTTCATCCACGGCGAGCACTCCGGCGTCCACGTCATCGACCTGCTCCAGACCGTCGACCTGCTCGCCACGGCGCAGGACTTCGTCTCCGGCATCGCTCAGCGGGGCGGCACGGTGCTCTTCGTCGGCACCAAGCGCCAGGCGCAGGACTCGGTCCGCGAGGCCGCCGAGTCGTCGCGCATGCCGTACGTCAACCAGCGCTGGTCGCCGGGTCTGCTGACCAACTTCCAGACCTCCAGCAAGCGGATCAAGACGCTCAACGACCTCGAGCGCCTCGAGGCCGAGGGTCAGCTCGAGCTGCTGCCGTCGCAGGAGCGGATCGCCCGCCGCAAGGAGCTGGCCAAGCTCCAGATCAACCTCGGCGGCGTGAAGGACCTGCGCCGCGCGCCCGACGCGGTCTTCGTGATCGACGTCAACAGCGAGAAGATCGCGGTCGAAGAGGCCCGCAAGCTGCGGATCCCCGTGATCGCGCTCGTCGACACCAACGTCGATCCCGACGGCGTCGACTACCCGGTGCCGGGCAACGACGACTCGATCCGCGCCTGTGGCACGATCGCCCACGCGATCGGCGACGCCGCCGCCGGTGGCGCCCACGCGTGGTGGGAGGCCGAGGAGGCCCGCCGCGCCCGCGAGAACGCGGACCGCGAGCACCGTCAGGCGATCGAGGCCGAGCAGCGCGAGGCCGAGGAGGCCCGCCGCCTGGAGGCCGAGGAGCAGAGCGCCGCCGCCGCCGCGGGCCAGGAAGCCCAGCAGCAGGCTGCCGATCAGGCCGCCGCCGACAAGGCCGCGGCCGACGCCGAAGCCGCCGCGCCGGCCGAGCAAGCCGCGACCGAGGCGCCCGCCGCGCCGCAGGACTGAGGAGCCACCGATGAGCACGATTACCGCCGCTGACGTCAAGGCGCTCCGGCAGAAGACCGGCGCCGGGATGATGGACTGCAAGAAGGCCCTGCAGGAGGCCGACGGCGATCTCGACAAGGCCGTCGAGATCCTCCGGGTCAAGCTCGGCAACAAGGTCGGCAAGCTGGCCGACCGCGACGCGTCCGAAGGCACCGTCCAGGCCGCGTCGGTCGCCGACGGAACCCGCGGCGCGCTGGTCGAGGTCGACTGCAACACCGACTTCGTCGCCCGCAACGACGACTTCATCGCGTTCGCCAAGCAGCTCGCCGAGCACGTCGCCTCCGCCGGCAACCCCGGCGCCGTCGACGTCGAGGTGCTGCTGCGGGAGGAGATCGCTCCCGGCCAGACCATCGAGGCCGCGCGCGCCGACCTCTCGGGCACGATGGGCGAGAACGTCGTGATCCGCCGCGCCGAGCGCTTCGTCGTCGACGGCGAGGGCTCGGTCGCCAGCTACATCCACGCCACCGGCAAGGTCGGCGTCGCGGTCCAGGTCAACGGATCGGGCGACGCCGCCGAGCTCGAGACGCTCGCCAGGGAGGTCGCGTTGCACGTGGCCGCCGTTCCCGCGACGAAGTACGTCTCCGGCGACGACGTGCCGCAGGACGAGCGCGACGCCGAGCTGCGCGTCTACGCGCAGCAGGCCGAGGCCGAGGGCAAGCCCGAGGCGATCCGCGAGAAGATCGCGGGGGGCAAGCTGCAGAAGTGGCTCAAGGAGATCGCCCTGCTGCCGCAGGAGCACATCAACCCGGACAAGCACGACGGCAAGACGATCGAGCAGCTCGCGAAGGCCGTCGGTGACGACGTCACCGTCGCCCGCTTCGCCCGCTTCCAGGTCGGCGAGTAGCACCGGAAGCTCGCGGCGACCCCTGATGCCCTCGGACTCGAAGCCCGTCGCGTTCCAGCGCGTGCTGATCAAGCTCTCCGGCGAGTCCCTGATGGGCGAGCAGGAGTACGGAACGGATCCGGATCGGGTCGCCGCGGTCGCCGCGGCGATCCGCGGCGTCCACGAGCTCGGCGTCCAGGTGGCGATCGTGGTCGGCGCCGGCAACATCTACCGCGGGATGGCGGGCGCGGCGGCCGGGATGGACCGCGCCACGGCCGACTACATGGGCATGCTGGCGACGGTGCTCAACGCGCTGCCGCTGCAGGACGCTTTGGAGAAGCTCGGGATCCAGACCCGCGTGCAGAGCGCGCTCGACATCACCGAGGTCGCCGAGCCGTACATCCGTCGTCGCGCCGAGCGGCACCTCGAGAAGCACCGCGTGGTGATCTTCGCCGCCGGCACCGGCAATCCGTTCTTCACCACGGACACCGCCGCCGCGCTGCGGGCCGCCGAGGTCCACTGCGACGCCATCCTGATGGCGAAGAACGGCGTCGAAGGGGTCTACACCGCGGACCCGAGGACCGACCCGGACGCCCGCCTGATCGACGAGATCACCCACATGGCGGCGATCGAGCAGCGGCTGCGCGTAATGGATTCCACGGCGCTGACGCTCTGCATGGAGAACCGCCTGCCGATCCACGTCTTCAACATGGACGACGAGCGGAACATCGTCCGGATAGTGTCAGGCGAGCGGATCGGCACCCTGGTCCGCACGCCGGCGTGATCAGCGCCCGCTGACCACGTCATCCGCGACCCGTCGCCCACCACCGAAAGG
>JADMKN010000208.1 GCA_015478825.1 Patulibacter sp. | reverse complement strand
GGTGCAGATCCGATCCGCAGATCCCGGACGAGGTCACCCGGATGATCGCGTCGGTGGGGTGCTGGATGGTCGGATCGGGCACCGTGTCGATCCGCACGTCGCGCTTGCCGTGCCAGGTCAGAGCTCGCATCGTCGCTCCTGTGAGTCGGGGGCGCCCGCAACTGCTTCGGGCGAGGATGACCTTCGGCTACCCGGTCGTCGTCCGGGTATGCGCGGCGTTCAGCGGTCGGTCCAGCGGCCCTTGCGGCGCATCCGGTCCCGCGCCGCGGCCTCGCGGTCGCGGTCACCCTGACTGACGATCCCGAACCGGATCAGCCGGTCGGCGATGAACGCGATCATGCCGGCGAACGCGACGACGATCCCGAACGTGGTGAGACCCACGATCAGCAGCACGATGCCGACCACGATCAGCGCGAGCGGGATCACCAGGCGGGCCGTGACGTGGACGGCGCCGGCGGCGGGCTCGTCCTGAGGAATCGCCGCGTCGACGTCGCGGTCGCTCGGAAGATCAGAGGGAATCTTGGGGTTGGGGGCCGACATGCCGAACCGATACCCGCTCGGTCGGCGCGGCAACCCCGAGACGAGACGGTGAGACCGCCCCGCGATCCTCGTTCTCCGCCCGTCCGCGGATCAGCCCTCGGTCCCTCCCTAGGCGCGGTTCGATCCGCGGATCGGTCGTTTGCTCGCTGCACGTCCGGGTAGCCAGAGAACAGCGGACGAGGCGCGATCCATCAGCGTCCGTCCGGTTCGTACGGGGTCGCGCCGACCGTCGGCCGGCCCATCCGCGATCCAATCCCGGAGGAACCGATGAGCACCATCGAGCAGTCGATCGACGTCGAGGTCCCGATCGCCACGGCGTACAACCAGTGGACGCAGTTCGAGTCGTTCCCCGACTTCATGGAAGGCGTCGAGGAGGTGCGTCAGCTCGACGACACGCACCTGCACTGGAAGGCGAAGATCGCCGGCGCGGAACGCGAGTGGGACGCCAAGATCACCGAGCAGCATCCGGACGAGCGGGTGGCGTGGACGAGCACGTCCGGCCAGCACAACGCCGGGGTCGTGACCTTCCACCAGCTCGATCCGCAGAAGACCCGCGTGATGCTCCAACAGGACGTCGAGACCGAGGGCATCGTCGAGAAGATCGGCGACGCGCTGGGCATGATCGAGCGGCGGGCCAAGGGCGACCTGGAGCGGTTCAAGGAGCTGATCGAGTCCAAGGGCAGCGCGTCCGGCTGGCGCGGCGAGGTGCCGCGCGACGCGTAGGAGCGCGTCCACGGAGCCCGGACCGCGTCGCGGTCCGGGCTCGTCGCGATCGCTCACCCCGATCGGCCACCTCGACCGTCGCGATCAGCGCCGGCTGCGACGGACCGGCCCGCGGGGGAGCTGACCGGCGAGCGCCGAGAGCCGGAGCCCCTGTTCGACCAGGCCGTGAACCGCGAGCTGCGGAGCGGCCACGGGGATCTGCCACCACGGGGTCACGACCGCACGCGACCGGTGCTCGAGGGCACGGACGATCTGCTCGGCCGCGTCCTCGGCGGTCAGCGCCCGGGTCAACGGGCCGCCCAGCGTGCGGGTCAACGCCGGGCCCGCCTGCTCGTGCGCCTTCACGTCGTCGGACATCCCCGACGACACCATCCCCAGGTAGACCGCCCCGACCGAGGTCTCGCGGTGCATCAGCTCGATCCGGAGTTGCGACACGACCTCGGCGATCGCCGCCTTCGTCGCCGGGTAGATCCCCGCCAGCCCGACCGGCGCCAGCCCCGCGATCGAGGCGATCGCCAGCAGGTGCCCGCCGGTGCGATCGACGTGCGGCAGGCTCGCCTGGAACGTCCAGAGCGTGCCGTAGAGATTGGTGTCCACGACCGCGCGAACGTCCTCCTCGCTCTGCTCGGCGATCGTCGACGGCCGGACCAGCCCGGCCGCGGCGACCACGCCGACCAGCCCGCCGACGAGCCCGGCCCCCTCGTCCACCGCTTCGATCACCGCGGCGCGGTCGTCGGCCTTCGCGGCCACGGCCACCGCCCCTTCGGGCGCCAGCTCGTCCTCGATCGCCTCGAGCCGCTCGCTCGGACGACTCATCAGCACGACGCGCGCGCCGCGCTCGACCAACAGCCGCGCCGTCGCGGCGCCGACCGCCCCGGTTGCCCCGGTGACGAGCACCCCGCGGTCCCTCAGATCGATCCTGCTCATCGCTCCTGCTCCTGCTCGCGGTGGGACAGACGGTCCGTCGAGACCTCGGTGGTGCGCAACTCGACGCCGGACGGGTCGGCGTCGCGGCCCCCGGGCACCTCGTACCGCAGCGAGGTCCGACGGAAGATCGCGTCGGCCACGGCGTGCGCCACCGCCTGCGGCCAGCCGGCCGGCGTCTGCCAGCGCGGGACCGTCACCACCCGCGCCCGCCGCTCCAGGCCGAGGATGATCCGTCGCGCCGCGTCGTGCGCGGTCGTGGCCCGGGTCAGCCGCCCGGGCGAACGGCGGATCGCGCGGCCGGCCCGCGGATCGTCGCGGACCTCCTGGGCCATCGGGGTGTCGACGAAGCTCAGGTGAACCGTCCCCGCGTTGGCGTCCGCGTGCATCCACTCGGTGCGGAGCTGGGCCACCATGTTGTCGATCGCCGCCTTGGTCGCCGGGTAGACCCCGGACAACGGAATCGGAGCGATTCCCGCGACCGACGACAGCGTCAGCACGTGCCCCCCGGTCCGCGCGATGTGCGGGCCGACCGCCTGCAACGCCCAGAGCGTCCCGTAGACGTTCACGTCGATCACCTGACGGGCGTGCGCCTCGGTCTGCTGGAGCAGCGGGTCCGGCCGCACGACG
>JADMKN010000207.1 GCA_015478825.1 Patulibacter sp. | reverse complement strand
CTTGCGGTGGATCGCGGGGTTCGCCGGGTTGGCGAACTGGTCGGGCATCCAGGCGTCCTCGCCGTCGGCGAGCTGCCGCGCCGCCTCGACGGCCTCGGTCATCCCGCCCATCGACTCGACCACCTCGACGCGGGCACCGAACAGCCGCAGGATCGTCTCGCGCTCACGGCTCATGCCCTGCGGCAGGCAGATCACCAGCTCGTAGCCGCGGGCCGCGGCGACCGACGCCAGGCCGATCCCGGTGTTGCCGCTCGTCGCCTCGACGATCGTCGTCCGGCCCGGGGCGATCCGCCCCTCCTTCTCGGCCGCCAGCACCATCGCCAGGGCGATCCGGTCCTTGACCGAGCCCCCTGGATTGTAGGACTCGAGCTTGCCGAAGAGCTCGACGCCGGAGCCCTCGGGCTCCAGGGCCGCCAAGCGGGCGACCGGGGTCTTGCCGATCAGGCCGGTGATGTCGGTGATCACGTCGTCGCTCACAGTTGGACCTAGATCCAGTACATCGTCTGGCCCTGCTCCCGGGCCTCGCGGTCGATCACGTCCTGGATCGTGGTGCTGGCCAGCACGCCTCGGGCCGCCTCCGCGACCTCGGCGAAGACGCCGGTCGAGTCCTGGCCGAGTGGGCCGTCGAGCATCTCCACGACCTCGAGGACCGTGATCTCGCGCGCGTCGCGGGTCAGCACGTAGCCGCCGTGGACGCCGCGCTGCGAGCGCAGCAGGCCGGCCCGCCGGAGCGTCGCGAACAGCTGCTCCAGGAACTGCCCCGGAATCTCCCGCCGGCGCGCCAGCTCCGCGACCGGCACCGGCGTCGTGACCCCGCCCGCGCGCCCGAGCTCGGTCAGGGCCTGCACGGCGTACGGGGACTTGGCGGTGATCGAGAGCATCGAAGGGAGGAACGTTCGAAGGACGCACGACGAAATCGCCGGACGCTCTGATCCTAGGGCAGGCGCCGGACCCCACGCCAGCCGCTCGGCGCGACGTGCCCTACCGACCGGACGCCTAGATCCAGCCGCTGCGCACGGCGATCAGCACCGCCTGGGCTCGATCGACCGCCCCGAGCTTGAAGTAGATGTTGTGCAGGTGGGTCCGCACCGTGCTGGTGGCCAGATCGAGCCGCCCGGCGATCTGCTTGTAGACCAGCCCCTCGGCGAGGCAGGCCAGGACCTCCGTCTCGCGCGGGGAGAGCGGATTGGGCGTCGCGTCGCGCGGGGCCGCCGCGGTCGCGGTGTGCTGCTCGTAGAGCAGGTCGCGCAACTGCCCGCGGTCGAGGCCGAGGCGCCGCGCCAGCGCGGCCATCCGCGGCGGCGAGACCGCATCGCCGCTGCCGAAGTGGGCGAGCATGTCGGCGAGCCGCAGCACCGTGAGCTCCTCGGCGTCGCGGTTCGGGTCCTCGACGTGGTGGCATTCGACCAGCCGGGCGAGCGACCCGGAGAGCCCCCAGCGGCGAACCAGCACCCCGCCGACCAGCGCGTGGTCGATCCCGGTGGCACGCCGCTCGCCGACCAGGCGCTGCTCCGGCGTGCCCTGGTCGGGCACCGGATGGTCGACGTAGCCGGCGTGGGCGCGTTGCAGGACGAGCTTGCCGATGTCGTGCAGGACGGCGCCGGCCATCAGCCGGTCGAGGGCATCGATCGAGGTTCGCTGGACGACCCGGTGGATCGCCGCCTGGACCGCCGCGACGTGGCGGCGGTAGTCGAACGGCTCGGCGCCCCAGCCGCCGGACCGGGCGAAGAAGTCGACCGTCGGCGTGACCTCCGCCACCGCGCGCATTCCGTCGGGGCCGAGGATCTCGGCCGCTTCGGGGATCGTGCCCACGAGCACGGGCGTGCGTCCGACGACCCGCCGGGCCTCGCGCAACATGCGCATCGCGAGCCCCACGTCGGACTCGACCACGGCGATCACCGTGGCCTGCTCGACCGGCGACGCGCCGAGCGCTCCGAGCACGCGGTCGCGCGACGCCTGCAGGCACGGGAAGAGATCGATCGCGTCGAACGCCGCCAACAGCCGACGCTCGTGTTGTCGTCCCGGCCGGGGGGCCGGAGCGGACGACGGCAGCGATGTGGTTGGGGCGGACTCGGGGTCCGAAACGGGAACGAACGTCACGAGCGGCGGGGGGAACGCGGAACTCGAGATCCGGAGGGATCCTAGGACCCCTATCGGCAGCTCCCTGCGGAACCTTGAGCTTCGGCGCTCCCCCCGGCGGTCGAACCGCGTGGTTCAGACTCGCCCTCGTTTGGGATCGCCCGCTTCGGTCAGGCGGCCGAGCCCGCCAGCGCCGCGTCGATCCGGCGCAGCGTCTCGTCCCGCCCGAGCGCGGCGGCCGACTCGAACACGCCCGGCGAGACCGCCGTGCCCGCGAGCGCGACGCGCAGCGGCTGGAAGACGTCCTTCGCCTTCGCGCCGAGCTCGGCGACCAGCGCGCGCAGCGCCCCGTCGACCGAGGCGACGGAGAACTCCTCCAGGCTCGACAGCGTGTCGCGCACGGCCTCCAGGTTCGGCTGATGGCCGGCGTCGAGCCACTTGTCGCGGGCCTTCTCGTCGTCGACGGGGCCGGTGAAGAGGAACCCGGCGAGCGGCCAGAAGTCGTCGACGGTCTGGATCTTCTCCTGGCTGATCTCGACCGCCGTCCGCAGCAGCTCGTCGCGGCCGATGATCGCGTCGCCGTGGCCACTCGCCTGCAGGTGCCCGGCGATCGTCGCGGTCAGCCCGTCGACGCCCTGGGCGCGCAGGTAGCGACCGTTGAGCCACTTCAGCTTGGTCTCGTCGAACCGCGCCGGGTTCTTCGAGACGCGGCCGATGTCGAACCGCTTGACCAGCTCGCCGCGTGAGATCTCGGTCTCGTCGTCGGCGTCTCCCCAGCCGAGCAGCGCCAGGTAGTTGACCACCGCGTCGGGCAGGTAGCCGGCGTCGCGCAGCTCCTGGACCGAGGCCGCGCCGTGGCGCTTGGAGAGCTTCTTGCCGTCCGGGCCGTGCAGCAGCGGCAGGTGCGCGAAGGCGGGCGGCTCGGCGCCGAGGGCCGCATAGACCAAGAGCTGCTTGGGCGTGTTCGAC
Organism: Patulibacter sp.; assembly: GCA_015478825.1. GTDB lineage: Bacteria > Actinomycetota > Thermoleophilia > Solirubrobacterales > Solirubrobacteraceae > Patulibacter. The sequence continues at coordinate 12,181 of JADMKN010000207.1, read as the reverse complement.
AGGTGATCCTCGCCGCGGACGACGTGGGTGATCCCGGCGTCGTGATCGTCGATCGCGACCGCCAGGTTGTAGAGCGGGCTGCCGTCGGCGCGGGCGATCACGGGGTCGTCCATGTGGACGTTCTGGAACGTCGTGTCGCCGCGGACCAGGTCGCGAACGACCGTCTCCCCCTCGGGGACGCGCAGTCGGACCGCCCCGACGCCTTCCTCGTGGCTGCGGGTCGCGTGCTCCGCTCCGCGGAAGCCGACCCCGGCCCCGTGCTCGTCCTTGTAGGCGCGGACGTCGTCGGCCGTCGCGGTCGAGCGGTAGGCCTTGTCCTCGTCGAGGAGCTGCTGGACGACCGCGCGGTGGCGCTGCTCGTGGGTGGTCTGGAGGTCCGGCTCGCCGTCCCAGTCCAGGTCGAGCCAGCGCAGCGCGTCGAGGATCTGCTCGATGTTCTCCGGCGTCGACCGCTCGCGGTCGGTGTCCTCGATCCGCAGCACGAACGTCCCCCCGCTCTGCCGGGCCATCAGCCAGTTGTAGAGCGCGGCGCGGGCGCCGCCGACGTGGAGGGCGCCGGTGGGAGACGGGGCGAAGCGGACACGCATGCGCGCAACGTTAGTAGGGCCGCGAGCGCGCCGCCGTGACGATCCGGCCGAGCGCCGCGGCGGCATCGTCGACCAGCGCGTCGGGCAGGTTGCCGAAGCCGACCAGCAGCACCGGGCCGGCGAGCTGGTGGTCGTCGCCCCCGGACGCCTCGTCGGCGCCGACGTCGATCGCCATCAGCGCCACGCTCTCGTCGGCCGCGGCCGTCCAGATCCGCGCGACCGCGACGTCGTCGGGGAGCCGCAGGGTCAGGTGCAGGCCGGCTTCCGCGCCGACGGTCCGGGCGTCGGGCATCGTCACCGCGAGGGCGTCGAGCAGCCGTCCGCGGCGCCGTCGGTAGCGATCACGGCTGCGCCGCACGTGCCGGTCGTAAGCGCCCGACACGACCAGCGCCGCGAGCGTCTGCTGGACCAGCGCCGAGCTGCCCCCGTCGGCCCACAGCTTGGCCTCGGCCAGCTCGGACCGTAGCGCCGGCGGCACCACCATCCACCCCAACCTCAGCGCCGTCGCCAGCGTCTTGCTCGCGGTCGCCAGGTAGACGACCCGGTCGGGCTCATCCGCCTGCAACGCCGTCGGTGTGTCTCCGGCGTAGCGGTACTCGCCGTCGTAGTCGTCCTCGATCACGATCGCGTCGTGCGTCGTCGCCCAGCCGATCAGCGCCGCGCGACGCTCGGCCGACAGCTCGCCGCCGAGCGGGAACTGGTGCGCTGGCGTCACCAGCACCGCATCGACCCCGCCGTCCGGCAGCGCGTCGACCCGTAGACCGCCGGCGTCCGCCGGAACCGATACGGCCCGTAGCCCCTCGCGCTCGAGGCTGAGCCGGTGCAGCGGGAACCCCGGGGCCTCCACCGCGATCGCCGGCGCGGCGCCGACGCGCTCGGCCCGCCGCCGCAGCAGCTCCCCGACGAGCCGGATCGACTGCATGCTGCCGGACGTCACCACCACGTCGTCGGCGTGCGCCCGCACCCCGCGGGCCCGGCCGCTGTAGCGGGCCAGCGTGGCCCGCACCCCCGCGTCCCCGGTCGGGTGGGGCAGCGCGAGCTGAGCGTCGGTCATGCCGCGCAGCGCACGGGCGGTGGCGTCGATCCAGGCACGCCGCGGGAACGCCGACAGCTCGGGGACGAACGGCCGCAGGTCGTAGCGGGGGGTCGTCAGCGGATCGGCGGGCCGGGCGGCGCGGGCGTGCGCCGCCGGACGGTCGCCGACACGGGTGCCGCCGCCCGGGACCGTCTGCAGCACCGCCTCGGCGACGAGCTGCGCGTAGGCCTCGACCACCACGCCCCGGGACACGTCCAGATCGGCCGCCAGGGTCCGGGTCGCGGGCAGGGGCTCCCCCGCCGTCAGCCGTCCGTCACGGATCGCGGCCCGCAGGGCGTCCTCGAGCTGGCGGTGCAGCGGGCCGGCGCCCCGGGTCAGCGTGATCGCCAGGTCACGGCCGCCGGCGGGGCGTCCCGCCGGGTGGTCCGGTTCCGCGGTCCGCTTCTGGTCCTTGCGCATCGTGCGGGGCCGAGTCTAGTCTCGGAACGGTCGTACACACGCGCTCGGCCACGGCCCGGCGGGTCCCACGGGGACCGAACGAGGAGGATCTCGATGGCACGTCTGCAAGGAGTTCAGGACGGCGAGGGCGGGCTCTTCGCCCGGTACGCCTTCCGCGAGTCGCGGCGCCGGACCGGCAAGGTGATGACCGCACTGCGAATCGGCCTGCTCCATCCCGGCATCACGGTCGGCGTCGGCGCCATGGAACGCCAACTCGACCGCGCGAAGGACGTCGATCCGGTGCTCACCGAGCTGGCGTCGCTGAAGGCGGCGACGCTGATCGGCTGCGAGTTCTGCATCGACATCGGCTCGTTCCTCGCCCGGACCCAGCACGGCGCCACCGAGGAGCAGATCCGCGACCTGCACCGTCACCGCGAGAGCCCGGCCTTCGACGCGCGGCAGCGGCTGGTGCTCGACTACGCCGAGGCGATGAGCCAGACGCCGGTGCGCGTCGACGACCGGCTGTTCGACACGCTGCGCGAGCAGTTCGATCCGAAGCAGCTCGTCGCGCTGACGAGCGCGATCGCCTGGGAGCAGTACCGCGCCCGGTTCAACGGCGCCCTCGACATCGGTCCCGACGGCTTCACCGAGGGCGGAGTCTGCGCGATCCAGATCGCGGGCGCGGAGACCGCGCCCGTCGCCGCGACGACCTAGGCCGCGACCGGCACGCCACCGTCCGGAGCCCCGACCGGGGCGGCGGGATCGACCGGCGCGGCAGGCGCGGCCGCGCCGGTGGCCAGCGCGTGCTCGCCGAACAGCCGCTCCAACTCGGACCGCAACGTCGGTCCGGCGTTGACCCGGAAGGCGTCGCCGAGCCGCAGCGTCCGCGCGCCCTCGGAGGTCTCGACCGTCAGGACCACCGCCGCCTCGCCCTGGTGGTCCTGGAGCACGTGCCGCAGCCGTCCGAGCGCCGACTCCTTGACCGACGACCCGTCGATCCGCACGTAGAGCTCGGTCGGCGCGGCCAGCGCGGCGCGCTCGGCGCGCCGCTCGTCGGTCGCCCCCTGGGCCGCCTCCAGCTCCTTGGCCGACGGCTGGAACGGCTTGGCGCTCTGGACCAGCAGCGCCGCGCGCTCGTCGTCCTTCAGGTCCAGGCGTCCGCGCAGCAGCACGATCTCGTCGGGCCGCAGGATCGGCTCCAGCTCGGGCACCGCCTTGGGGAAGACGACCAGGTCGATCGTGCCCTCGGTGTCCTCCAGCGTGCCGCGCAGCATCACGTCGCCCTTGCGCGTGTTCAGCCGGCGCATGTCGGCGACCATCCCGCCCAGCTCGATCCACGAGTCGTGCGCCTGACTGCGCACGTCGGCCAGTCCGCAGGCGGTCGCCTTGGTCAGCGCGTCGCGGACGTCCTTGAGCGGGTGCGCCGAGAGGAACAGGCCGATGGTCTCCTTCTCCATCGCCAGCAGCTCGCGCTGATCGAACTCCGCCGTCGGGATCGGCGGGTGGGTGGACGCGGCGCCGTGAAGCGCCGGACCGTCTCCACCGTTCGGCGCGGGATCGCCGAAGTCGAAGATCGACCCCTGCCCCGCCGCCGCGTCCTGCTGGACCTTCTTGCCGACCTGCTGGGCGTCCTCGACGACGGCCAGCATCCCCTTGCGGGTGGCGCCCGTCGAGGTGAAGGCGCCGCAGCGGATCAGCGAGTCGAGCGCCTTGCCGTTGACCGCACGGAAGTCGACCCGCTCGCAGAAGTCCCAGATCGACGAGAACGGACCGTCCTCCTCGCGGGCGGCCTTGATCGCCTCGACCGCGCCGTAGCCAACCCCCTTGACCGCGTCGAGCCCGAAGCGGATCTTGCCGTCGTGGACCGTGAACTCGTGGTCCGACTCGCCGACGTCCGGCGGGAGCACGTCGATCCCCATCTCCTCGCAGGTGTTGAGGAAGAACGGGACCTTGTCCTTCGTCGACATCACCGACGAGAGCAGCGCGGCCATGTACTCAGCCGGGTAGTTGGCCTTGAGCCACGCCGTGCGGTACGAGACCAGCGCGTAGCAGGCCGCGTGCGACTTGTTGAACGAGTAGTTCGCCGCGTTGAGGTTGGTCTGCCACATCCAGTCGATGACGCCCGGATCGGTCCCCGAATCCTTGCAGCCGTCGCGGAAGGCGGGCTCGAGCAGCGCCATCTTGTCGAGCTGCTTCTTGCCGATCGCCTTGCGGAGGTCGTCCGCCTGCCCCGGGGTGAAGCCCCCGAGGTCGCGGGCGATCCGCATCGACTGCTCCTGGTACAGGATCACGCCCTTGGTCGGGCCGATGATCGGGGCCAGCCGCGGGTCGGGGATCGAGATCCGGGACGGGTCGTGCTTGCCCGTCGCGTACGTCGGGATCTGGTCCATGGCGCCCGGGCGGTACAGCGCCACCAGGGCGATCAGGTCGTCGAACTCGGTCGGCACGACCTGGCGCATCGCCTTGCGCATGCCCTCGGACTCGAACTGGAACACGCCGACCGAGTCCCCCCGCGCGAGCATCTCGTAGGTCGCGGGGTCGTCGAGCGGGATCGCGTCGATGTCGATCCGCTCGCCGCTGGAGCCCTGGATGATCGTCAGCGCGTCCTGGATCACGTCCAGGTTGCGCAGGCCGAGGAAGTCCATCTTCAGCAGGCCGAGCTCCTCGACCGGGCCCATCGGGAACTGCGTGACCCGCTTGAAGACCTTGTCGCCGTGCTCGTCGACGGTCTTCGAGTCGGCGATCTGGATCGGCACGACCGCCGACAGGTCGCGGTCGGAGATCACGACCGCGGCGGCGTGGATCCCGGCGTTGCGGACGGTCCCCTCGATCCCCTGCGCCAGGTCGAGCACCTGCTTGGCGACCGGATCGCCGTCGTAGGCGGTGCGCAGCTCGGTGCCCTCGGCGAGGCACTTCTCCAGGGGCGGGGTCTTGCCCATGATCGGGTCGGGGATCAGCTTGGCCAGCCGGTCGCCGGTGGCGTAGTCGAAGCCGAGCACGCGCGCGGCGTCCTTGGTCGCGTTGCGCGGCAGCATCCGGCCGAAGGTGACGATCTGGGCGACCGACTCGCGACCGTACTTGTCGGTCACGTACTTCATGACCTCCTCGCGCCCGCGAACCGAGAAGTCGATGTCGATATCCGGCATCGACACCCGGTCCGGGTTGAGGAAGCGCTCGAACAGCAGGTCGTAGTGCAGCGGGTCGATGTCGGTGATCCGCAGCGAGTAGGCGATGATCGAGCCCGCCGCCGAGCCGCGGCCCGGGCCGACCGAGATCCCGTGGTCCTTGGCCCACTTGACGAAGTCGTGGACGATCAGGAAGTAGGCGTCGTAGCCCATCTTGTTGATCACCGCGAGCTCCATGTCCGCGCGCTCGCGGGCGGCCGCGGGGATCGGGTCGCCGTAGCGCTCGCGCAGGCCGGCGGTGACCAGGTCCTCCAGGTACTGCTGCTCGTCCTCGCCCTCGGGCAGGAACCGCGGCAGCAGGGAGCCCTCGCCGAGCGGGATGTGGACGTCGCAGCGCTCGGCGATCTCGAGCGTCGTCGGCAGCGCGTCGCTCCACTCGGCGTACTGGGACGCCATCTCCTCGTTGCTCTTGACGTAGAACTCGTTGGTCGAGAACGACATCTTCGGGTTGGCCAGCGTCGACTGGGTCTGCACGCAGAGCAGCGCCGCGTGGGCGTCGTAGTCGTGCTTGTGCAGGTAGTGGACGTCGGCGGTGCCAACCAGCGGGCGACCGGTCTCGCGGGCGATCCGCTCGATCCCGACGTTGCACTTGTCCTGCAGGTCGATCCCGTTCTTCTGGACCTCGAAGTAGACGTTGTCCTTGCCGACGACGTTGAACAGGTCATCGACGTGCGCGCGGGCGCCGTCGAGGTCGTCGTCGGCGAGCCGGGTGCACATCTTCGACGCCAGGCAGCCCGTCAGCACGATCAGGCCGGTGCCGTGCTGGCTCAGCTGGCCGAGGTCCACGCACGGCTTGCCGCGGCGGTAGCCGTCGGTGAAGCCCTGCGACGAGAGCTGCATCAGGTTGCGGTAGCCCTCGGTCGACTGCGCGATCACCGTGAGATGGTTCGGCTTCGTCTTCTCCTTCGACGCGTGGTCGTCGACCAGGTAGAGCTCGCAGCCGATGATCGGCTTGATCCCCTGCTTGTTGGCCGCCTTGTACAGCTCGACGACGCCGTTCATCACGCCGTGGTCGGTCAGGCCGATCGCCGGTTGATCGAGCTCCGCCGCGCGCTGGACGAGCTTGCCGATGTTCGTCTGCCCGTCCAGCAGGGAGTACTCGGAGTGGACGTGCAGGTGGACGCAGGAACCGGAACTCACCCCACGCAATCTAGGCCGTGGACCGGACAGCGCGGGTGGTCCCGGCCGGGACGGCGGGCGCAGATTCCCAAACCCCCCGGAAACCCCGGAAAACCCGCTCGCCGGATCGGCGCGCGTCGACGGGCGGACGCGCGAGCGACCGGGCGTCCGTCAGTCCTCGGCCGGGGGCGGCGCCTGCGCGCGCAGTCGCGCCGCGGCGTCCTCGAGCCCGCGAATCACCTCGTCGGCGACGTCCAGCCGGCCGCGCGCGAGCAGCTCCTGGGCGCTGCGCGCCAGGTCCGGAGCGATCGGGCGGGACGGGGCGGCGACCGGGGTCCCCGACGGCTCGGTGGCCTCGGCGGTCGACTCGGCCGGGGCCGGCGGGTCCGTCGCGGCCGGCGGGGTGGTCGCGGCGGCCGGCTCGACCACCACGGCGGGCCGGTCCTCGACCGCCGGAGCGACGGACGGGGCAGCGGCGATCGCGGCCTCGGCCACGGCGCGCAGGCCGTCCAGGTCGGTGCGCAGGGCGAGCAATCCCTGGTGCATCGCCTCCATCCGGTCGGCGCGGTCGCGCGCGCGGACGGCCGCGATGCTCTGCACCGCCGTCGCCCGCAGATCGACCAGCGCGGCCCTCGCGGTCTCCGCCTCGGCCGTCGCCGTCGCGGTCTCGGCGAGGGCCTCGGCCTGCTGCCGGCGCGCGGTCTCCTCGACCAGGCGCAGCATCAGCTCGGCGGCGTCGGTCGGCGGGGTCGTGTCGGCGTTCTCGGGCGCCACGAATGCCTCGCTCACGCGCGGTCGTGGGAGGAGGACTGCGACAGCACGAGCGCCGTCGCTCCTCCGGCGACCACCGTGCCCGCCAGCACCAGGCCGGCGGTGCGCAGCCGCCGCCGCGGGCGGTGCAACCCGAGCCGCTTGGCGACGTACCACTTGGCGCCCTTCCAGGTCGCCCAGCCGATCAACGTGTAGAAGCCGCGTGACGATCTCCGCATCCTCGTCACCCTAGCCGAGCGCCGTACGCCCGCGGCGGCAGCGGGCGATCGGGCCGGCGCGGCGGTCGGTCGCCCCGGCTCGGTCGCTACAGCTCGGCCCGCAGCAGCCGCCGGTGCCCGACGACGAGCAGGCCGACGGTCCAGACCCCGATGCCGAGCACCGCCCAGCCGGCCGGGATCGGGATCGCGCCGACGAACGAGCTTCCCCCGAACAGCTCGGTGACGGGAACCGGCGGCATCAGCCCGAGCATCCAGTCCGGCGTGGCCTCGATCGTGGTCATGATCGGCACGATCCCGAGCAGCAGCGCCAGGATGAACCCGACCCCCAGCGCTCCCGACATGCCCGCCGTGCAGAGCCCGAGCATCGCCAGGGCGATCACGACGTTGCCGACGAGCAACGAGGGCAACCAGTCGATCGCCCAGCCGAGCGTGACCGCGTCGGTTCCGACGTGGATCACCGTCCCGATCCCGGCGGTCACGGCCCACGCGGCCACGCTGAGGACGAGGGTGGCGATCAGGACCGCCGGGATCCGGGCGAGGAACAGGGTGGTACGCGAGCTGCCCGCGCTCGCCAGGCTGCGCAGCACGCCGGCCTCGCGATCCAGCGACCCGGCGCTGACCCCGATCATCGCGGCGCCGATCAGTCCGGGGCCGAGCAGCACCTCGAAGGTGTTGCCGGCCCGCGCCACGCCGCCGACGCGCGTGTCGTCGAGCGCGTAGGTCATCAGCAGCAGCGCCACCGGCAGCAGGATCGCGACTGCCCCGCCCGCGGCCCAGACCGCTCGATTGCGGCGGAGCTTCAGCAGCTCCGCGGACACCAGGCGGGTCATGCCGCCACCTCCGCCCGGGCCGGAGCGTCGATCGCCGCGTCCTCCCGCGGCTCGCCCTCACCGCGGCGCTCGAGCAGCGCCAGCACCCGATCCTCGAACCGACCGCTGGTCGTGGCCACGCCGTACGGGCGGAAGCCGTGCTCGACCAGGTGCCGGACGAGCTCGGCGGTCACCTGCTGCTCGCCGTGCCGCCCCGTCGCCCGTAGGGTGATCTCGAGCCGGTCGTCTCCCGCCGTCGTGACGGCGCTGACGTCGGGCCGCGCGGCGAGCGCCGTCGCCGCGTCGGCCGCGTGACCGACCCGGATCTCGACGCCCGGCCGGCCGACGCCGGCCAGCTCGTCGAGCGTGCCCTGCGCGAGGATCCGTCCGTCGCGGATCACCGCCGCCATGTCGCAGATCCGCTCGACCTCGTCGAGCAGGTGCGACGAGAGGAAGACCGTCCGCCCCTCGGCGACCAGTTCGCGGACCAGCGTCCGCAGCTCGCGGATTCCGGCTGGATCGAGGCCGTTGGCCGGCTCGTCGAGGATCAGCAGCTCGGGGTCCGACAGCAGGCACCGAGCGATGCCGAGCCGCTGGCGCATGCCGAGCGAGTAGCCACCGACCCGCTGATCCTGGCGCCCGCGCAGCCCGACGCGCTCCAGCACCCCGGGAATCCGCAGTGCGGCCTCGGGTCCGAGCACCGCCGCGTGGATCCGCAGGTTCTCGACCGCCGTCATCCGGGCGTGGAACCGCGGTTCCTCGACGATCGCTCCGACCCGCCGCAGCGCCTGTTGCCGCCCGGACGGCAGTGGCAGGCCGAGCAGCTCGACCTCCCCGGCGTCCGGAATCGTCAGGCCGAGCAGCGCCCGGATCACGGTGGTCTTGCCGGCGCCGTTGGGACCGAGGAAGCCGAAGGCGACCCCGCGCGGCACGGTCAGGTCGACCCCGCGGATCACCTGGCGGTCGCCGTAGCGCTTGCGCATGCCGCGGATCTGGAGCACCGGTGGGGAGGTGAGCTGTTGCATGTCCTCCAGCCTGCGCGCGGCGACCTCGTCGCGCATCGGCCGCGGGCACCGATCGGGGTCCGCCGCGCGGATGATCCTGCGGTCAGCCGGTCTCCTGCCCGGGACGGACCACGCCGTGCTCGTAGGCCCAGACGACCGCCTGCACCCGGTCGCGCAGGCCGAGCTTGCGCAGCACCGCCGAGACGTGGGTCTTGACCGTCGTCTCCGACAGCACCAACCGCTCGGCGATCTCCAGGTTCGAGCGGCCCCCGGCGACCAGTCGCAGGACCTCGCGCTCCCGATCCGTCAGGTCGCCGAGCGCCGCCTCGACCGTCGCCGCCGGCGGTGCCGCGAGGTCGGTCGCGAACCGCTCGAGCAGGCGCTTGGTGACCTTCGGCGCCAGCAGCGCCTCGCCAGCCGCGACCACCCGGACCGCCGCGACCAGGTCGTCCGGTCGGGTGTCCTTGAGCAGGAACCCGGACGCGAGCGCAGCAGCTCCTGGTCGTCGACGAGCAGCACCCTGACGGTCATCGTGCTGCAGCCTGACGGGATCGGCGGTCGGACGGCACGGGCTCAGCGCCACGGGATCCGTACGGCGACGCGCGTCCCGCCGCCGGGACGCGGTCCGACGTCGAGCGTGCCGCCGAGCACCGTGACGCGCTCGCGCATTCCGAGCAGGCCGTGACCACCGGGTGCTCCCGGCTCGACCCGACGGGCCGCGATCGAGGCGTCGATCCCGATCCCGTCGTCCTCGACCGTCACCGCGACCGCGTCGTCGTCGACCCGGACCATGACGTGCGCGGACGCCGCGGCGGCGTGGCGCAGCACGTTGGTCAGCGCCTCCTGGACGATCCGCAGCAGCGACCCGTCGATCGGCGCCGGGATCGCGCCGAGGTCGCCGTGGACGGTCACCGTCGTCGGCTGCCCGGCGACCTCGAGCTGCTCGACGACCCGTGGCAGCGCCGCGAGTCCCTGCTGGGCTTGCAGGCCCGGCTCGGCGCCGTCTCCGACCCGCATCGCGTGGAGCATCGCGCGCAGCTCCCCCATCGCCGAGCGACCGGTCTCCGCCACCGCGCCGACCGCGCTGCGTGCCCGCTCCGAGTCGACGTCCCAGACCGCGTCGGCAGCCTCGGCCTGGACCACCATCACCGCGACGTTGTGGCTGACCAGGTCGTGCAGGTCCCGTGCGATCCGCACGCGCTCCTCGACGATCGCCCGCGCGCTGCGTTCGTCACGCTCGCGCTCCAGGTCGCGCGCTCGGGCCTCCAGCGACTCCGCGTACTGGGCGCGGGTCCGCAGCGAGTAGCCGATCAGCCAGGCGAGGGCAGCCACCAACCCCGAGAGACCCAGCATCGCGGCGACGTAGTCGAAGCCCATCATCTCGCTGGTGGCCATCCCGACGATCGCCAGGACCAGCGCCGTGCCCAGCGCCGCCGGCAGCGAGCGGGCCACCGGCCACGCCGTCGCCAGCGCGGCGAGCGGCAACGTCGGAACCAGGACGGCCAGCGAGAAGACCGAGCCGGTGGTCCCCGTGGCGAACACCGCCATCGGAACCACGGCGAGACTGATCAGCCACGCCGCGGGCGGATTCCGGAAGCGGAACCCGACCGCCAGCACCGTGACGGCACAGAACAGGGCGAGCACGAGCCCGTCCCCGACCGGATCGTAGGAGGCCAGGAACAGCAGCCCGACCAGCGCGGGGAGCGACGCGGGTCCCCACGTCCAGAGGTGCTCCAACCAGCGCGGGGTAGCCGGTCCGGCGAGCCCGGCGGTCGCGGTGGTGGCGGTGGTCGCTCCTGCGGGGTCGATCGCCGCAGGGGCGCGCAGGTCGTGCATGGCTGCATCGTGGCGCAGCCGGGACTCGTCCGGCGACCACCGTGAGGATGAACGGCTGGTCATCCTCACGAACGAGACGCCCCGGTCGGCGGGCGACCCACGGTCGCCCGCCGAGCGGACGCTCAGCCGTTCTCGGGCTCGGTCCCCGTCCCGGTGTCGTGCTTGCCGTTGGCCAGGCGCCACGCCAGCCGCGACTGCAGCGACCACAGCTCGATGAAGCCCGGCGAGGCGTCCTGGGCGAACAGACCGCCGGACTCCGAGAAGGTCGCGAGCTGCGCGTCGTAGACGGCGTTGGCGGACTCGCGCGTGACCACGCGGGCGGATCCCTTGTAGAGCTTCATCCCGATCGTGCCCGTGACCCGCAGGTTGACGTGCTCGATGTACGCCTGGATGTCGGTGCGCAGCGGCTCCCACCAGAGGCCCGCGTAGACCAGGTAGGCCCACTTCTGGTCCAGACCCGGCTTGAACTGGTTCTGGTGGATCGTGCCGACGAGCCGCTCCAGCTCCTTGTGCGCCGGCAGGATGATCGCGGCGGCGGGGACCTCGTAGATGTCGCGGACCTTCAGTCCGACGATCCGGTCCTCGATGTGGTCGAGGATTCCCACGCCGTGCTTGCAGCCGAGCGCGGCGACGCGCTCCAGCAGCTCGACGATCGGCAGACGCTCGTCGTCGAGCGCGACCGGCACCCCCTCCTCGAACGTGATCCGCACGATCTCGGACTCGTCCGGCGCGTCCTCGGGGCGGGTCACGAGCTGGAAGACGTCGTCCTCGGGCGCGTGCCCCAGGTCCTCGATCCAGCGCCCCTCCGACGAACGGCCCCAGAGGTTGTCGTCGATCGAGTAGGGCGCCGGCGCCCCTTCGGGCGTGTTCTTGACCGGGATGCCGTGCTCGCGGGCGTAGGCCAGCTCCTCGTCGCGGCCCATCGCCCAGGAGCGCACCGGGGCGATCACCTTGAGCTCGGGCGCGAGCGTGGCGATCGTCGCCTCGATCCGGACCTGGTCGTTGCCCTTGCCGGTGCAGCCGTGGGCGATCGTGTCGCAGCCGTGCCGGCGCGCGTAGTCGCACGCGAGCTTGGCGATCAGCGGACGGCCGAGCGACGTGAACGCCGGGTAGCCGTCGCCGTAGTTGACGTTGGCCTTGATCGCCGGGATCAGGTAGTCGTCTGCGAACTCCTGGCG
>JADMKN010000206.1 GCA_015478825.1 Patulibacter sp. | reverse complement strand
CGGACCTCTCGGGTCCCGCGGCTTCTTTGCCGCGCCTCGAGCTCGTCTCCCGCTGACAGGATCCCGGCCGCCAGGAGGTCCGAGATCGACCCGCCGATCCGGGTGTGCTTCCCGCCGGGCCGGACGATCTCCTCCTCGGCGGGCCCGTCGTCCGCGGGCGACGAGAGCGACACCCCGACGAGCTTGAGCGCCTCGAGGATCGTCTGGACGAAGGCGTCGAGGGCCGCCCGCTCGTAGGTCGGAAGGGTCGTGTCGGCGTCGCGCTGGCCCTCGAACAGCGTGACGCCGGGACGCGCCCGCAGCTCGTCGGCCAGCGCGCCCTCGCGACGTCGAGCTCGGTACCTCGGCGGTACAGAACTCGACGAGAGGGCCGGGCTATGCGGCGCGGCTCACGCCGCGGCCTTCGCCGCGAGCTGCCCGCAGGCGGCGTCGATGTCGCGACCGCGGATCAGCCGGATCGTGGCGTTGAAGCCGTTGTCCTCGAGGACCTGGCGGAACGCCTCCATTTGGTCGCGCTCCGAGCCGTCGTAGACCGAGTCGGTCGGGTTGTACGGGATCAGGTTGATCTTGTACTTCCACGGCTCCAGCAGATCGGCCAGGAGCTGGGCCTGCTCGACCGAGTCGTTGACCCCGCCGAGCATGATGTACTCGACGAAGATCATCTTGCGGCGCTGCTCGTAGAAGCGGTCGCAGGCGGCCTTGACGTCCGCGAGCGAGTAGCGGTCGTTGACCGGCATGATGTCGCTGCGCAGCTCCGGATCGGCGGAGTGCAGCGACCACGCCAGCCGCACCGGCACGTCGCTCTCGGTCAGCTTGTCGATCCCGGGCACCCAGCCGACGGTCGAGATCCCGATCCGGCGGTGGGTGATCCCGACGGCGGGCAGCCGGCGGCAGACCTCGAGCACGTTGTCGAGGTTCATCATCGGCTCGCCCATGCCCATGAACACGCAGTGGTCGAGCGCGTCGATCCGCCGCAGGTGCAGCGCCTGGTCGAGGATCTCCCAGGCGGTCAGGTTGCGGCCGAACTTCATCGCGCCGGTCGCGCAGAACGTGCAGGTCAGGGGACACCCGGACTGCGACGAGACGCAGATCGAGCGCCGCCCGCGGCGGTTGGGGTGGGAGGTGGGATCCTTGTAGCGCATGAGGACCGTCTCGATCGGCCGTCCGTCGTGCGTGTTCAGCAGCAGCTTGACGGTGCCGTCCGAGGCCTCGGCGCGACGGACCTCGGTCAGCGTCGAGAACGGCACGCGCTCGGTCAGCTCGTCCCGCAGCTTGGCGGGCAGGTTGGACATCTCGTGGTAGCCCTTGGCTCCCTCGGACGTCCACTTCCAGACCTGGTCGAACCGAAAGCGCGGCTGGCCCAGGTCCTCGAGGGTGCTGCGCAACAGATCGAGATCCACAGGGCCATGATCGCAGGGTGGGTCCGCGGCGTCCGTGAGCTTGGGCGTCGTCGTCTGCGACGCGGCCGCGCCGGCCGGCTTCGGGCCCCCGGAGCTTGGCGAGTTCGTTCCGATAATCGGAACGAACTCGCCAAGCCAACGTGATCTGGGGTCCGCGAAGTGATCTGCGGTCCGCGCAGCGCTCGGCATCTGCCATCCTCCGCTGTCCGCTCATGCGCCTGCAGAAATTCCTCGCCCACGCGGGCATCGCCTCGCGTCGCGCGTCCGAGCAGATCATCTGGGACGGCCGGGTGACCGTCGACGGCACGCTCGCGACCGATCCGGCGCGCGACGTGACGGCGGCCAACGACGTGCGGGTCGACGACCAACCGGTACGGATCGCCGACGACACGGTGGTCTTCGCGGTCAGCAAGCCGGCGGGGGTGGTCTCGACCGCCGCCGACACCCACGACCGCCGGACGGTCGTCGAGCTGGTCCCGCCGGGCCAGCGCCGGCTCTACCCGGTCGGCCGACTCGACATCGACACCACCGGCCTGATCCTGCTGACCGACGACGGCGAGCTCGCCGACCTGCTGACGCACCCGCGCTACGAGGTCCACAAGACCTACCTGGCGCGGGTCTGGGGTGGCGCGGTCGGCGCCGACGACCTGGAGAGCCTGCGGGCCGGGATCGAGCTCGACGACGGACTCACGCTGCCGGCCGGCGTCGAGCAGACGTCGCCCGGCGTGCTCCGGGTCACCCTGCGCGAGGGCCGCAAGCGCCAGGTGCGGCGGATGTTCGACGCGATCGGCCACCCGGTTCGCAGCCTCCGTCGCGTGCAGCTCGGTCCGCTCGAGATCGGCGAGTTGCGTGATGGTGAGTACCGGGCGCTCGACCCCAACGAGGTCAAGGCCCTCCGCGAGGCTGCGGTTCGTCCCGACGATCACTAGGGCGAGGTTCCGCCGTCCACCCCGACGATCGCCAGGGCTGGCGACGCGCGTCCGCAGAGCGTGCCGCGACGCGCGCTGCGATCATTGCGCCGATGCGGATGCATGCCCTTCGCGGAGCGATCTCGGTCGAGCAGGACGACGCGGACGAGATCCGCGAGCGGACCGTCGAGCTGATGCGCGAGCTGCTCGACCGCAACGACCTGACTCCGGAGGACGTGGTGAGCTGCATCTTCACCGCGACCCCCGATCTGAAGGCCGCGTTCCCGGCCGCCGCGGCACGCGAGATCGGCTTCGACCAGGTGCCGCTGATGTGCGCGGTCGAGATCGACGTCCCGGGCGCGCTGCCGAAGATCATCCGGGTGATGGCGCACTACCAGTCCGCGGACGAGTCGCACCGCGCTCGGCACGTCTACCTGGGCCGCGCCAAGGCGCTGCGCGCCGACCTCGAGAGCGCCCAGTAGCCCGGCGTGGGACGATGACGGTGTGCCGCTGAAGCTGACCGCCAACGCCGCGAGGATCCCGTACTACCCGACGGCCGGCGGCTACAGCCTGCCCGACGGCGTCGCCCTGCTGGCGTCCAACGAGTGCCCCGATCCACCGTTGCCGGAGGTCGTCGAGGCCGCCGCGCGGGCGCTCGTCGCGACCAACCGCTACCCGGACCCGTCGTACCGCCCGCTGCGCGAGGCGCTGGGCGAGCAGACCGGCGTCGATCCGTCGCTGATCGCGGTCGGCAACGGCTCCTGCGAGGTCCTGCTGGCGCTCGGCGAGGCGCTGCTCGAGCCCGGTACGGAGCTGGTCTACGCCTGGCCGTCGTTCTCGGTCTATCCGCACCTCGAGGCGGCGTCCGGCGCGACCGCGGTGCGTGTCCCGCTCGACGCCGACCACCGTCACGACCTCGACGCGATCGCGGACGCGATCACCGAGCGGACGCGGCTGGTAATCGTCTGCAATCCGAACAACCCGACCTCGACCGGCGTCTCGCTCGACGCGATCCGCGCGTTCCTGGCCAGGGTGCCGGAGGACGTCGTCGTGCTGCTCGACGAGGCCTACATCGAGTTCGCGGAGCAGTACCGCCCCGAAGACTCGATTCCGTTGCTCGAAGAGCACCCGCAGATCGTCCTGCTGCGCACGTTCTCCAAGATCTACGGTCTCGCCGGCCTGCGGGTCGGCTACGGGCTGTGCTCGACGCCTGAGCTGGTCGCCGCGGTCGAGCGGGTCCGCCAGCCGTTCGTGGTCAACGTCGCGGCCGAGGCGGCCGCGGTCGAGGCGCTGCGGCACCCGGGAGAGATCGCCGCGCGGGTCGCCCAGGCGCGCGAGTCGCGGACCCAGATCGCGACCGGCCTGGGCAAGCTGGGGATCGTGCCCGCCGCGTCCGAGGCGAACTTCTGCTGGTTCGACCTGCCGGTGCCCGGCGGCGACGACGCGGGGGAGCGCGAGCAGCAGGTGATCGCCGCGCTGCGAGAGGAGGGGATCGTGATCCGCTCCGGCGGCGCGCTCGGCCGGCCCGGCGCGGTGCGCGTGACCTACGGGACCCCGGCCGACAACGATCGACTGCTCGCCGCGCTGGGTCGCGTCCTGGCGTAGCCGCCGCGGCGGCTACCCGTCGGACCCGGCCGGACCCGACGCGCGCTGGCTGAGCAGCGCCCGGGCGGCCCGGCCGTTGGTGTCGTAGGTCCACGCGACGATCGCCTCGACGAGCCCGAGCCGGATCGCCGGGTCGTCGTCCGCCAGCGCCGCGAACGCGTCCGGCTCGAGCACCAGCAGCTCGACGTCCTCCTCGACGGTCACGTCCGTGGGATGCGGCTGCTCGGCCACGAGCGCCAGCTCGCCGAAGCTCATTCCCGCCGAGAGCGTCGTCAACCGGTGCGCGGTTCCCTCGTGGTCCTCCACGCAGAGGTTCACCTGCCCGGAGAGGATGAGATGGAGGCCGACGGGTGGATCGCCGCGCCGCGCCAGGGCCTCGCCGGCCTGCGCCGACCGCGCCGTCATCCGCTCCCGCAGACGCGACCGCTGCTCGGCGTCGAGCCGCGAGAGCAGGAAGTGGTCCTCCCACGCGATCTGCTCGAGACCGCAGCCCGGCGTGCCGTAGCGCGCGATCAACTCGTCCTCGCCCCACTCGACGGCGTGGTCGAGCGCGGCGAAGCGCGGGGACCGTTCGTCGAGGTGGCCCGGCACCGGCAGGAGATGGTCCGGGTCGACGATCGCGACGTCGCATCCGGAGTCCCGCAGGCGATCGCGCAGCTCGCCGAGCATCCGACCGGCGACGTTCGCGACGTCGTCCACCCGCCGCACGTCGATCACCAGCAGCTCGAGCCCGTCGCTGGCCTCGACCACCTCGCGGACGACCGTCTCGACCCCCGCGAAGCGCAGGTCGCCGTGCAGCGCGTAGATCCGCCCCCGGCGCCCGTGCTCGCGGAGCACCGCGGCCTCTTCCTCGGTGCGCCGCCGCATCGAGGGCCGCTCGACGAGGTCCCAGGCCGCGCGGATCGCCGAACGGCCGCCGCGCGCGACGTGGAGGAAGTGCAGCTCGAGCTCGCGCGAGATGCGACGGCAGGCCTCGACGCCGCGCGTGCTGTTGCCGTGGTCGTCGAGTCGCGGCGAGAAGACCGCCACGCCGATCTGTCCCGGCAGCACGGCGAGGATCCCGCCCGCGACGCCGCTCTTCGCCGGCATGCCGACGGCCGAGACCCAGTCGCCCGCGCCGTCGTACATCCCGCAGGTGGTCATCACCGACAGCACCCGCTCGACGATCTCGGGAGCCAGGACCTGGTCGCCGGTCCGCGGGTGCACGCCGTTGTTGGCCAGGGTCGCGGC
Organism: Patulibacter sp.; assembly: GCA_015478825.1. Classification (GTDB taxonomy): domain Bacteria; phylum Actinomycetota; class Thermoleophilia; order Solirubrobacterales; family Solirubrobacteraceae; genus Patulibacter. Next base: position 10,206 of record JADMKN010000206.1, on the reverse strand, counting down.
CATCATCGCCAGGTCCCGGGCGTCGACCAGCATCGAGCACTGGCGGAAGTACCGATCGACGATCGGGTCCGGGTCCTCGTCGACGATCCCGACGGTGCGCAGCATGTAGCCGATCGCCCGGTTGCGGAAGCCGGATGCGGTCTCGGAGCGGTAGAGGCGCTCGTCGACCTCGAGCTCGCGACCCGCGAACGCCGAGTAGAAGCCGCGAATCCGCTCGAAGGTCTGCTCGTCGGAGTCGCCGCTGACCAGTGACGCGGCGGTGATCGCGCCGGCGTTGATCATCGCGTTGCGCGGACGACCGCTGTCGGCCTCGAGGCTGATCTCGTTGAACGCGTCGCCGGACGGCTCGACGGCGATCTTGGCGTCGACCGGCTCGAAGCCGCGGTCGGCGAGCGCGAGCGCGTAGGTGAACGGCTTCGAGATCGACTGGATCGTGAAGCGGTCCCGCGAGTCGCCCGACTCGTAGAGGTAGCCGTCGGTGCTGGCGATGCAGATCCCGAAGCGGTCGGGATCGGCGCTCGCGAGCTCGGGGATGTAGTCGGCGACCGCCCCGCCCGTGTTGGGCACGCACTCCTCGAGGATCGAATCGACGTAGGACTGGACGACGGATTCCACCGCCGGAACCTATCGCGTGCGTCATCCCGAATCCGGGATCGTGCCGTGCGCTACGCTGGAGCGGTCGATGTCGACGACCGCCCCTCGAGCCCTGCCGCTTGCCGCCGAGTTCTCCCCGGTCGTCGCTCCGCGCCGTGATGCGTCGTATTCGTACGCATTTTCGTGGCGCACCTGGCGATTTCGCTAGGCATCCGGTCGTCGTTCCGTAACCGCTGCGCGGGCCCCGGGACGCACGTCGTCCCGTTCCCGGGGGACGACGCGATCGGGTGCCGGAAGACCTCTCCGCCGTCGGGACGGCTCCGCACCGCGCGACGCGTCGCGCACCGAGACGACGACCGATGCCCGTTCGCGGGCCACCGAAGGACCATCCCATGAGCACCACCACGTACCCGCTGGCCGCGCGTGAAGGCGCGAACGATCGCGAGTCGACGCTGGAGATCGCCGGACGGCGGATCGGCGGCGGCGCCTTCGCGACGATCGCCGGTCCCTGCACCGTCGAGACCCGCGACCAGACCCTGTCCACCGCGGACGCGATGCTCGAGGCCGGGGTCCAGTTCTTCCGCGGCGGCGCGTACAAGCCGCGCAGCTCGCCGTACAGCTTCCAGGGGCTCGGCCCCGAGGGGCTCGAGATCCTCCGGGAGGCGAAGCAGCGGACCGGCCTGCCGATCGTCACCGAGCTGACCGACGTGCGCGACGTCGAGGCGGTCGCCGCCGTCGCCGACGTGATCCAGGTCGGCGCGCGCAACATGCAGAACTACCCGTTGCTGGCCGAGATCGGCCGCAGCGGCGTCGCCACGCTGATCAAGCGCGGCCTGGCGGCGACGCTCGACGAGCTGCTGATGGCCGCCGAGTACGTGCTGGCCGAGGGCAACCCGAACGTGATCCTCTGCGAGCGCGGGATCCGCACGTTCGAGAACGCGACCCGGTTCACGCTCGACGTCGCCGCGGTCCCGGTGCTCAAGGAACGGACCCACCTGCCGATCGTCGTCGACCCGTCGCACGCCGCCGGCCGTCGCGAGCTGGTGCTGCCGTTGTCGATGGCCGCCGCGGCGGCCGGGGCGGACGGGATCATCGTCGAGACCCATCCCACCCCCGAGACCGCGCTCTGCGACGGGCCGCAGCAGCTCCACGCCGCGACGTTCGCGGACTACCTGCGACAGGTCGAGGCGGCGGCGGCGCTGGCGGGTCGCGTTCCCGCCCCGGAGGCGACTACCGTCTAGCTCGTCATGGACGTCACGTTCGCGCCCTCGGGCCCGCTGCAGGGGCGGCTCACGCCGCCCGCCGACAAGTCGATCAGCCACCGCGCCGCGATGGTCGCGGCGATGGCGACCGAGCCGGTGACGATCACCGGCTACCTGACCGCCGAGGACACGCTCTCGACGCTGGAGGCGGTGCGCACTCTCGGCGCCGACGTCCAGCGCGAGGGGACCACCGTGAAGGTCCGCGGCGTCGGCTTGCGCGGGCCCGACGCGCGCGGCACGACGATCGACGTCGGCAACGCCGGCACGCTGATGCGGCTGTTGCCCGGCTGGCTCGCCGGGCAGGAGGGGCGCGAGTTCCGCTTCGACGGCGACAGCTCGATCCGCAAGCGCCCGGTCGACCGGATCGCCGTGCCGCTCGGGAGGATGGGCGCGCGGATCGAGGCGACCGACGGGCGGCTCCCGCCGTTCGTCGTCCGCGGCACCAAGCTCCACGGCATCCGCTACGAGCTGCCCGTCGCGTCGGCCCAGGTCAAGAGCTGCGTGCTGCTCGCCGGGCTGCTGGCCGAGGGGGAGACCACCGTCGTCGAGCCGGTCGCCAGCCGCGACCACACGGAGCGGATGCTGACCCACCTCGGCGTGCCGCTGCGCCGGAGCGGCAACGAGATCACGATCGGCCCCGTCGATGCGCTGACCGTGGACGACATCCAGGTGCCCGCCGACATCTCGTCGGCCGCCTTCCCGATCGTCGCCGCTGTGCTGGTCGGCGGATCGGACGTCACGATCGAGAACGTCAACGTCAACTGGACCCGCACCGGGATCCTCACGATCCTGCGCCGGATGGGGGCGCAGATCGAGGGTGAGGTCGAGCAGCGCGCCGACGGGGCGATCCCGGCCGGCGAGCCGACCGCCGACCTGCAGGTCACCGCCGGCCCGCTGCGCGGCACCGTGGTCGAGGGCGACGAGATCCCGCTGGCGATCGACGAGCTGCCGCTGGTCGCGCTGCTCGGATGCTTCGCCGAGGGCGAGACGATCGTCCGGGGCGCCGAGGAGCTCAAGCACAAGGAGTCCGACCGGATCGCCACGGTGGTCGACGGACTGCGCGGGCTCGGGGCGACGATCGAGGCGACCGACGACGGCTTCGTCGTCCAGGGCGCCGGCGGCATCCGCGGCGGCACGATCGCGGCGCATGGCGACCACCGGCTCGCGATGCTCGGCGCCGTCGCGGGCCTGGCGTCGCGCGAGGGCGTGCGGGTCGTCGGGATGGAGGCGGCGGACGTCTCGTACCCCGGCTTCGGCGACCACGTCGCCCGGCTCCAGCAGGCCTGACCGGGCTATCCTCGACGCGATGCTCGTTGCGATCGACGGCCCCGTGGGCGCCGGCAAGTCCACCGTCGCCCGAGCGGTGGCCGCCCACCTCGGGTTCACCTATCTCGACACCGGCGCGATGTACCGCTGCGTCGCGCTCGCCGCGATCGAGGACGAGGCCGCGGACCTCAAGCGCTCCGCCTCGGATCTCAAGATCGAGTTCGAGGGCGATCGGGTGATGCTCGACCACTCCGACGCGACCGAGGCGATCCGGACGCCGGAGGTCTCGCAGCGCGCGTCGCTCGTGGCCACCGACACGACGGTCCGCGAGGCGCTGGTCGAGCGGCAGCGGCTGATGACCCAGCGCGGAGACTGGGTGGCCGAGGGCCGGGACATCGGCACCGTCGTCCGGCCGGACGCCGAGCTGAAGGTCTTCCTGACCGCGTCCGACGACGAGCGCGCCGAGCGTCGCGCCGCCCAGACCGGTCGCTCGGTCGCGGAGGAGCTTGCGGACCTGCGTGAGCGCGACGAGCGCGACCGCACCCGCGAGGCGTCGCCACTGCGCCGCGCGGACGACGCGGTCGAGGTCGACACCACCGGCGTCGCGTTCGCGCAGGTGGTCGAGCGGATTGCAGCACTGGTCGCGGACGTGCAGGGCCGGACGGCCTAGCACCGGCACCCCGACCGACCTGTTGATGTTCTGCCAGCACTACGAGCAGAACATCAACAGCTCGACCGACGACGGCGCGACCATCGGTCGGGTCGGTGCCCCGACCGCCGACGCGGGCACCGACGTCGGTGGCGTGCCGTCACTGCTGTCGAACCTGCAATCCTGAGTGCTCCGCGGTTTCGGCGCACCGGTCGTCGTGGCGGTACGCACGACACGAGATGGCCGTATGAGACAAGTCGCAATCGTCGGATTTCCCAACGTGGGGAAGTCCTCCCTCGTCAACCGCCTGACCGGCCGCCGCGAAGCCGTCGTCCACGAGCGCCCCGGGGTCACCCGCGACCGCAAGCACATGGAGGCCGAGTGGAACGGCCGCCAGTTCGAGTTGGTCGACACCGGCGGCGTCGACGCGCTCGATCCCGACCCGATGGCCTCGGCGATCCTCGACCAGGTCCGCGCCGCGCTGCAGACCGCCGACATCGCGGTCTTCGTCGTCGACGCCAAGGCGGGCGTGCGGCCGGGCGACGAGGAGCTGGCCGACATCCTCCGCCGTTGGGGCAAGCCGGTGATCGTCGCCGCCAACAAGATCGACGTCGGCAAGGACATGCCGAGCGCCGCCGAGTTCTACCGGCTCGGACTGGGCGAGCCGATGCCCGTCTCCGCCGCCCAGGGCCTGGGCACCGGCGACCTGCTCGACCGGGTCGTCGAGCTGCTGCCCGAGGACGACGACGAGCCGGGGCGGGAGGACATCCTGCGACTCGCGATCATCGGCCGGCCGAACGTCGGCAAGTCGACGCTCTTCAACCAGCTCGTCGGCAACCCGCGGACGATCGTCTCGAACGAGGCCGGCACCACCCGCGACGCGATCGACCTGGAGATCGAGGTCGAGGGCCGCAAGATCGTGATCGTCGACACCGCGGGAATGCGGCGGCAGTCGAAGGTCAGCGAGTCGGTCGAGTACTACACGACGCTGCGCTCGCAGCGCGCGGTCGACCGCGCCGACGTCGCGATCGTCGTCTGCGACGCGGCCGACGGCGTGACCAGCCAGGACTTCCGGATCGCCGAGCTGGCGATGCAGTCCGGGTGCGCCACGCTGGTCGTGCTCAACAAGTGGGACGAGCACAACCTCAGCGACGACGACCTGGCCCACGAGCGCGCCAAGGTCCAGCAGAAGCTGCGGCTGCGGCCGCGCGTGCTGACCGCCGCCGCGCTGACCGGGCGCAACGTCCAGCGGGTGATCCGCGAGGCGATCGCGCTCGGCGACAAGCGCAAGGGCCGCGTCCCGACGTCGCAGCTCAACCGGTTCCTCGGCGAGGTGATCGAGGCCAAGCAGCCGCCGGCCGTCCGCGGCAACCGGCTGAAGATGCTCTACATCACCCAGGTCGGCGAGGAGCCGCCCCGCTTCTCGATCTCGGTCAACGACCGCACCCGCGTCGTGCGCTCGTACGCCTACTTCGTCGAGAACCGCCTGCGCGCGCGGTTCAACCTCGACGGCGTGCCGGTGATCATCGACTTCAACGAGCGCAAGACGCGGCGCAGCGAGGTCAACATGATGCCCTCGAAGCTCCGCCGCGAAGCACTCGCCGCCGAAAACGGCGAGGATGGCTTCTTCGATGAGGACGGAACGGAGACCGGCGAGTCGTAGGACTCGCGATACCGTCTCAATTCCGCCTATGCCGATAGGCTTTACGCCATTCCGTCGCCCCCGCGGTGACGCATCTTCTGACGTCGATCCCAGGAACGCATGAGCCAGTACGCCGATAACGAATACCTGTTCACCTCGGAGTCCGTCTCCGAGGGCCACCCCGACAAGGTCGCGGACCAGATCTCCGACGGCGTGCTCGATGCGGTCCTTGCCGCCGACTCGAACGTCGAGAAGGCCCGCGTGGCCTGCGAGGTGCTGGTCAACACCGGCCTCGTCGTCGTCTCCGGCGAGATCCGCACCGACGCGTACATCGACGTGCAGCAGGTCGCCCGCGACGCGATCCGCGAGATCGGCTACACGCACGGCGACCTCGGCTTCTCGTACGACTCCTGCGCCGTGCTCAACGCGATCGACCCGCAGTCCGCGGACATCGCGCAGGGCGTCGACGACGCGACCGAGCACAAGGGCGGCTCGGCCGACGAGTTCGATCTCGAGGGCGCCGGTGACCAGGGCATCATCTTCGGCTACGCCACCAACGAGACGCCGGAGTACATGCCGGTCGCGATCCAGAACGCGCACCGCCTGGCCGAGCGCCTGGCCAAGGTCCGCAAGTCCGGCGAGCTGGACTACCTGCGTCCCGACGCCAAGACCCAGGTCTCGGTCCGCTACCGCGACGGCAAGCCGGTCTCGATCGACAAGCTGCTGATCTCCACGCAGCACTCCGAGGACGTGCTGGATCAGAAGCAGATCAAGTCCGATCTGTGGGAGCACGTCGTCAAGCACGTCCTGCCGGGCGAGCTCTACGACGAGAACACCCTGCTCGACGAGTTCCTGGTCAACCCGACCGGCCGCTTCGTCATCGGCGGCCCCGTCGGCGACACCGGCCTGACCGGCCGCAAGATCATCGTCGACACCTACGGCGGCGCCGCCCGTCACGGCGGCGGCGCGTTCTCGGGCAAGGACAGCTCCAAGGTCGACCGCTCGGCCGCCTACGCGACCCGCTGGGTCGCGAAGAACGTCGTCGCCGCGGGCCTCGCCGACCGCGCCGAGATCCAGGTCAGCTACGCGATCGGCGTCGCGCAGCCGATCTCGATCCTGGTCGAGACCTTCGGCACCGAGAAGATCGACCGCTCGAAGATCGAGAAGGCCGTGCGCGAGGTCTTCGACCTCCGCCCGCTGGCCTACCGCCGGCACCTCAACCTGTTCCGCCCGATCTTCCAGAAGACGGCGGCCTACGGGCACTTCGGCCGCGAGGACCCGGACTTCACGTGGGAGAAGCTCGACAAGGTCGATGCCCTGAAGGCCGCGGCGGGCCTCTAACCCCTCCCGGTAGTACGCGGAAGGGCCCGGAGCGCACGCCGCTCCGGGCCCTTCGTCGTTCGGGGGTCGCTTGGAGCTCAGGCGCGGTCGTTCGGTCCGGTCGATTCGGACTCGGTCCGGCGGTCGTAGCGCGAGCGGACCTCGGCGTCGGCCTCGGCCTCGGCCCGCGCCGCCTGCTCGCGCTCGGAGTCGAAGACCGCGCGCTGCGCCTTGTCGACCAACCGGATCAGCGCGTCCGGGTTCGACACGCCCTCCATCCGGAAGCGCCCGCCCTGGTCGTCCCCGGCCGTGTCGTAGTCGACGGTCCCCACCCGCAGGATCCGCTGGGGCACGCTCTGGTTGATCGTCACGTTCTGGATCCGCCGCAGCCGGGTCTCTTGGACCTGCTTGGACAGGAAGCCCTCGCGGACGTGGAGCCGGTGGGTGGTGATGATGTACTTGGTGCGGACCCGCTCCATGTACAGCCACCCCGTGCCGAGCAGCGCGATCACGATCCCGGCCACGATCCCGATCCAGTCGGGGTCGAGGACCAGCAGCACCACGGCGCCGATCAGGATCGCGACGACCAGGACCAGGGCGTGCGACCCGAACTGGCTGCGCCACGACGGGCTCTCGGAGTACAGGATCTGTTCGTCGTGGTGAAGCTCCATGGTGCGACCATACTCCGTCCGCGCGGAGGATCTGTTTCAGAATCAGTGGTGGACCAGGGCCCGCCCATCGCGAAGCTGGTCCCGAGACCTGACACCATGGGCCGTCGTGGCGGGCCCGGTCTCCATGCAGGTCATTCAGGTCGAGCCGCTCGTGTCCGCCCGTGGCTTGCGCGGACCGTTCGACTACGCCCGCCCGGAGGGCTGCGACGTCGGCAGCGTCGTCGAGGTGCCCTTCGGGCGGCAGAAGCTGCGCGGCGTCGTCACCGGGCTCGTCGAGACCTCCGAGCACCAGCTCAAGGCCCCCACCGCGGTCAGCGACGTTTCGCTGCCCGCCGAGCTGGTGCGCCTGGCGCTGTGGATGGCCGACGACATCGTCTCGACCCGTGCCCGCTGCCTGGAGCTGCTGCTGCCGCCCGAGGGCGTCGGCGAGCGGACGCGGTTCTGGGCCGACCCGGCGCGGCCGGTGCCGGACAGCGAGCGGCGGGGCGCCGATCTCGATTCCGAGGATCCCTACGCCGGCGTCCGCCTGACCGCGAACCAACGCGCCGCGCTCGACCGACTTCCGGACTGGGCCGGCGACGATCTGCCGACGCTGCGTCGCCTGGAGGCCCGCGGACTGGTCGCGATCGAGGCCCGGGCCCACGCGCGGCGACCCGACCACGTCGACATCGGAGCCCTGCACGGCGACGGCCGGCAGGCCCCACCGCTCAATCCCGACCAGGCGCTCGCCGTCGAGCGGCTGGCCGCCGCCGAGCCCGGCGACCGCCTGCTGCTCCACGGCGTCACCGGGTCGGGCAAGACCGAGGTCTACCTGCAGGCCGCCGAGCGGGTGATCGCGTCCGGCAAGGCGGTGCTGGTGCTCGTCCCCGAGATCGCGCTGACCCCGCAGACGGTGGCCCGGTTCCGGCGGCGGCTGGGGGAGACCGTCGCCGTCCTGCACTCCGGGTTGTCGAAGGGCGAGCGCCGCGACGAGTGGTGGCGGCTGCGCACCGGCCAGGCGCGGATCTGCGTCGGACCGATGTCGACGGTCTTCGCGCCCGCGGACGACGTCGGCCTGATCATCGTCGACGAGGAGCACGACCCCGCCTACAAGCACGACGGTGACCCGCGCTACGACGCCCGTCGCGTCGCCGCCTGGCGGGCTCGCGAGGCCGGCGCCGTGCTGCTGGTCGGGTCCGCCACGCCGCGTCCCGAGTCATGGGCCGCGCTACGACGGATCAGCCTGCCGTCGCGCGCGGACGGCGGCGAGCTGCCCCAGGTCCGGCTGATCGACGTCCGCGGTACCCGCGACGCGCTGCACCCGGACGTCCACCGCGCGCTCGCTGACGCCCGCAAGGCGATCGTGTTGCTCAACCGGCGCGGCTGGGCGACCTGGGTCGAGTGCGCCGACTGCGGCCACGTCTGGGAGTGCCCGAACTGCGACGTCTCGCTGGTGCTGCATGGCGGGCGACGCGGCGACGTCCACGACTTCGACCCCGGCAGCGCGGCCCACGGCCGGCTGCGCTGCCACCACTGCGGGCACCAGGAGGCGCCGCCGACCCGATGCGGGAGCTGCGGCTCGGTGTCGGTCGGTCAGCACGGGCTGGGCACCGAGCAGCTTGCCGACGACCTGCCCGGGCACGTCTTCCGGCTCGACGCCGACGTCCGCGACCGCTCGGGGGTCCTGGAGCGGTTCGGTGCCGCCGACCACGGGATCCTCGTCGGCACCCAGATGATCGCCAAGGGCCACGACTTCCCCGACGTCGAGCTCGGGGTGGTGGTCGACGCCGACGCCACGTTGCGATTCCCGGACTTCCGGGCGCAGGAGCGGACGTTCCAGCTCGTCGCGCAGCTCGCCGGTCGGGCGGGGCGGGGCAGCGGGATCGGGGGCGGCCGCGCGCAGGTAGTGGTCCAGACCCGCAACCCGGAGGAGTCGTCGCTGCTGCTCGCCGCCCGGCACGACGCCCACGGGTTCCTGGTCGAGGAGCTGGAGCGGCGCAAGGCACTCGGCTTCCCGCCGTTCGCGACGATCGTGCGGGTGATGGTCGAGCACGAGCGCGAGGACCGCGTGACCGCCGCGGCGGAGGAGCTGCGGCGGAGGATGCCGCCGGAGACCCGCGGCCCGATTCCGGTCTTCCGCCGGCAGAACCGCTTCCGTCGGCAGCTCGAGATCAAGGCCCGCCACCGGGCGGCCACGGTCCACGCCGTCCGCGGGGCGGTCGAGAGCATCGTCGGCGCTCCCGCCGCCCGCGGCCTGACGCTGGCGATCGAGGTCGACCCGCGCTGATCCCCGGCGCGCGGCGGAGGTCCACCGGCCAGGGCCCGGCGAACCTCTGCCGATCACGACCTCCCGCTAGCCCCGGCCGCGGTACAGCCGGTTGGTCAGCGGCACGAAGACCGCCGTCAGCACCGCCGCCTCGCCGAGCACCAGGGCGATGTCGCCGCCGTCGGCCTCACCGCCGAGCAGGCCGCGAACTGCGGTCACCACGTGCGACACCGGGTTGACCCCGACGAACCACTCCAGCACCGCCGGCAGGGTCGACGGGTCGACGAAGATGTTGCTGAGGAAGACCAGCGGGAAGAGCGCCATGAATCCGGCGTTCATCGTCGCGCTCTGCGACCGCATCACCAGGCCGAGCGTGGTGAAGACCCAGGCCAGGCCGCTGGAGAAGATCACCAGCAGCAGCACGCCGCCGAGCACGCCGAGCGCACCGCCGTCCGCCTCGAACCCGAGGATGAACCCCAGCGCGAGCACCACGACCGCCGCGATCAGGTAGCGCGCCATGTCGCCGATCGTCGCGCCGACCAGCGGCGCGGCCGGCC
>JADMKN010000205.1 GCA_015478825.1 Patulibacter sp. | reverse complement strand
CGTGCGCCCGCGCCCGCCGGGCCACCACGAGCTGGATGGTGGCCGCGGCCCCCGAGAACATGCACAAGCGGGTGCGCGACCTGGTGCGCACCGAGCGCGTGCTGGCGTCGATCTGCGAGGCGATCATCGGCGCCTGCTACCTGGAGTTCGGCTACGAGCGGACCGCCGAAGCGGTGGTCGATGCGTTCGCGCCCGAGCTGGGCGAGGCGCTGGACCGTCCGACCGACCACAAGAGCCGCCTGCAGGAGCGCCTGATGGCCGACGGGCGCACCGTCGAGTACCGGGTGACCGACGAGATCGGCGAGCCGCACGCCCGGACCTTCGTGGTCGACGCCGTCGTCGACGAGACGGTGATCGGGAGCGGTCGTGGCCGCTCGAAGAAGCTCGCGGAGCAGGAAGCGGCGCAGGAGGCGCTGGTCTCGCTCGACGCCTGAGACGGCGAGCCCGCCCATCCCCCTCGTCCATGCATCTCAAGTCCGTGACCCTGAAGGGCTTCAAGTCCTTCCCCGACCGCACCCGGCTGGAGTTCGATCCGGGTGTTTCGGTGGTCGTCGGCCCGAACGGGTCCGGCAAGAGCAACGTCACCGACGCGATCCTCTGGGCGCTCGGTGAGCAACGGCCGCTGGCGATCCGCGGCCAGTCAATGCAGGATGTGATCTTCGGGGGTGGACGAGGCGTCCAGGCGAAGCAAGCCGCCGAGGTCGAGCTGGTGCTCGACAACTCCGACGGCACCGTCGACCTGCCGGTCAGCGAGATCTCCGTGATCCGCCGGCTCGATCGCTCCGGTGACGGCGGCTACCGGCTGAACGGCGCGCGCTGCCGGCTGAGCGACGTCCAGGAGGTGCTCTCCGACACCGGGCTCGGCAAGGAGGCCCACTCGGTGATCTCGCAGGGGCGCGTCGAGGGGATCGTCACGTCGAAGCCGAAGGACCGGCGGCTCCTGATCGAAGAGGCCGCCGGGCTGGGCAAGCACCGCAAGCGCCGCCGTCGCGCGCAGGCCAAGCTCGACCGCACCCGCGCCAACCTGGAGCAGGCGCTGCTGGTCGAGCAGGAGGCGCGCAAGCAGCTCGGGCCGCTGAAGCGCCAGGCCGAAGCGGCCGACCTGCACGCGCGGCTCGAGCGGCAGACCAACGAGGCCCGCTGGGAGCTCGCCCGCGACGGGCTGCGCGAGCGCGGCGCCCAGCGCGCCGCGGCCGAGGCCGAGACGATCGCGGCGAGGGCCGAGCGGACGACGCTGCAGGAGCAGCTCGACGGGGTGATGGCCGAGCGGCGCGAGGCCGAGGAAGCGCTGGCCGAGCAGGCGCAGCGGCGGGATCGGCTCGCCTCGCGCGCGCGGCGCGTGACGTCCTCGTCCGAGCGGGTCGGCTTGCGGCTCGAGCGGGTCAGCGACCGCCGTCAGAGCCTCGACGACCGGATCGAACGGCGTCAGGAGCAGCTCGACGAGTTGCGCGCCGCCGCGGCCGCCGACCTTCCCGACGACGCCGGCAGCGACCGGATCACGGCGCTGGAAGCCGAGCTGGAGGCGTTGGACGCCGAGCGCCAGGACGTCCTCCAGCGCGAGCTGGCCGCGTTGGAATCCGTCCGCGAGGCCGCAGCCGCGCAGGTCGAGCAGGCCCGCGACGCCGCGGTGGCCGTGCAGGCCTCGGGCGCGGCGTTCGAAGCGCGGGCGAAGGGGATCCGCGAGCAGCGCCGCGAGCTGGAGCAAGCGGTCGAGCGCGCTCGCCGCGAGGCCGCGGCGGTCGGGGCCCAGCTTGCGGCGGCCAACCAGTTCCTGCGCAGTCACGGGTCCAACGCCAGCTCGGCCCGCGGCACGGGCGGGGCGGCGGTCACGTCGCTGTCCGACGGCCTGCGGGTCGACGACGGCTGCGAGCTGGCCGTGGCGGCCGCGCTCGACGGGCGGCTCGGCGCGATCGTCGCCTCGGACCCGATGGCCGCCCGGGACCTGCTCGGTCACGGCGGGCGCGACGGCGCCCGCGTGCTGCTGCCGGGCGACGACGGTGGACCGCGGACGGACGACGGCGACCCGGCCGTGCCCGGCGCGGTGCCCCTGGTCGACACGCTGCACGGCGACGAAACCGCGCTGCGGATCGCCCGGCGCCTGCTGCGCACGGCGTGGATGGTCGACGAGCTGCCGACGCAGGTGCCGTTGACCTTCGTCGGCACGCTCGTGACCCGCGACGGCCACGTCTGGCGGGTCGGCGCGGGGGAGCTGCAGCGCAGCCCGCAGGGTGGCGAGGACCGGGTGCTGGCCGAGCGCAACAAGCGCGACCGGCTGATCGGCGAGAGCGAGCAGGCCGCCCAGGCCGAGCAGACCGCGCTCGCGGCGGCCGAGGCGATTTGCGACGAGTTGACCGGCGTCGAGCGCGAGCGGGAGCGCCACGAGCAGGCCGCGCGCGACGCCCGCCGGGTGGTCGTCGACGCCGAGGAGGCGCTGCGCGACGCGACCCGCGCCGTCGATCGCCGTCGCAATGCGCCCGACGAGGGGCCGCTGGCCGTCCGGCGGGCGCAGATCGTCGGAGAGCTGCAGGCGGAGCGCCGGACCTCCGAGCGGCTTCAGCGCGAGCGGGCCGAGCGCGACCAGCGGGTCGCGACGCTCGACGCGGCGATCGCCGCGGACCGGTCGGTGCTGCCCCACGGCGAGCGCCTCGCGGCCCTGTTGGCCGACGCGCTCGCGGCGCTGCGCGGCCGCGCAGCCGAGCTGGAGCGGATCGTCGCCGAGGACCGCGCCGGCGGCGACGACATCGCCGGACGGCTGCGGGCCTGCGCCCAGCAGGAAGCCGACCTGACCCAGCGGTTGCGTCGGCTCGGCGAGCGACTGACCACGGCCGAGGTCGCGGCGTCGCGGGCCCGCGACCAGGAGCAGGAGATCGTCGCCGAGCTGGCGGAGCTCGCGGAACGGCTGGGCCTGGAGGCCGCACCGGCGGACGAGCCGCTCGCCCCCGAGGTCGCCGAGGAGCTGCGCGCCCGCGTGACCAGGTTGCAGCGCCGCCGCGAGCAGCTCGGCCCCGTCAACCCGCTGGCCGAGCAGGCCTACGAGGAGGCCCGCACGCACGTCGAGGAGCTCGAGGCCCAGCGGACCGACCTGGAGACCGCGCTGCGCGAACTCGACGGCTTCATCCGCGACACCGACCGCCAGATCCGCGAGACCTTCGAGCAGACCTTCGACGCCTGCGCCAAGAACTTCGCCGAGCTGGCCGAGCACGTCTTCCCCGGCGGTCGGGGCCGGCTGCGACTGGTCGGCGGCGCCGAGCTGGAGACCGTCGAGGGCGAGGACGGCGACGAGCCGTCGGGCGAGGGTGAGGGCGAGGGCGAGAACGGCGCGGCCGCGCGCGACGAGGACGTCGGCGTCGAGATCGAGATCATGCCGGCGGGCAAGCACATGAAGCGCCTGACGCTGATGTCGGGCGGCGAGAAGACGATGACCGCGATCGCCTTCCTGTTCGCCGTCTTCCTGGCCCGGCCGAGTCCGTTCTACGTGCTCGACGAGGTCGAGGCCGCGCTCGACGATCTCAACATCGATCGCTTCCTCCAGCTCCTGCGGCGCTACCGCGACCGCGCGCAGTTCATCGTCGTCACGCACCAGAAGCGCACGATGGACGCCGCCGACGCGCTCTACGGGGTGTCGATGGGCGGCGACGGGGTGTCGAAGGTCGTCTCGCGCCGTCTGGACCAGACCACCCCGGTATCGTCGGGCGCCGATGGCTCGCGAGTGGACTGATCTCTTCCTGCTGGACGAGGAGCGCGTGCGCGCGATTCCGGCCGACGAGCCGGAGAAGCGCGGGCGGTTCTTCAAGCGGCTGCGCCAGAACCTGCGCAAGACCCGCGAGGCGCTCGGCGCCGAGCTGACCCAGACGCTGTTCGACACGCTCGACGACGAGACCTGGGAGCGCCTGGAGGAGGCGCTGATCATGGCCGACTGCGGCGCCAAGGCGACCGCCGAGATCGTCGGCCGGCTCGAGCAGGAGGCGACGACGGGTGGCGTGACCGATCCGCAGACGCTGCACGACCGGCTCGGCGAGCTGCTGGCGGACGCGGCGCGTCCGGCCGGCGACGCGACGATCGACCTGCGCCACGGTCCGACGGTGATCATGGTGGCGGGGATCAACGGCACCGGCAAGACCACGTCGATCGGCAAGCTCGCCAACACGCTGAGCAACCAGCTCGGCCTGAAGGTGGTGCTCGGGGCCGCGGACACCTTCCGCGCCGCTGCGGTCGAGCAGCTCCAGGTCTGGGGCGAGCGCGCGGGCGTCGAGGTCGTCACCGGCCGCACCGATCTCGCCGCGGGGGCGGGGGCGAGCGATCCCGCGTCGGTGGCGTACGAGGCCGTGCGCCGCGGGCGCGAGAGCGGCGCCGACGTGGTGATCGTCGACACCGCGGGTCGGCTGCATACGCAGCTCCCGCTGATGGAGGAGCTGTCGAAGGTCCGCCGCGTGATCGACAAGCTGCTGCCGGGCGCTCCGCACGAGACGTTGCTGACGATCGACGCGACGACCGGTCAGAACGGCCTGCGTCAGGCCGTCGAGTTCTCGAAGGTCGCGCCGGTGACGGGGATCGTGCTGACCAAGCTGGACGGCTCGGCGAAGGGCGGGATCGCGGTGGCGATCGCCCAGGACCTGGGCATCCCGGTCAAGCTGATCGGGATCGGCGAGACGCTGGAGGATCTGCGGCCGTTCGACGCGGACGACTTCGCCCAGGCGCTGGTCCGCCCGGACGAGCGCGACGTCGCCTGACGGCCTGTCCGGGGGCGCGAAATCGGGACGCTCCCACCCGCGCTCCCGGTAGGCTGACGGTATGGACGCCACGCTGATCTGGGTCGTGCTCGGGGTCGCGCTCGCGGCGGGCGAGGTCCTCACGCTGTCGCTGTTCGTGGCGCCGTTCTCGTTGGGCAGCTTCGGGGCCGCGCTGACCGCGGCCGTCGGCGGCGGGGTCGTGCCGCAGGTGGCGGTCTTCTCGGTCCTGACGGTCGCGTCGTTCTGGCTGCTGCGGCCGATCGCCAAGCGCCATCTTCGTCAGACGACCGACACGAAGACCGGGACGGCCGCGCTGATCGGCCGGACCGCGGTGGTGACCGCCGCGCTCCAAGGACCGGAGCTGCTCGGGCAGGTCCGGCTCGACGGCGAGACCTGGACCGCGCGCAGCGCGGGGCTCGAAGCGATCACGGCCGGCGCGACGGTCACGGTGCTCGAGATCCAGGGCGCCACCGCCATCGTCACCGAGTAGCGCGCGCCGGCGCGGCCGGTCGCGCCTCGCGTGGTCCACTAGGCTGGGAGCACCGAACGGGGCGTGGAACGACTCACGTCCCGAATCCCCTGGAGGCCGTCGTGATCGCCATCGTCTTCGCCATTCTGCTCGTCTTCGCGTTGCTGCTCGCCGCGAAGACCGTACGGATCATCCCGCAGGCCCGCGCGGGCATCGTCGAGCGCTTCGGGCGCTACACCCGGACGCTCGAGCCCGGCCTGCGGATCACCGTGCCGTTCATCGACCGCCTGCTGCCGCTGCAGGACCTGCGCGAGCAGGTCGTCAGCTTCCCGCCGAACTCGGTGATCACCGAGGACAACGTCTCGGTCTCGATCGACACGGTGCTCTACTTCCAGATCACCGACCCGAAGGCGACCACCTACGAAGTCGCCAACCCGCTCCAGGCGGTCGAGCAGCTCACCGCCACGACGCTGCGCAACGTGGTCGGCGGCATGACGCTGGAACAGGCCCTGACCTCGCGGGACGAGATCAACGGCCAGCTCCGCACGGTGCTCGACGAGGCGACCGGCAAGTGGGGCATCCGCGTCGGGCGCGTCGAGCTGAAGGCGATCGATCCGCCCTCGACGATCCTCGACGCGATGGAGAAGCAAATGCGCGCCGAGCGGGACCGCCGCGCGCAGATCCTCACCGCCGAGGGTTCGAAGCAGGCCCAGATCCTCAACGCCCAGGGCGAGAAGGAATCGGCCGTGCTCAAGGCCGAGGGCGCGAAGACCGCGGCCGTGCTGCGTTCGGAGGGCGAGGCCAAGGCGATCGACACGGTCTTCCGGGCGATCCACGCCGGGCAGCCCGACAAGGAGCTGCTCAGCTACCAGTACCTGCAGATGCTGCCCGAGCTGGCCAAGGGCGACGCCAACAAGGTCTTCGTGATCCCCGGCGAGATCACGCAGGCGCTGGCGGGGCTCAGCAGCACGGTCGAGCAGATCCGCGAGGGCGTCGGCTCGCCGACGTCCGGCGGCGACGTCGTGCGACACTGAGCCACCGGTTTCTCCGCCCGGCCGCCCCTGATCCAGGAACAGGTTCCACCGCTCCGTGTTCGACGCCCTCTCCGAAAAGCTCCAGGCGACCCTCGACGACGTCCGCCAGCGCGGCACCCTGTCCGAGGCCGACGTCAACGCCGCGATGCGCGAGATCCGTCTCGCGCTGCTCGAGGCGGACGTCAACTTCCGCGTCGTCAAGTCGTTCACGGCGACGGTCAAGGAGCGCTGCCTCGGCGCCGACGTGCTCGGCCAGCTGAACCCCGGTCAGCAGGTCGTCAAGATCGTCCACGAGGAGCTCGTCGACCTGATGGGCGGCGAGGCGGAGGGCATCTCCTTCGCCTCGAGCCCGCCGACGGTGATCCTGATGTCGGGTCTGCAGGGCTCGGGCAAGACGACCGCGGTGGCGAAGCTGGCGCGGTGGTTGAAGGAGGAGAAGGGCTCGGCCGTGGCGGTCGCCGCCTGCGACGTCCAGCGCCCGGCCGCGGTCGAGCAGCTCCGGCTGGTCGGCGGACAGGCGGGGGCGACGGTCTACGACCGCGGCACCGAGCTGCCGGCCGTCGAGGTCGCCCGCTGGGCGCTCGACCAGGCCAAGCAGGACGGCAAGGACGTCCTGATCGTCGATACCGCCGGCCGCCTGCACGTCGACCAGGCGCTGATGGACGAGCTGGTCGCGATCCGCGACGCGGTCCGTCCCGACACGGTGTTGCTGACCGTCGACGCGATGACCGGTCAGGACGCGGTCAACGTCGCCGAGCAGTTCGCGGCCGCCGCCGGGTTCGACGGCGTCGTGATGTCGAAGCTCGACGGCGACGCTCGCGGCGGCGCGGCGCTGTCGGTCAAGGCGGTCACCGGCAAGCCGATCCTGTTCGCGTCGACCGGCGAGAAGCTGCCGGACTTCCAGGCGTTCCATCCGGACCGGATGGCGCAGCGGATCCTCGGCATGGGCGACGTGCTGTCGCTGATCGAGTCCGCCGGCAAGCAGATCGACGAGTCCGACGCCAAGGCGCTAGAGCGCAAGCTGCGGCGCAACGAGTTCACCTTCGAGGACTTCCTCAAGCAGACGAAGATGATCCGGCGGATGGGCCCGCTGTCGAAGGTGATGGGGATGCTTCCCGGCGTCGGGTCCCAGCTCAAGGACGCGCAGATCGACGACCGCGAGATGGACCGCGTCGAGGCGATCATCCTCTCGATGACGCCGAAGGAGCGCCGTCACCCCGAGCTGATCAAGGGCGGCCGCCGACTGCGGATCGCCAAGGGCTCGGGCACCAGCGTCCAGCAGGTCAACCAGCTCGTCAAGAACTTCCAGCAGATGCGGAAGATGATGAAGCAGCTCAGCCGGGGGAAGATGGGCGATCTGGGCCAGCTCATGGGCGGCGCCGGCGGCGCCGGGATGCCCGCCGGCCTGCCCCCGGGGATGGGCGGAGGCGCCGGCGCGGCCGGCGTCCGCGGCGGCAAGCGCGCCGCCAAGCGACGCAAGCGCTGACCGCCGACGCCGACCGGCCCGCGTGTCGCACGACGGCACCCGGGGCGATCGCGCTAGGCTTCATGACCTTCGGCGCGGGGGCAATCCTGCCCTGCGCCCATCCGAGACCGTGACTGAAGGACGTTCGTGGCTGTTCGACTGAGGCTTACCCGCGTGGGAAGCAAGAAGAACCCGGTGTGGCGCGTGGTCGCCACCGATTCCCGCAACCAGCGTGACGGCCGGGTGATCGAGACCATCGGTCAGTACAACGCGCAGACCGAGCCGTCGACCATCGTGCTGAACGAAGAGCGCGTGCAGCACTGGCTGTCCGTCGGCGCCCAGCCGTCGGGCACCGTCAAGAAGCTCCTGCGCACGCAGGGCATCCAGGCGCGCTAGACCGCTTCTCCGTCGTGGCGACCCCCGAGGCCGAGCCCAGCGTCGTCGCGGCGCTGCTCGCCGACGTGACGCGTGCGATCGTCGACGAGCCGGACGCCGTCGTGGTCGTCGAGCGGCTCGAGGACGACGACACGAGCGTGGTCTTCGAGCTTCGGGTCGACGCGGACGACTACGGCAAGGTGATCGGCCGGGGTGGGCGCACGGCCTACGCCCTGCGCACCGTGGTGAAGGTCGCAGCGGCCCACCACGACCAGCGGGTCCTCGTCGACATCGTCGACGACTGACGTGTCGGGCGAGACGCCCCCCACGGCCGAGCCGATGCTGTCGGCCGGCTGGATCGGCAAGCATCACGGCCTCGACGGCACGTTCCACGTGACGCGCCCGCGCGGGCCGCTGCTGACCGCCGGCACGAGGGTGACCGTCGACGGGGTCGAGCGGAAGATCGTCCACCGCGGCGGGACCGATGCCCGACCGCTGCTGCGGCTCGACGGCATCGACCACATCTCGATGGTCGAGACGCTGCGCGGCAAGGACCTGTTCGTTCCGCGCTCGGCGCTTCCGCCGCTGGAGGACGATGAGTTCTGGCCCGACGAGCTGGTCGGCCTGCCGGTGCGCTCGACCGGCGGCGCGCCGGTCGGCGAGGTCGTAGGCGTGCTGGTCCTGCCGTCGTGCGACGTGCTCGAGGTGCGCCGGGCCGGCGCGCCCGACCTGCTGGTGCCGATGCACCGCGACGCCGTTCCCGAGCTGGACCAGAAGACCGGCCGGATCGTGGTCGACCTGGCCTTCATGGGCGAGGACGAGCCGGCCGACACCGACGGCGGATCCGCGTCCCCGCCCGGGGACGAGGGCTGAGGCGTGGAGATCGACGTCCTCACGCTGTTCCCGGAGTGGTTCGGCTGGTTCGACGAGCAGCGCCACGTCCGCAACGCGGCCGAGGCCGGGCACCGCGTCCGCACGTTCAACCCCCGCGACTACACGACGACCACCGCCCGCCAGGTCGACGACACGCCCTACGGCGGCGGCGCCGGCATGGTGCTGCGGGTCGACGTGATGGAGCAGGCGTTGCGCGGCGTCTACGCGGAGGACCCGGTCGACCTGCGCACACACCGCCGCGTGATCGCGTTGACGCCCGGCGGTCGGGTGCTCGACGACGCCTACGTCGACGAGCTGGCCGCCGAGGAGGAGGGGATCACCCTGCTCTGCGGGCGCTACGAGGGCTTCGACGAGCGGATCGTCCAGCACTTCTGCTCGGACACCCTGTCGATCGGACGCTACGTGCTGGCCGGCGGCGAGCTGGCGGCGATGGTCGTCTGCGATGCGGTCCTGCGCAAGCTGCCCGGCACGCTCGGCCACGCCGACTCGGCGGTCGAGGAGAGCTTCAGCGTCGCCCTCGACGGCGACCCCGAGTACCCGCACTACACCCGGCCCGCCGAGCACCGCGGCTGGAAGGTCCCCGACGTGCTGCTGTCGGGGCATCACGCGGAGATCGACGGGTGGCGCCGGGCCCGCAGCCGCGAGCGCGGCGACGCCGGGTCGCGGCTCGGCCGCGACGGATGACGTCAGCGTGCCACGGCCGCTGCTTCGCTAGATTGTTCACCTTGCCCGGATCACGCGTTGGTGCGTGTTTTCCGACCTCCCGGGCCCCTCGCTAATGACGACCGTGATCGAGAAGCTCGAGCGTGAACAGCTCCGCTCGCAACCCGACTTCCAGCCTGGTGACCGCGTCCGCGTGCACTTCCAGGTCGTGGAGGGCACGCGTCGCCGTACGCAGGTCTTCGAAGGCATCGTGATCAAGCGCCAGGGCCACGGAGCTCGCGAGACGTTCACCGTCCGCAAGCAGTCGTTCGGCGTCGGCGTGGAGCGGACGTTCCCGCTCAGCTCCCCGAAGATCGAGAAGATCGACGTCGCCGCTCGCGGCGACGTGCGGCGCGCCAAGCTCTACTACCTGCGTGGCCGGGTCGGCAAGGCCGCCCGCGTGCGCGAGAAGCGCTACGTCGCTCCGGAGAAGACGGCCCCCGCGGCCGCGCCGCCGGTCGACGAGGCTCCCGCGACGGAGACGCCCGCCGTCGAGTCGACGGCCGACGCGTCCACCGACGCCGAGTCGTAGCAGCTCGTCCCGTGGCCGCCGACGCGACATCCCCTCGGCCTGACGCCGGGGGGACGGGGAAGAAGTCCAAGCGACGGATTCACCCGATCGTCGAGCTCGTCGGCCTCGTGGTCCTGGCGCTGCTGCTCGCGCTGGGCATCCAGAAGTTCCTGGTCAAGCCGTACCAGATCCCCAGTGGCTCGATGCTGCCGACCCTGGAGATCAAGCAGCGCGTGCTGGTCAACCGGATCGCGCATCGCCTCGGCTCCGATCCGAAGATCGGCGACATCGTGGTCTTCCACCCGCCGCGCGGGGCGGAGCCGGGCGACTCGGGTCTCGAGTCCAACGTCGGCTCGACCGCGCCGGGCGTCTGCGCCGTCGAGGACAGCATGTCCGACGGCAAGCCCTGCGCGAAGGCCGTCGGCGGCACCTGGACGGGCGAGAACTACATCAAGCGCGTGGTCGCCGGTCCCGGGGACCTGATCGCCGTGCGCGAGGGCCGCGTGATCCTCAACGGCAAGCGCACCGACGAACCGTTCATCAGCGACACGTGCGAGGGCCAGACCACGTCGGGCAGCCCGTGCACGCTGCCCAAGGCGATCCGCGTGCCGGCCGGTCACTACTACATGATGGGCGACAACCGCGGGGAGTCGAACGACTCGCGGTTCTGGGGCCCGGTGCCGCGCGACGCGGTCGTCGGCAAGGCGTTCGCCACCTACTGGCCGCCCAACCGCATCGGTGGCGTCTAGGGGCGTGATGCCCGCCGCTCCGAGGCGTACTCTCGGGGCGTGCGCATGAGTCGCGGTCGGACCCTGGTCGAGCACGACCGGAAGACCGGCGCCCGCTGGGTCGTCGGCGCGGACGAAGCCGGCCGGGGTTGCCTGGCCGGTCCGTTGGTGGCCGGCGCGGTGCTGCTGGATCTGCACCGGATCGGTCCGGCGGAGGTTCGGGCGCTGGGCGCGCTCGACGACTCGAAGAAGCACAACGAGGCGGAGCGCGAGCGGCTGTTCGGTGTGGTCGTGCGGCTCGCGGTGCGCGTGGGCGTGGCGTCGCGCTGCGTCGAGGGACTCGACGCGCGCGGCCTCCACGTGACCAACCTCGAGGCGCTCGGCGCGGCGGCTCGCACCGTGGCGCGGCCGGGAGCGCTCTGCCGGATCGACGGCTTCCGCGTGCCGGACATCGGCTACGCGCAGGAGCCCGTCGTCGGCGGCGACCATTTGAGCGCCGCGATCGCCGCCGCGTCGATCGTGGCGAAGGTCACCCGCGACCGGTTCATGCACCGGGCGCACGAACGCCACCCCGAGTGGAACTTCGCCCAGCACAAGGGCTACGGCACGGCGGCCCACCAGGATGCGATCCGCACCCACGGGATCCACGCCCTGCACCGGCGCTCGTTCCGCTCGGTGGCCTACGTCGGGCTGGTCTAGAACGCCGCCTCGATCTGCTCGATCGAGCGCAGCGCGCCCTCGCGGTCGACGGTGACGAGGATCGCGTCGAAGCGGATCTCACTGGTTCGCGGGCGGTCGTCGTTCTCGGCCAGCCAGGCCACGGCGAGCCGGCGGACCTGCGCGCGCTTGCGCTCGTGCAGCGACGTCCACGGCGCCGCCCCGTTGCGGGCGACCCGGGTCTTGACCTCGCAGAAGACGAGCGTCGGACCGTCGATCGCGATCAGGTCGATCTCGCCGTGGCGGGTGCGCGCCTGAGCGGCGACGAGCCGGTAGCCGCGGCGCTGCAGGTGGTGGCGGGCGTGCTGCTCGCCGAGCGCGCCGATCCGGCGGCGGCGGTCGGTACTGGATGCGGTCGGTGCGGAGCCTGACATCGCTCCGACGCTAGGCGTCGGCGGCCTGCGTGGGGTGGTGTTCCTGAACCGACATGCCGTCGAACCGGCACCAAGTTCGCGGAGCGGGGACGAGCCGCTCCGGCGCCGCGAACCTGCTCCTCTTCGTGGCCGTTGTCGGCACGCTCCGGGGGCAGAGTCGCAACGTCGACCCGACCTAGCGTGACGGCCATGCTCGCCCGTGTGGAGACGTTCACCCTCGACGGCCTGGACGCCCGCCCGGTGACCGTCGAGGTCGACATCCGTCCCGGACTGCCGGCGTTCACGATCGTCGGCCTGGGGGACCTGGCCGTGCGCGAAGCGCGCGAGCGCGTCCGCTCGGCGCTCGGCAACCAGGGATTCGAGTTGCCGCAGCGGCGCATTACGGTCAACCTCGCCCCGGCGAGCCTGCCGAAGGGCGGACCGGGGTTCGACCTGGCGATCGCGGTCGCGCTGCTGGCCGCCAGCGGTCAGGCGCCGGGCGTCGACCTGGACGGCGTCGCGATCGTCGGCGAGCTGTCGCTCGGCGGCGCGGTTCGCGCGGGACGCGGGGCGCTGGTCGTCGCCGAGGGCGCCCGCACGGTCGGGATCGGGCGGCTGGTGCTGCCCGAGGACCAGGTCGCCGAGGCCCGGCTCGTCTCGGCGATCTCGATCCGCGGCGTCGGGACCCTGCGCGACGCCCTGACGGCCTTGGCCCGCACGGACGCCGAGCCGCATCCCGCCCCGACGTTGGAGCGTGATCGTCCGGTCACGCCGCCGGACGGGCTGGATCTGGCCGACGTGCGCGGGCAGCAGCTGGCCCGGCGCGCGCTGGAGGTCGCCGCCGCCGGCAGCCACAGCTTGCTGCTCGTCGGTCCGCCGGGATCGGGCAAGACGATGCTCGCGCGACGGCTGCCGGGCCTGCTTCCGGCGATGCGGACGTCCGAGGCGCTCGAGGTGACGCGGATCCACAGCGTCTGCGGCCTGCACGACGGGGGCGGCCTGATCACCGCCCGGCCGTTCCGCGCGCCGCACCACGGGACGTCGGCGGCGGGACTGGTGGGCGGCGGATCGGCGCCGCGGCCCGGCGAGATCACGCTCGCGCACCGCGGCGTGCTCTTCCTGGACGAGCTGCCCGAGTTCCGCCGCGACGCGCTCGAAGCGCTGCGGCAGCCGCTGGAGGACGCGCGGGTGCGGTTGGTCCGGCAGGGACGGACGCGAGTCTTCCCGGCGCGCACGCTGCTGCTCGCCGCCGCCAACCCCTGTCCGTGTGGCTACGCGGGCTCCGCCCGCTGCCGTTGCAGCGATGCCGACCTCGACCGCTACCGCCGCAAGCTGAGCGGCCCGCTGCTGGACCGGGTCGACCTGCACGTCCACTGTCCGCGCCCGACGCCCGAGGAGATCGCCGGTCCGCCGTCCGGGTCGACGGCGGAGGCGCGCGAGCGGGTGACCGCGGCGCGGGAGTTCCGGGCGGAGCGTCACCGGGCGGGAGGCCTGCGCCCGCTCGACGCCGACCTGGACGGCCCCGCGGCCGACGTGCTGAACCGCTGCTACGTCCGGGGCGTGCTGTCCGCGCGCGGACGGGCCCGGGTGCTGCGGTTGGCGCGCACGATCGCCGATCTCGAGCGCCACGAGACGATCGGCGCCGCGCAGCTCGCCGAGGCGCTGCACCTGCGGCAGCAGCTCGAGGCCAGCGACGGGGCGGTGGCGGCATGAGCGCGTGCGTGGCCTGCCTGCGCAGGACGGAGCTGCTGGGCGATCTCAGTCCGGCGATCGACCGTCGGTTCCACCGCAACCGGCCGTCGGGGCTGCTGATGCTCGACGACGCCGCGTTGATCCGCGCGCTCGCCGGGCCGTCGGGACGACAGGCCGCCGTTCCCGCGCGGCTCGACGACGACGTGCTGCGGGAGCGCTGCGCTCGCAACGTCCGCGAGCACGCGGTAGCGGCGATCTGCCGACACGACGACGCCTACCCGCGGAAGCTGCGCGAGCTGGCCGATCCGCCGGCGATCCTGCACGTGCTCGGCGGGGTCGAGCGGCTGCACGCCGTCCTCGGGGCCGACGGCGAACGACCCGCCGTGGCGATCGTTGGCGCTCGGCGGGCGCCGGCCGAGGCCCGGGCGGTCGCCGAGCGATTCGCCGGGGCGCTCGCCTCAGCGGGCGTGACGGTAATCAGCGGCATGGCGTTCGGCATCGACGCCGCCGCGCACGGCGGAGCGTTGACCGGCGCCGTCGCGGCCGGCTCCGAGGGCGGATCGACGGTCGCGGTGCTGGCCGGGGGGCCGGAGCGGGCCTCGCCGGCCCGCAACCGGGCCCTGCACGCCCGGATCGCTTGCGAGGGCGTGGTGGTCAGCGAGATGGCGCCCGGCACGACGCCACGGCCGTGGGGCTTCCCTGCGCGCAACCGCCTGATCGCCGCGCTGGCCGACGCGACCGTCGTGATCGCGGCGGCATCGCGATCCGGATCGCTCAGCACGGCGCACTTCGCCCTCGACCTGGACCGCCCGGTCGGCGTGATCCCCGGGGCGATCACGTCGCCCGCCTACGCGGGATCGAACCGGCTGCTCCGCGACGAGCCGGGAACGACCGTCGTGCTCGAGCCGGCCGACGTTCTCGCTCTGCTGGGCGACCGGGGCGGGCAGATCACGCTGCCGCTCGCCGCGTCCGACCCGCTGCGGGGGCTGGAAGGGCTCGCGCGCAAGCTCGGCGAGCGGTTGGTCGACGGCCCGCGGACGATCGAGCAGCTCCTGGTCGGCCACGACCCCGCCGACGTCCTCGCCTGCCTGGCGGATCTCGAGGCGCGCGGCCGTCTGCGGCGGGACTTCGGCGGGGGCATCAGCCTCGTCGGACCGTACGACGCTGGAGCCGGCGAAGGGACGGATCGGCCGTGATCGGAGGGAGTTCGCGCCGTCCCGGTCCGGGCGCGGTAGCCTCGGTAGTCCATGAGCGATCGGACCCCCGTCTGCTTGACCATCGCCTCGTCCGATTCGGGCGGCGGCGCCGGCATCCAAGCCGATCTCAAGGCGTTCGCGAACGCCGGGGTGCACGGGACGAGCGCGATCGTCGGACTGACCGCGCAGAGCACCGTCGCGGTCACGCTGATCGAACCCGTCTCGCCCGAGATGATCGTCGCGCAGATCCGGACCGTCGTCGACGACATCGACGTCTCGGCCGTGAAGATCGGCATGGTCGGACGCCGCGAGTCGATCGTCGCGGTCGCCGAGGCGCTGGCACTGCTGCCGGCCGGCGTCCCGATCGTGCTCGACCCGGTGATGGTCGCCGAGTCCGGAGCCCGGCTGCTCGAGCCGAGCGCGCACGACACGCTGGTCAGCGAGCTGCTGCCGCTGGTCACGGTCGTCACGCCGAACCTGCCCGAGGCCCGCCAAGACCAGGGCCTCGG
>JADMKN010000204.1 GCA_015478825.1 Patulibacter sp. | reverse complement strand
CGCGCCGATCACGACGCTCGCCGTCGTCTTCGGCATCCTCAGCGTCTTCCACCTGGCGGTCTCGCTCTACAAGCTCCGTCTGGTGCTCAAGAGCCTCGGCGCCCACGCCGGGATCGACGTGACCCAGGACGACGTCGACGCGCTCGACGACGCGACGCTGCCGACCTACACGATCCTGGTCCCGCTGTTCCGCGAGGCGGCGGTCGTCCCGGCCCTGGTCCGCGGCGTGCACGGCCTGGACTACCCGCGGCACAAGCTCGACGTCCGCCTGCTCTGCGAGGAGGAGGACGAGGAGACGATCGAGGCGATCCGCACGCTCAACCTGCCGGCGCACTTCCACCTGGTGATCGTCCCGCCGAGCCTGCCCCAGACCAAGCCGAAGGCCTGCAACTACGGGCTGATCCAGGCGACGGGCGAGATCACGGTGATCTACGACGCCGAGGACCGCCCGGACCCCGACCAGCTCAAGCGCGTGGTCGCGGCGTTCCGCAAGTCGCCCGGCAACGTCGCCTGCGTGCAGGCCAAGCTCAACTACTTCAACTCCGAGCAGAACCTGCTCACGCGGTGGTTCACCACCGAGTACTCGATGTGGTTCGACCTGATGCTGCCGGGCCTGGACCAGGCCAAGGCGCCGATCCCGCTCGGCGGGACGTCGAACCACTTCAAGACCCGCGAGCTGCTCGAGCTCGGCGCCTGGGATCCCTACAACGTCACCGAGGACGCCGACCTCGGGATCCGCCTGTACAAGGCGGGCCTCGAGACGGCCGTCATCGACTCGACGACGTACGAGGAAGCCAACTCGGACCTGCCCAACTGGATCCGCCAGCGCTCGCGGTGGATCAAGGGCTACTTCCAGACGTACCTGGTCCACATGCGCAACCCGGCCAAGCTCTACCGGCAGATGGGCTTCATGGGCTTCATCAGCTTCCAGCTCGTGATCGGCGGGACGCTGACCTTCCTGATCAACCCGATCTTCTGGGGCCTGACGACGCTCTTCACCCTGACGCAGTGGGACCTGATCCGGCAGATCTTCCCCGGCTTCGTCTTCTACGCCGCGGTCTTCCAGCTCGTCGTCGGCAACTTCGTCTTCGTCTACGCGAACATCGCCGGCACGATCCACCGCGGGTACTTCTCGCTGGTCCGCCAGGCGCTGTTCTCGCCGATCTACTGGGGCTTCATGTCGATCGCCGCCTGGAAGGGCTTCTGGCAGCTGATCACCAACCCCTTCTACTGGGAGAAGACCGAGCACGGCCTCGACGCCGCCCACGCCCCCGCGGCGCCGCGTCCCGTCGGTCCCGCCCCGGCCACCGCGAACGTGCTCGAGCCGACCGCCGGACGGATTCGCTCATGAACCCCGGCACCGACCTCTCCGAGGCACGGCGACCCGTCGCCCGGATCCTCGTCCCGGAGGAGGACATCAACGTCCCGGGCCCGCGGCGGCGTCCCGACGACATCGACGCCCCGGTCGGGCTGATCCGGTTCGAGGCGCTGTTCGTCTTCCTGATCGGCTGGCTGCTGTTCGCCGCGGTCGGCTACCGCGCGGTGATCGACCAGCACGTCGTGCCGGCCGACGCGCTCGACCTGATGGGCCGCGCGTTCTACGTCTGGCACAACGACCCGGCCAAGCTCGCGGCGATCGGCTTCAGCGCTCCGCCGCTGCAGACGCTCGGCCTGCTGCCGTTCGCGATCGTCAAGCCGCTGGCCAGCTCGCTGATCGCGCTGCCCGTCGCGTCCGGCTTCTGGGGCGCGCTCGCGCTCATGCTGATCCACCGCACGCTGGCGCGCTGCGGCTTCACGCTCGGACGCCGGGTGCTGGCGACGGTGCTGATCGCGGTCAACCCGCTCTGGCTGTTCTACGCCAGCACGGGAATGCCCGACATGATCTACGTGGCCGCGCTCGCCGCCACGGTCTACTTCGTCTTCACCTGGGTGATCGAGGACCAGCCGCGGTTCGTGGCCGGCGTCGGGCTCTGCCTGGCCCTGCTCTCGATCGGCCGCTTCGGCCTGATCCTCTGGGCGATCCTGCTGGCGATCGTCGTCGCCGTCGTGCTGGCGGTCCGCAAGGCCGACGACGACGAGAGCGAGGGGCTGCTGATCACCCTGCTCGCGCCGACCGCCACGGTCGTGTTCCTGTGGATCATGATCTGCTGGGTGATCGCCGGCGATCCGTTCGGCTGGATCGTCGACGCCCAGCCGTTCGGTGGCCCGAGCGCTTCCAACGCCACCCAGCCGGTCGAGCTCGGCAACCTGATCAAGCACACCGGCGCCGTGCTGATCGGTGGTTCGCTGATCACCGTGCTGGCCTTCGTCGGTCTGATCTGGGGCGCCGCGACGAGGCGCGACGCGATCGCCGGCGGCATGGCGATCGTCGTGCTCGGCGGGATCGCGGTGCTGGTCGGCAACGCCGTGATCCACGACGACATGTCGCTGCTGTCGCTGCGCTCGGTGCTGCCGCTGACCGTCTTCGGGATCGGGGCCGCCGCGTGGCTCGCCCGCAGTCAGGGAGCGATCGGCGCCACGATGGCGATGGTCTCGCTGGTGCTGGCGATCCCGGCTGCGGGGATCGCGATGGACCGCTACCCCTACCAGAACCTCGAGCAGGCGTTCCTGCGCGGCATGATCCAGCAGAAGGACCAGGAGGGCACCAGCTCGCGCGGTGGCTACCGGGTCGGAATCGAGGATTCGCAGCGGATGGCCGCGTTCATCAAGGCGACGGTCGGCGACCGCAAGAACACCGTGCTGGCCGACAACTCCGTCGTCGGCGGCGTGATCCTGCTGACCGGGCGTCCCGAGGCGTTCGTCGACCGCGTCGACGAAGGCGACAAGTACTTCCTCGAGGTGCTGGACGCTCCGTGGGGCAAGGTGCGGTACATCCTGACCACCACCGGCTCCGGATCGGGGGCGAACTCGATCAACCAGCGCTACCCGGGGATCACCCGCGGCACCGTGCCCGGGTTCTCTCCGCTGTACCGATCGGGCCGCTACATGCTGCTCTCGGTCGCGGCGACCAACCCGCGCCGGACCGCCGACGAGGTGTCCCCGTGATCCGCCGCGCCGCGCGTCCCGCGGCCTGGCTCGTCGCCGTGGTCGGCGTCTCGTTCGGACTGGCCGCCTGCGGAGGCGACGACCAGAACGAGACGACCACCGCGCGTACCGTCGCGCAGACGGCGCGTGAGCTCCGCTTCGACCTCGGCGGGCAGGCGCCGTTCTCGGCGAACAGCCCGTGGAACCGCACGGTCGAGACCGCGAGCGTCGACCCCAACTCCGACCGGATGATCCGGTTGGGCGCGCAGTCACCGGTGCCGGTCGAGGAGGACGAGCGCCTCAACGCCGTCCGCAACACGCGCAACCTCTACATCAACATGGACACCACGGCGTGGACGCCGGGCGTCTTCCGGATCGGCGTGGGCAAGCCGGTCCGGCTGGTCTGTCGCCAGGTCCACTGCGGCCGCAAGGCCGACGCCGTGCCGTCCGAGCTGGTGCTGCCCGACGACGCCGTGCCCGACAGCGGCCACGACGGCTGGTTGATCCTGGTCGACGAGGAGCAGCGGATCGTCTGGGACCTCTGGCGCTCGCGACGCGTCGGCCAGACGATCTCGTACGCCTTCGCGCGGCGCTGGTCGCTCACGGCAAGCGGCTCCGGGACGCCGCGCAGCGAGAGCTACCCCCGCACCCCGAGCCTGCGCGGCTCCGGGCTACCGCTGATCGGCGGGCTGATCCGGCCGAAGGAGCTGCGCGAGGGCCGGATCCCGCACGCCCTGGCGATCGCGATCCCCGGGCCCGCCGCCTCGGTCTACGTGCCGCCGGCGACGACGACCAACGGCCTGCAGTCCCCGCTGTCGGTGCCCGAGGGCGCGCGGCTGCGCCTCAAGGCCAACGCCCTGGCTCGCGTCCAGCAGGGCCGCAAGCGGCAGCCCGGCGCGGTCACGATCGCCCAGACGCTCTACACCTACGGCGCGATCGTCGTCGATCGTGCCGACTCCCCGACGCTCTACGCCCAGCGCAACGGGGACTACAAGGGTCTGTTGACGGGGTCCGCGCTGCGGGACCTGCGTCTGTCCGACTTCGAAGTGCTTACCCTTCCTCGCAAGATCACCGATCCCGACGCTCCCCCGAAGGCCTCCGGCTGATGCGCAGCTCTCGTCGCCACCCCCTCCGACTCGCGTTCCTCGCCGGCAGCGTCGCGCTCTCGGCCGTCACCCTGTCCGCCTGCGGGGTCAGCACGTCGGACACGATCGTCCAGGACGACCGCCGGGCCGCCGCCGACCGCGAGAACCAGCAGCGGGCGGACGCCACGGCGGCAGAGGCCCGCCACGGCGAGCTGCCGACCCGTCCGCCCGGCACGATCGCCGTCGGGATGCGGGTCGCCGAGTCGGTCACCGGGCGCGCGATCGCCCGGACCGCAGCCACCAGCTCGCCCGTCAAGTACGACGTGCAGGTCGCGGAGACCAACACGGGGATCCAGGACCTCTGCGCCGGCCGGATCGACCTGCTCCAGACGGCGCGCAAGCTCAGCGCCGCGGAGCACGCCGCCTGCGCCGCCAACGGCCTCCAGGTCGAGAAGCCGATGATCATCGGCTACGCGGTGGCGGTCCTCGTCACCCGCAACGGCACCGACATCGGCGGGGACTGCCTGACCCTCGGCGGCGTCAAGTCTCTGCTGGCCACCAGCTCCACGGTCACGAACTGGCAGCAGATCGGCTTCGCCAACCAGGAGTTCGCGGCCGGCGGACCGCCCGCCAGCACCGCGGCGATGCAGCCGATCGGACGGCTGGCGCTCGGCTTCCCGATCGGCGGTCTCTCCCAGGACAACCTGCGCGGCAGCATGCAGGTCTTCACGGACTCCGACGACATCGGCGCCTTCATCGCCGGCGACGACCGCCAGGAAGTGCTCGACCGCCAGGTCCGCAGCTACGTCCGGCGGGTGACGCTCGAGCGACGCTCGGCCGACGCCAACGCGATCGCCCGCGCCGAGCGCGAGGCTGCCGACGCGGTCGTCAAGAAGATCAACGCCGAGAACCGCCGTCGGACCGCCCGCGGCGAGAGCGTCGCCGATCCGGAGGCGCTCGAGGCCCGCAACGCCAAGCGCGTCGCCGACGCCAAGCGTGCCGCCGCCACCAAGCAGCGCGCCGCCAACCGCCGCGCGATCTCGCGGCTCTCGCGCGAGTACCGCAACGAGCAGCTCCCGTCGTACCAGGGCGACGGCCGACTGGCGGTGGTCGGCTATCCCTACTACGAGGCGCACAGCGACGTGCTGCGCCCGCTCGAGATCGATCCGCGGACGAAGTCCGCCGCGGGGAGCCGCCCCGACTGCCGGTTCCCGTCGCAGCACACGATCGCCGACGGAAGCTACCCCCTCACCTTGCCCGTATACCTGTACGGTGATGCGCGAACGCTCCGTGGCGAGCTGGCACGACCGCTGCTGCGCACCCTTCTCGACGACAACGCAGAACTGACCCGTATGAACGACGTCGCCGGGCTCTCGGCCGCAGCGGTTTCCCGCACCCGCAGAGAGCTCGGTGTCGGCACCGGCACATCACCGGCTCCGACATCCTCCCCCTCCCCCGCATCCCCCTCCACCACCACCGCGACGACGCCGGCTCCGCCGCCAGCGCCGGGCGGGATTCCAGGAGTTGATGCGCCGCAGGCGACGCCGTGAGCGGGCGCCGCAGGCTCGCCACATTCGGTCTCGCTGCCGCGCTCGCGCTGCCGCTTGGCGCATGCGGAGGATCGGACAGCAAGAGCACCAGCGAGGCGGCGCCCCCGGGCGTCGCCGGAGCCGCGCCCTCGGGACCCGCGGCCGACGACATCCCCCAGGCCCCCACGCCGACCACGACCACGCCTGACGCCCCCGCGGAGCTGACGTCGCCGATGGACATCGAGCGGGCATCCGCGCGAGCGAATCGCCGCGGGCGCTGGCCCTCGACGCTGCAGATCGGCCTGATCGACCCCGAGGACCACGCGTCCGCGCTGCGCGAATCGGCCCCGTTCGGGGTCCGCTGGCACTACCTGTCCGGGGGCGCGGCGACCGGCTCGTCGTGGACCAACTGGCGGATGGGCGACGGGTCCTTCGTCACGGCCTACGCCGAGGAGTCGCGCAAGGCGAAGACGGTCCCGTTCTTCTCGTACTACGTGCTCCAGGAGACGCCGCCGGCGTCCCGCCGCTCGGCCGAGCCCGACAAGGTGGCCGACGGGCTGTCCAACCCGATCGTCATGCGCCGCGTCGCCAACGACCTCCGGCGGGCGCTCCAGCGGCTCGGCCAGGCCGGTGGCCCCGCGGTGCTTCAGATCGAGCCGGACATGTGGGGCTACCTGCAGCAGCGGCACGGGGACGACGCCAAGGACTCGCCCGTCCGGCTGAAGGGCAGCAGCCGCTTCGCTCAGGGCCTGCCCAACAACCTGCGCGGCTTCGCCCGGATGGTGACGCGGATGCGCAACGCCGAGGCGCCCAACGTCCTGCTCGCGTACCCGGTCAGCATCTTCGGGACCCACAAGGACATCAAGGGCTCCAAGCCGAGCGCCGAGGAGCTCACCACGATGGTCGACCGCTCGGTGCGTTTCTGGCGCTCGGCCGGCAGTCCGTTCGACCTGATGACCTTCGAGCACGCCAACCGCAACGCCGGGTACCAGATCGAGGTCGACGGGGTGGCGAGCGAGGACGCGCGCTGGACCGACACCGACCACCAGCGGCACCTGACGTACGTGCGCGGGGTGCTCGGCGCGAGCCGTCGCCCGGGCGTGCTCTGGCAGGTCCCGCCGGGCAACACCGTGCGACCCGAGATGGACGACACGCCCGGGCACTACACCGACGACAAGGTCCAGACGCTGCTCGGCCGCAAGGGGCGCCCGATGCTGCGCGCCTACCGCGACGCCGGCGTCGCGATGGTGCTCTTCGGCTCGGCGTTCCCCAACGACACCTGCGCCTGCGTGCGTCGCGACGAGCACGCGCGCCCCGACGGCAAGCACGACGACGGCGGCTACCTGGCCGAGCAGGTCCGCAACTACGTCAAGAGCGGTGCGCTCAAGCTGCGCCGCGTCCCGAAGCGCATGAACTAGCCCGGACGGGCTCGGCGGCGGGCGGCAGCGCGTGGTCCGCCCACCGCCGACGCTCGGCCCGGGTCAGCCTGCCGCGACCACCTGGGCCGCGACCGCGCACGAGTTCTGCGCCGGATCCGGGTCGTTGATCTTCCACCGCGACGAGATCAGGACCCGGGCGCCGCCGTCGACGTCGACCTGGACCTGGCCGTTGTTGGGGAGCTGGACCACGATCGGCCCGACCGCCTGCGGCACCGAGCCGTCCGAGGTCGACTCGCGCTTGATCACCGTTCCCCCGGCGGGGGTGCCGAGGATCGCGGTGCGCTGGCCGTCGACGCCGGCCTGGCAGACGACCGCCAGCCGACCGACGCCCGGGACATCGGCAACCGCGACGTCGCGGCCCGCAGCCGCGGCGTCGCCACGCCAGACGACCTGGGCCGACCCGACGGCCGGACCCTGACCGTCGTCGGTCTGGGCCACCAGGTCGATCGCGGCGTAGCAGCTCTCCTGGCCGGCCTTCGAGAAGTCCCACTTCCAGCGCACGTTCAGGCTGATCGGCGGAGCGTACGGCCCGGTTCCGACGCTGTCGTACGGACCGCGGTCGGAGATCAGTCCGATGAACTCGCCGGTGGACGTCTTCTCGGGCGGCAGGAAGTTGGCGAACCGCTCGCTGAAGTCCGGGCCGGTGAAGCGGGTGTGGAGCGCTTCGCGAATCTCCTTGCCGTTGCCTCCGCCCCAGTCGCGGTAGGTCCAGTTCATCATCGAGACCTCGCGCCGCGGGTCGATCGGGTAGACCCGGACCCACTGGGTCTCGGGCGTGCAGACCAGCTCGCCGTGACCGATCCCCGGCAGCACGAATCCCACGATCTCGCGCCCGCGATGGTCGCCGTCCTTCCAGTCGACGACCGCGCGCTGCCGCGACGGCGTCGCGCTGGCGGGCACCTCTGCGTCGGACCGCAGCACCACCCGCTGGGTGGTCGACCCGCTCGTCCCCGACGCGCGACCCGAGATCTCGATCTCGTAGCGGCCGCCGGGCACGGCGCCCGTCGCCGTCAGTGCGACGTCGGTCGCGGAGCGCAGCGTGCCCGAGACCGTGGTCGTTGCGACCGTGCGGTCGCGGCTGTCCTTCAACCGTACGCGGATGTTCCGCGGACGCGCGTCGGCCACCGGCCGCAGCACCATCCGCACCATCGTCGAGGACCCTTGGCGCGACGTGCCGCGGACCGCGGCCCGGACGGGCAGCGAGGGCTTCTTCAGCCGCGGACGCGACGTGCTCGTGACGGTGCCCTTGCAGCCGCGGACCTTCGCCTTGGTCGTCACGGTGTAGGTGCCCGCCCGCAACCGCTTCGTCACCCGCAGCGATACGGGGTTGCCGCCGCGCGTCAGCGCGGAGCGGCGCGTGCCCGTGGCCACGCGCGTCTTGCCGCGTCGCACCGTCACCGAGAGCGACGAGACCCGCCGGTCACCGACCGGCCGCAGCTTGACCCGTGGGTTGTCCGCCAGGGCGGTTGGGTCGGACGACGGGAACGACGCCTTCACGGCGGCGCGGCAGACCGACGAGGACGCCGCCGAAGCGGACGGAACCGGGGCGACGCCGAGCGCGGCGACCGCGACCAGGGCGCC
The DNA here is from genome assembly GCA_015478825.1 of Patulibacter sp. GTDB lineage: Bacteria > Actinomycetota > Thermoleophilia > Solirubrobacterales > Solirubrobacteraceae > Patulibacter. Next base: position 6,821 of record JADMKN010000204.1, on the reverse strand, counting down.
GGCGCCGGCGAGACGGCGCGAAGCGGAGATCGAGAACGGCACCGATCGAGTATGGCGGGTTGCCGCGGGACGGTGTCGCAATCGCAGGGCGGGCGACGGGGGTGTAATTTCACCAAACGCGTGTTGGAACGTCAGCGCTGACGCGACGCGCCGCAACGACGGGGAGAACGGATGACGACGAACAACGCTCGCGACCTGACCGAAGCCGGAGTCGAGGCACGACTCGCGGAACTGCTCAACCAGGAGCGCTTCGCGCCGTCGGAACGGTTCGCGCGCGACGCCCGGGTGACCGACGCCGAGCTGCGGACCACCGCCGCCGCCGATCCGCTGGCCTACTGGGAGTCCCAGGCGCGCACGCTGCGTTGGTCGTCCCCGTGGGATCGCGTGCTCGACGACAGCACGGCGCCGAGCTACCAGTGGTTCTCGGGCGGCACGATCAACGTGTCCGACAACTGCCTGGACCGCCACGTCGAAGCCGGCCTCGGCGACCGGATCGCCTACCACTGGCACGGCGAGGAAGGCGAGGAACGCGACGTCACCTACGCGCAGCTGCTCGACCAGACCGCGCGCTTTGCCAACGTCCTCAAGGACCTCGGCGTCCAACCGGGCGACGTGGTCGGGATCTACCTGCCGATGATCCCCGAGGTCGCCGTGGCGATGCTCGCCTGCACCCGGATCGGCGCGGTCCACAACGTCGTCTTCGGCGGCTTCTCCGCCGGATCGGTCGCCGAGCGGATGGACGTCTCCGGCGCCAAGGTCCTGGTCACCACCGACGGCGGACGCCGCAAGGGCAAGACGACCCCGGTCAAGCCGGACGTCGACCGCCACATGGCCGACCTGCCGGCGCTCGAGCACGTGATCGTGGTGCGCAATACGGGGATCGACGTGCCGATGACCGAGGGCCGCGACGTCTGGTTCGACGACGCCGTTCAGGCCGCCTCACCGGACTGCCCGCCGACGCCGATGGACGCCGAGGCGCCGCTGTTCATCCTCTACTCCTCCGGATCGACCGCCAAGCCGAAGGGCATCCTCCACACCACCGGTGGATACCTGACGCAGGTCGCCACGACGCACCGCCAGGTCTTCGACCTGCAGGACCCCGCCGACGCCACCCCGACCGCGGACGATCGGTCGCCGGACGTCTACTGGTGCTCGGCCGACGTCGGCTGGATCACCGGCCACAGCTACATCGTCTACGGCCCGCTCCTCAACGCCACCACCTCGGTGATGTACGAAGGCGCCCCCGACTACCCGCACCAGGGCATCTGGTGGGAACTGATCCAACGGCGCCAGGTCTCGCGGTTCTACACCGCGCCGACCGCGATCCGCGCCTGCATGAAGTGGGGCGTAGGCCACGTCGCCCCCTACGACCTCTCCTCGCTCAAGCTGATCGGCTCGGTCGGCGAGCCGATCAACCCCAAGGCCTGGCTCTGGTACTGGCACGTCATCGGCCAGGAGCAGTGCCCGGTGGTCGACACCTGGTGGCAGACCGAGACCGGCGGCATGATGATCACCACCCTGCCGGCGGTGGACGACGCCAAGCCGGGATCCGCCGGCCGCCCGCTGCCCGGCACCGACGTGCTCGTGCTCGACGCCGAAACCGGTGAGCGGGTCACCGAGGGCGAGGGGCTGCTGGCGATCCCCGACCCGTGGCCGGGGATGCTGCGCACCCTCTACCAGGACCCCGAACGCTTCCGCAGCACCTACTGGGACCGTTGGCCCGCCGGCACCGCGGGCGCCACGCACGCGCCGTACTTCGTCGGCGACTCCGCACGGATCGACGCCGACGGCTACATCTGGGTCATCGGCCGCGTCGACGACGTCATCAACGTCTCCGGCCACCGGCTGTCGACGGCCGAAGTCGAGTCCGCGATCGTCGCCCACCCCCACGTCGCCGAAGCCGCCGTGGTCGCCAAGGCCGACGACCTCACCGGCCAAGCAATCGTCGCCTACGTCACCCTCCAATCCGACGGCACCGAGTCCAACGCCACCGCGGCCGAGATCAACGCGATCATCGCCGACCGCATCGGCAAGCTCGCCCGCCCCCAACGCATCGTCTGGACCCGCGAACTACCCAAGACCCGCTCCGGCAAGATCATGCGCCGCCTGCTGCGCGACATCGCCGAAGGCCGCGAGCTGGGCGACGTGACCACGCTCGCCGACCCGGGCGTGGTCGACGGACTCCAGGAACGCTGGCGGTCCGAGGCGTAGCGCCGCCGTTATACGCTGCCCGCCATGACCGCAACGACTGCACGCCGGACCCTGGTCACGGGCGGCGCCGGATTCATCGGCTCCAACCTCGTGGACGCGCTCCTGGACGCCGGCCACGAGGTCGCCGTGGTCGACAACCTGGCGACGGGTCGTCGCGAGAACCTGGACGGCGCCATCGAGCGCGGCGCGCGGCTCCACGAGGTCGACGTCCTCGACCGCGACGCGCTGGGGTCGGTGATCGGCGAGGTCCGGCCGGAGTGGATCTTCCACCTGGCCGCCCAGATCGACGTCCGTAAGTCGGTCGACGATCCGGCGTTCGACGCCACGGTCAACGTGATCGGCACGATCAACGTGCTCGAGCTGGCCCGCGAGCACGGCGTCGCGCGGGTCGTCAACACGTCGACCGGCGGCGCGATCTACGGCCACGCCGAGCAGATCCCGACGCCGGAGTCCGCGCCGGAGCTGCCGCTCGCGGCGTACGGGACGAGCAAGCTCTGCGCCGAGCAGTACTGCGGCTGGTCCGCGCGGCTGCACGGGGTGTCGGCGGTGACGCTGCGGCTGGCCAACGTCTACGGCCCCCGCCAGGACCCGCTCGGCGAGGCCGGGGTCGTCGCGATCTTCTGCGACAAGGTTCTCGGCGACGAGGCGCCGACGATCTTCGGCGACGGCACCCAGACGCGCGACTTCGTCTACGTCGGGGACGTCGTCGCCGCCCAGCTCGCGGCCGCCGCCGCCGACGTCACGGGCGTGATCAACGTCGGCACCGGCGAGGAGACCAGCGTCCTCCAGGTCGTCGACGCCGTGGCCGAGGCCGCCGAGGCCGCGACCGGGCGCCCGGCCGGCTGGCCCGCGCCGATCCTCGCGGCGCCCCGCGCCGGCGAGGTCCACCGGTCGAGCCTCGATGCGTCGCGGGCCTCCACCGAGCTTGGGTTCACCCCCGCCACGTCGTTGGTCTCCGGGCTTGCGGTGACCCTCGACTGGGTACGCAGCACGTAGACCCGCACGCCGTCGAGGCCCATTCCCGTTCCCGCTGCGGGTCCGGTTTTTCCAACACCGACAGCCGAAATGACCAAGAATCCCTGCAAACCCGCAGCGCGCGCACAACGTACGGGGACCTTCTAGTATTTGGGGGAGGGGCAGGTCGTCGTCCCCCCCGACATCCCCATAGCCGCACCTACGACAGACAGGGCGAATCGCTTGATCGCCGGCACGCAGGCGTGCCCGACGGTCGAGCCCGCGCCCTCGAACGGGATGGACGATGACCTCGAGCACACCACTCCGATCTCCGACACACCGGGCACAGATAACCCCCTACACGGTGGTCGTCGCAGATGACAACCATCACTTTCGCGCGGGCATGGTTCGGGCCCTGGGCAATCGCGACGACTTCACGGTCCTCGCCCAAGTAGAAGATGGAGCCGCGGCGTTCGACGCGATCTCTCGCCTACGGCCAGACGTTGCGTTGGTGGATGCCCGGATGCCCGTACTCGACGGCTTTGCGCTGACCGCTCGCCTCAAGGCCGACGCCGCTTGCGCCGACGTCACGGTCGTGGTGCTGAGCGCCCGCACCGACGACGCCGCGGGCATCCGTGCCCAGGCCGTCGGCGCCGACGCCTACCTGGACAAGACCCAGCCTCGGCGCAGCATCGTCGAGGGGGTGCTCGCGGCCATCGGGAGGACCGGGACGCCGTGAACAGCCGGAACCTGAGGCTGGCGGTCCGCGTCGCGCTCGCGACCGCGCTCGCGGTGGTGATGCTGCGCACCGCGAGCGCCACCACGCCCACGTTCCTCGTGCTCGGCGTTGCGCTCGGCTACGCGGTGATGTCCACGGTGACGGCGTGGCGGGTCGAGGCCGACCCGGCCCGGACGTCGGCCGCCGTAGCACGGGCCTTTGCGGACGTGCTGGCCCTCTGCGCCGTGATCGTCGTCGTCGGTCAACCGCCCGCGGAGCTGCTGCTCGTGCTCTGCGCGATCCCGTTGGGGCACGCTCTCACGCTGCCGGCCAACGTGATCGCCGCCGTCACGGGCTTCGCCCTGGTCGGCGCGATCCTGGTCTGGGCCACCGGGGTCGCCGTCCATCCGGAGGCGTCGTCGGATGGCGACCTGCTGATCGCGGCGTTCAGCCTCGCGGCGTCCGGACTCGTGTCGTGCCTGATCGCCGTGGAGCGCGAACGGCGCACCACCCGGATCAACGAGCTGTCGGGCACCCTGCAGGAGATGCTCGGCCAGGTGATCACCGCCGAGCACTCCGAGCGGCGCCGCGTCGCGAACCTGCTCCACGACGATGTCCTGCAGCTGTTGCTGGTGACGCGCCACGACGTCGCCGACGCGCTCGAGGGCGAAGCCGACGCCCTCCCCCGCGCCGCCGACGAGATCGACCTGGCGACCAAGCACCTGCGCCGCACGATCCGCGGCCTGCGGTCCGACGGCGTGGAGGCGCGCCGGCTCGGGGACGGCCTCCGATCGCTCGCCGAGCAGACCGCCGAACGCCGGCGTTGCGTGGCCAGCGTCGACGTCACACACGACCTCGAGGGCGAGCACCAGCCGCTGGTGCTGTCGCTCGGCCGCGATCTGCTGCGCGAGGTCGAGCGCCGGAGCACGCCCTCGAAGATCGCGGTCCGCGCGCTCTCCCGCGATCAGAACCTGATCCTCACCGTCGAGCACGACGATCCCAGCTACCCGGATCGGGCGCACGCGGAGAGCGCCAGCACGCTGCTCGTCACCGTCGACCAGCGCGCCCGCGCCGTCGGCGGGAACTTCTCCGTCAGCCGTTCGTCGAACGGCACCCGCACGCTGACCGTGGCGGTCCCGCTCGGCGCGTTCCCGTTCGCTCGCTCGCAGGCGTCGTCGGCGTCACGGCGCCCGCGGCGCCCCCAAGTGGCCGACCGCGCGCCTCGCACCTTGCCCACCCCGGCCCTGGAGGCCCAGTCCGATGTCCAACCCCACTGACCCCACCGACTCGATCCAGAACCTCGGGAACGTGCTCGCCAGCGCCGAGCACTACGTCCAGGAGATCGTCGCCGCCGCCGAGAACCGCGCCGCCGCTCGGTTGCGGGAATCACAACTTCTGCTGGACGCGCGAACCGCCGAGCTCGACGCACGGACGTCCGCGCTCGATGCGCAGACGGATCAACTGGGCGCGCGGACGGCCGAGATGAATGCGCGCGCCGCCGAGATGAACGCGCGGGCGGCCGAGCTCAACGCGATCGCCGAGGAGCTCCGCGCCGCAGCGTCGATGTCGCACCGCCAGGTCGACCGCCTGCGAATGCTGTCCCCGCTCGATGCGCTCGCGCCGGTCGACCGGGCCCCGGTGGCGCCCGCGCCGCACGCCGGGACGGAGTGGCCCGCCCCGCGCCCCGATGCGACGCCGCCGGCCCCTCAGCACCTCGCCGCTGCGCCGGAGCCGGCGCCGCCCGTGCCCGCGCCCGCCCCCGCGCCGGAGCAACCGGCCCCCGCCGCGACCCACGCCCCGCCGCAGGACTGCGACCTCCCGGTCGTCGGCGGCAGCGGGTTCCCCGAGACGTCGGCGCCGTCTGCCGATCCGTCGGCGGTGTTGGCCGACCCGTCGGAGCAGCTCGACAGTGCCCGCCTCGTGGCGTTGTCGATGGCGGCCGGCGGGCGTTCACGGAGCGAGGTCGAGGCCCATCTCCGCGACGAGATGGGGATCAGCGACTACGCCCCGCTGATCGACTACGTCTTCGGCATCTCGACGCCGGCGTCGGTGGTGCCGAGCTGGCCGCCGCGGCGGAAGCGCCGGACGGCCTGAGGCCGCGCCGCCGAGGATCCGTCCCGTCCGAGAGGTCGATGTGACCTCTCGTGGGGACCAGCCCGCGGACTACCAGGGGCGACCGCTGCGGGCGCGGCGCAGGACCACCGCGATCGCCAGCAGCAACACGGCCAGTCCGCCGACGACCAGGACGGCGTTGCCCCGCGACTCGAGGCCGGTCTCGGTCGCGCCGACGGAATCGCCGTCGATCGTGGAGTCGTTCGTACCGCGGGGCTCGTCGTCCGCTCCGGCGTCGCTCCGGGAGGAGCCGCCTTCGGACGTCCCGGCGCCCGGGGTCTGCGGGGTCGGTGCGCCCGATCGGGTCGTCGTCGGCGGCACGGCGCCGGTCGTCGTGGGCCGTGCTCGCTCGGTCGTGGTCGGTGCTTGCTCGGTCGTGGTCGCCGGAGAGGCGGGGCCCCCGGATCCGGCCGAAGCGCCCGCACCCTTGGGCGTCGGCGAGGCCGGTGATTCCGGGGCACCCGATGCGCCTTCGTCGTCACAGGCTTCGGTCGTCCGGGAGCCGCCGCCGATCACGCCGGAGGCCCCGGTCTCGCCGTAGCCCTGGCTGGTCGGACCGCCGGAGCCGCCGCCGATCACGCCGGACGCACCGGTCTCGCCGTGCCCCCGGCCCGTCGACCCGCCGGTCGTCCTCCGCGAGCTGCCCAGCACCCCCACGATCCGGCCCGCGGCGCCTTCCCCCGCCGTGGCGCTGCTTCCCCCGCCCGCGGGGCCGGTCCGGTCGGGACGGGCCGCACCGCCCGCCGGCTGGCCGCAGCCTCCGGCGTGGGGTGCGTCCGCCCGCCCCCGGCCGGTGGCGGCAGCCGCCGCCTCCGGTCCGCGACGG
>JADMKN010000203.1 GCA_015478825.1 Patulibacter sp. | reverse complement strand
TGCTGCTGGTCGCGGACAAGATGGGGAAGCACGAGCGCGAGGTCGAGGACATCACGATCCGCGACGGCATCATCATCGGCTTCGCCCAGGCGCTGGCGCTGATCCCCGGCGTCTCCCGCTCGGGCGCGACGATGACCGCGGGCATGGCGCTCGGCTTCGACCGCGCCGCCGCGGCCCGCTACTCGTTCCTGCTCTCGGTCCCGGCCGTCGTGATGTCGGGCCTGTTCGAGCTGCGCAAGATCGGCGACGGCAGCCTGCCGGTCGGCGGAACGATCGTCGGCACGATCGCGGCGTTCATCGTCGGCTACGCGTCGATCGCCTGGATGCTCAAGTGGCTGACCAGCCACACCGTGGCGGTCTTCACCGGCTACCGCGTGATCCTCGGCGTCGCCGTGCTGGTGCTGGTCAGCGCCGGCGCGATCAGCTAGCGGCCGTCGCTGGGCCCGCCGCCTCGGCCGGATCCCGGTCGAGCGCACGGATCGCGTCCGAGACCGAGCGACCCGAGACGGGACGCGGAGGCCACCGGGTCGGCGGCCTCCGCTCCCCGCGGGACGGGACATCCATCGGTACCGGACGCGACGGATCGTCTGCAACGCAGTAGGACATCCGTCCAGGGCAGCGTCCGGAACTGCCGGGCAACCTACCAGCGGTAGGCGGGGGTTGTCCAGCCGGGCGATGGGGTCCAGACGCGGCGGGTCAGCTGATCGTGACTCCCGGGAGCAGGACCACGCCATTGGTCGAGTAGACCGCGAGGCCAGGCGGGAAGCACAGGCCACTGCCCGTGTAGGTGATTCCGCTGAGGCTCATCACGAGCTCGAGGTCCGGTCCTGCGTTCCTCATCAGGATCGTGGTGCCGCTGAACGGGTGCTGGAACGCCTGCGCGCCGCCGACGGTCGCCAAGCACGATCCGGTCGGTATGTCGGTGATGGTCGTGGTGCCGACCGGAATGTCCAGCCGTCCTTCGTAGTACCCGTTGCCGTCCGGGCCAGCGATCACCTTGAGGCTCCACGCGCCCGACTGCGTGACCGACGCCGGGAGCCCGAAGAATTCGCAGCTACCGGCGCCACCGAAGCCCGGCGTGAAGGTCGTCGTGTCCGCCCCGGTCGCCGTCCCGGAGTACGTCGTGCCCGAGGTCGGGCAGATGACCACGGTCGAGCCGCCGTACGTCCACGTGTGGTCGACCGTCGCCGTCCCCGTGTACGCCCCGCCCGAGATCGAGTACGCCGAGGCGCCGGCCGCCCCGATCCCGAGCGCGAGCACCGCGCCGGCTCCGGCCGCGACGAGACTGCTGAGCTGTTTCATACGCTTCTTCTCCGTTGGATCGCCCGGCCGGTCGACCGGACCGCGACGGCGGCTCGCCCGAGCCGCCGTCGCCCACGCGAGTCAATCGCCCGCGGTGGATACCGTCCACAGGCGTTGCGTCGGGCGCGACGGTCGGCGCCCGCGGGAGGACGCGTCAGCGCCCGGCGTGCAACGCCGACCGCAACCGCACGCTGAGCGCGTCGAGCTGCAGATCCTCGGTGGCGTTCAGCCGCAGGCTGCGGCGGGTCGCGTCGACCAGGTCGACACAGGCCAGCAGCCGGTGCGGGTCGTCGACCTGCGCGGCGTCGGCGCGGAGTTGCTCGTGGCGGTCGGCGTGGTGCGCCTGGTGCTCGGCCCCGACCAGCACCGACGCGACGTCGCGGAACCACAGGCCGGTCAGCCGCAGCGCGGCGTCGAGCGATGCGGTCCGCTGGCGGCGGATCGCCCGCTTGGCGTCGTCCTTCGCCTCGCGCTCGACCCGCTTGCGCTCGCGGTCCGGCAGCCGCTCGGCCCGCTCCGCCGCCTCCCGCTCGACCTCGGTCCCGGCCGCCGCGCCACGCGCCGCCGCCGCTTCGGAGACCGTCCGCCACGGAGCCATCCCCGGGACGCCCGCGAGCGCGTGACGGGCGAACGCCTCGGCGGACGCCCGCAGCGCCACGCCGTCCGGCCGGGCCAGCGTCAGCGCGGTCTGGGCGTCGCCGAGACCGAGCCGCGCGCAGGCCAGCGCCGTGGTCGGGTCGACGCCGGCCTCGCGCTCGATCCGCGCCGCGATCTCGGCTTCGGGCCGCGCGTCGAAGCGGACCGTCTGGCAGCGCGAGCGGATCGTGTCCAGCAGCTCGCCGGGCCGGTCGGTCAACAGCACCAGCACCACGTAATCCGGCGGCTCCTCGAGCGTCTTCAGCAGCCGGTTGGCCGCCGAGTCGTTCATGGTGTGCGCGCGCTCGAGCACGAACACGCGGCGCCGCGCCTCGAACGGGCGGCGAGCGACCGCGTTGACCACCGCATCGTCGATGTCGTCCTTGAGCATCGCCCCCGCGCCCGAGGGCCGGACCCAGGTCAGGTCCGGGTGGGAGAGCCGTTCGACCCGCCGGCCGACCGACGCGGCGTCGACCGTGCTGCCGTCCTCGGTCTCGCAGAGCAGCGCGGTCGCCAGCGAGCGGGCCACCGTCCGCTTGCCGCTGCCGGCCGGGCCCTGGAACAGGTAGGCGTGCGACGGCTGGGCAGCATGTTCCGAACCCGGAAGCGCCCCGGCCAGCACCGCCCGCGCGTGGGCCTGCTGCTCGGTTCCGGCGAGGACGGTCATCCCGACGATGGTAGAGCGGCGGGCGGAGGCGGGCGCGGGTGGGCGGGCCAGCATCCCCACCGCCCCGTCGCGCCGCGCCGCGCGCGAGCCGGGTAGCGTGGCGCGGGATGCGCGACGGACCCGGCCGACTGATCACGATCGAGGGCCTCGACGGAACGGGCAAGACGACGCTCGCGACCGCGCTCGGCGAGGCCCTGACCGCCCGAGGCCTGCCGGTGACGCTGCTGCGCGAGCCGGGAGGCGTCGCGCTCAGCGAGCGGATCCGCGCCCTGGTGGCCGATCCTGGAGCCCGGATCGCCCCGCACGCGGAGGCGCTGCTGTTCGCGGCCGCCCGGGCGCAACTCTGCGTCGAGCGGCTCGTCCCGCTGCTGGACGCCGGGCGGTGGGTGATCCTCGACCGCTTCGTCGACAGCTCGCTGGCCTACCAGGGCGGCGGGCGCGAGCTCGGCGTCGAGACCGTGGCCGGGATCAACCGCGTCGCGACGGCCGGCTGCGTGCCGGACCGGACGCTGCTGCTGCGCCTGGACCGCGAGACCGGCCGGGCCCGGCTCGCCGACCGGGGCGAGGCGAGCGACCGGATGGAGCGCGAGTCCGACGCGTTCTTCGCCCGGGTCGCCGCGACCTACGACGCGCTGGCGGCGGACGATCCGCGGCGGATCCGGGTCCTCGACGCGGGCCGGTCGCCCGACGAGGTCCTGGCCGCCGCGCTGGACGAGCTCGCCGACCTGCTGGCGATCGACGCGTGATCGCGACGCGGTCGGGCGTCCCGTCGCTCGAACGCCAGTAGGATCGGCCCCGATGGGACTGCTGCTGGAACGAAGCACGCGCTCGCGCGGCGCACGGGGAGCATCGCTGGCGGTGCTCGGCGTGGTCGCGGCGATGGTCGCGCCGTCCGCGACGACGGCCCAGGCGCCCACGACGGGCGCCACGCCGCCCGCGGCGACCGGCGCCGCTCCCGCGGCGACGGGCAGCACCCCCCCGGCGACGCCCGCGGCTCCCGCGGCGACGGACGGCGCGACCCCGCCCCCGGCCGACGGCGCCGCGACCCCGCCGGCCGACGGGGCGGCGGTCGACCCGGGCGCCGCCACGACGAATCCGGTGGCCCCGGGCGCCGATCCGGCCGCTCCCGGCGCCGTCCAGCCGCCCGGCGCGACCCCCGCTCCCGGCGCCGCTCAGGCCCCTGGCGCCGCCGGGACCGAGACCGCCACGACCGGCGGCGTGGTCGTCGACGAACCGGACGACAGCCTGCCCGGCTGGGTCTGGGGTGCGGTGGCCGTCGGCATCCTCGCCGCCGCGCTCGTCGCCTGGCTGCTGGTGCTCGCGAGCGGACGCTTCGAGCGGCTCGCCCCGGTCGGCCACGCGCTCGGCGAGGCCGGCTGGCGGTTGAGCAACCGCTGGGCCGAGTTCGTCGACTGGCTGCGCTTCGGCGGCGGGCGCTGAGCCCGACGCGGCGGCGCGTCCGGGGCGAAGGACGACCGAGGGCCTGGCGGAGCGTTCCGGAACCGTCGCCGAAGCTCGTCGAAAATCTTTAGAATCCGTATCTAGCAGGCGTTTCCTCGACGGCACGCCGCACACGTGGCACGTTCGCTCCGCGTTCCGTCTTGGCGACGCGTCATGGTGTCTTTCCGTCGCCTTCGCGTTACGGATCGGAAACGGATCCGAAGCGCGAAGCCGGGGGAAACTTGGCTCTTCACCCGGGCGGCCTGCCTCCTTCTCCCAAGGACGCCGACCGACCTTCCGGGTACGTCACCAGCACGACAACTCAGAAGAACGTAGGCAGGCATGGATCCGGCGAACACCCCCCTCATCACCGACGAGACCGCGCTCACCGTGCGGCGGCGATTCACCGAGCCGGGCATCCACCCGTTCGACCAGATCGAGTGGGAGCACCGCGACGCGGTGATCGGCAACCCCGAGAAGCCGGCGTTCCGCCAGGACGACGTCGAGTTCCCGAGGAGCTGGTCGCAGAACGCGACCAACATCGTCGCCCAGAAGTACTTCCGCGGCCAGATCGGCACTCCCGCCCGCGAGACGTCGGTCCGCCAGATCGTCGGCCGCGTGGCGGGCACGATCGCCGACTGGGGTCGCGCCCACGGCTACTTCGCGACGACCGAGGACGGCGACGCGTTCGAGGCCGAGCTGACGTACGTGCTGGTGCATCAGCTCGCCGCCTTCAACTCGCCCGTCTGGTTCAACGTCGGGTTCGAAGAGTCGCCGCAGTGCTCGGCCTGCTTCATCCTCTCGGTCGACGACTCGATGGACTCGATCCTCGAGTGGAACACCAAGGAGGGCCGGATCTTCCGCGGCGGCTCCGGCTCGGGCATCAACCTGTCGAACATCCGCGGCTCGATGGAGCCGCTGTCCAAGGGCGGCACCGCGTCCGGTCCGGTCTCGTTCATGCGCGGCGCGGACTCGTGGGCCGGCACGATCAAGTCGGGCGGCAAGACCCGCCGCGCCGCGAAGATGGTCGTGCTCGACGTCGACCATCCCGACATCCTCGAGTTCATCGAGTGCAAGGCCAAGGAAGAGGACAAGGCCGAGGCGCTGGCCAAGGCCGGCTTCGACATGTCGATCGACGGTGACGGCTTCACCTCGATCCAGTACCAGAATGCGAACAACTCGGTCCGCGTGACCGACGAGTTCATGGAGGCCGTGGTCAACGACGGCGAGTGGCAGACCACCGTCCGCAACCAGGACACGGCCAACCCGGTCGAGACGCCGAAGTACCCGGCTCGCGAGCTGATGAACGCGATGGCCAAGGCCGCCTGGCGCTGCGCCGACCCGGGCATCCAGTACGACACGATCATCAACCGCTGGCACACCTCGCCCAACAGCGGCCGGATCAACGCGTCCAACCCGTGCTCGGAGTACATGCACGTCGACGACAGCGCCTGCAACCTGGCGTCGCTGAACCTGATGAAGTTCCGCCGTCCCGACGGCACGATCGACGTCGACAAGTTCGAGCACGTCGTCGACGTGGTCCTACTCGCGCAGGAGATCATCGTCGGGCCGTCCTCGTACCCGACCGAGCAGATCGGCGCGAACGCCCGGCGCTTCCGCCAGCTCGGCCTCGGCTACGCCAACCTGGGCGCGCTGCTGATGTCCAACGGCGTCCCGTACGACTCGGACAACGGCCGCAACACCGCCGCCGCGATCACCGCGCTGATGACCGGCCGCGCGTACCGTCGCTCGGCCGAGATCTCGGCCGCGATCGGCCCGTACGAGGCGTACGAGGAGAACCGCGAGCCGCACAACGCCGTGATGCGGATGCACCGCGACGCGTCGTACGCGATCGCCGACGACGACGCCAACGACCAGCCGCTGCTCGAGGCCGCGCGCCGCTCGTGGGACGAGGCCGTCGCGCTCGGCGAGCAGCACGGCTACCGCAACGCCCAGGCCACGGTGCTCGCGCCGACCGGCACGATCTCCTTCCTGATGGACTGCGACACGACCGGCATCGAGCCGGACTTCTCGCTGGTCAAGCACAAGGAGCTGGTCGGCGGCGGCAACATGGTGATCGTCAACCGGACGGTCCCGCTGGCGCTCGAGGTGCTCGGCTACTCGCCCGAGGAGATCGACCAGATCATCGCCTACACCAACGAGCACGGCACGATCATCGGCGCGCCGGGCCTCAAGGACGAGCACCTGCCCGTCTTCGACGTGGCCGTCGGCGAGCGCGCGATCTCGCACATGGGCCACATCAAGATGATGGGCGCCACGCAGCCGTTCCTCTCGGGCGCGATCTCGAAGACCGTCAACATGCCGAAGACCGCGACGGTCGAGGACATCGCCGAGGCCTACACCGAGGCCTGGCGGCTGGGCGTCAAGGCGCTGGCGATCTACCGCGACGGGTCGAAGACCGCGCAGGCGCTGCGGACCGACGCCCAGAGCGACGACGTGGTCGCCGCCGAGCAGGTCGAGGAGATCGTCGCCCGCGAGGTCGGCAAGGCCGTCGCCGCGACCGAGACCCGGCTGCGGGCCGAGCTGGGCCCGCAGCGGCGTCGGATGCCGCGCGAGCGGCAGTCGATCACCCACAAGTTCTCGATCGGTGGCCACGAGGGCTACATCACCGCCGGGATGTACGAGGACGGGTCGGTCGGCGAGATCTTCCTGACCGACATCGGCAAGGAGGGCTCAGCGGTCCGCGGGATGATGAACTCGTTCGCGACCTCGGTCTCGATCGCCCTGCAGTACGGCGTGCCGCTCGAGACGCTGGTGCGCAAGTTCGCGTACATGCGGTTCGAGCCCGAGGGGATCACCACGAACCCCGAGATCCCGTTCGCCAAGTCGATGCCCGACTACTTCATGCGCTGGCTCGCGAGCCGGTTCCTGGACGCGGACATCCAGGAGGAGCTGGGGATCCGGACGTCGCAGGTCCGCCACCGCCAGCAGGCGCAGGAGGCGACGTCGACCAGCGGTGACACCGCCGGCCCGAGCGCGCAGAGCGGCAGCCAGCCGGCGATGAGCGTCACCACCGACACCCCGCCGGTCGTCCCCGCGCGGGTCACCACCGCCGGCCCCGACATCGAGCTCGGCCCGGTCTGCGGCGACTGCGGCGGGATGATGCAGCGCACCGGCGCCTGCTACACCTGCTCCAGCTGCGGCAACAACACCGGCTGCGGTTGATCCCCCGCCGGTGAGCGTCGCCCGACCGCGCCACGCGGTCGGGCAGCAGGACCCGAGGGCCGCCGATCCAGCGGCCCTCGGTCGTTCTCGGGACGAGCCGTCCGGACGCGTACGTAGTCTGCGCGGTCCGTGTCGAGCTCCGAGGAGAGAGTCACTGCTGAGGATCTGACGTGGGTACGCTGGAACGCACATGCCGCCGCGCGGCACCCAGAGTTCCATCGGGCGATCTTGCGATTCCATCCGCTCCCCCACGACGCTGGGAGAGCCGCCGCCGACTGGCTCCGGACGTCCGGTCTCGACGGAGAATCCGTCGCCTACCTCGCCCTCCTGATCGAGCCATGCGAACTCGTCGGGTTCTACGCCCTGACGATGGGTCAGGTGGAGATCGCCCGCTCTCACCGCAAGCGCCTCGACCTCGATCATCCCACCCAGGGCGCGGTGCTGATCACGCAACTCGCGCGATCAGCACACCACGACTTCTCCGGCCACATCCTCCTCGAGGACGCCATCGGCGTCGCAACCGAGCTCGCCGGCCAAGCGGGCGCGACCGCGATCGCCCTCGACCCGTTCAACGTCGCGACGGCTGCGATATGGCGCGATCGCTTCCGATTCCGGACCTCGCGAACCGCGCTTCGTGCCCGGGACGACGAGGGGCAGCCGCTCAAGCGCCTCTTCCTGCCGCTGCACGACCCACGAGCGAGACCGGCTCACGAGGAGTAGGGCCTGCGCTAGACCCGCAGTCCCAGTCCGCTACAGCTCGATCCGTCGCCCTTCGGCGCGCGACTTCTGCACAGCGGACCTTGCGGTGTCAAGGACGGCGCGAACTTCCGGGTCGTCCCAAGCGGCGATCAGCGCATCGACATCAACGCTGACCACGGCGTGGTGGGCGTCCTGCGCAAAATCGACCAGATCGTCGAACGAGCCGGAACGCACCAGCTCTGCGGCTTGCGACAGGTCGGACGCGAACTCCGCCCGGTGCCGTTCGACGTACTCCGACCATGCGGCCGCCAGCAGGTCGCTCGGCTTCTGCCGCACCAGCTCCGACACGCGCGTCACCTGACGATGCACGCTCACGGGAACTCGTATGGCGGTGGTAGGTGCGTTCATGATCGTCGATCCGGTCGCGGCCTTGACCCAAGTCCTGGCCCATACCCTGACTCTGACCTCGGCCGTAACACTGTAACAGTCCCTTGGTCGGGACTCGTCCGACCCAGCCCGGTTGACACCCGCCCACCCACCGCCCTATTCACGGGGCGCATCCCGTCGTCCCCATCCGGGCACAGGACAGCAAGGCGGCCTTCCGCCCCTCCCCGCACGGCTCCGAACCCCAAGGACCTCCGTATGACGACGCACCAGGTCGGCTACATCGTCGGCAGCCTCTCCGCCAAGTCGATCAACCGGATCCTCGCCACCGCGCTGGCCAAGCTGGCGCCGCCGGGCCTGGAGCTCAGCGAGATCCCGATCCGCGACCTGCCCCTCTACAACCACGACATGGACGGCGACTACCCGCCGGAGGGACGGGCGCTGAAGGACGCGATCGAGCGCGTCGACGCGCTGCTGATCGTCACGCCCGAGTACAACCGGTCGATCCCCGGCGGCCTGAAGAACGCGATCGACTGGGCCAGCCGGCCGTGGCAGCAGAACTCGCTGACCGGCAAGCCGACCGCGGTGATCGGCGCCTCGATCGGGGCGATCGGGACCGCCGTCGCCCAGCAGCACCTGCGCAACGTGCTGACCTTCTGCGACGCCCCGCAACTTCAGGCGCCGGAGGCCTACGTCCAGTACACCAAGGACCGCTTCTCGGCCGACGGCGACGTCACCGACGAGGGCACCCGGAAGTTCCTCGAGACCTACCTCCAGGCGTTCGAGACGTTCGTCGGCCAGACCCTCCGCGGACGCGCGGCCTGAGCCGATCCGCAGACCTCGGCCTTGCGTTCCCTCCCGAGGCTCGATACGAATGGAGGCCATCGAGAACCTGCAGCCCAGGTCCCCAGAAGCGACGTAGGGAGCATCGTGGCCGTCCACCTCACCCCTGACCAGCTCGCCGACGAGATCGGCGTCCGCCGCGTCGACGTGGTCGCAACCTGCATCAAGCTCGGCGTGCCGATCTACCAGGGCCGGATCGACCGGACCCTGTTCGAGGCGGTGGTGGCCGGCGGGCGGGAGTCGTTCGAGCAGGCGCTGCACGCGCACAGTCCGGACTGGCGGCTGCACTAGGCCAGCTTCGGACCCCATCCCCCTTTCCGCCGCGGAGTACCCACATCGGGGGGTGGGCCCGTCCGCACCGTTGAACGGCTCCCCCGCCGCTGCGACGATCGTCGGGATGGGCGGCTCCACGGAATCTCCGACCGACGTTCCGGCGTCCGGGGTCGTCTTCCCCCGGACCGCCGACGGCCGCCGCAGCACCACGGCGTTCGGGCGGGACGTGGTCGCCGCGGCGCTGCGACCGGTGAATCCGTCGGCGGCCGACGCCGCGGCCGCCGATCCGCAGTGGCGCTCCGGCTACCTGACGCACTTCCGCCGGCTGATCGACGCCGGGCGCACCGATCCCGCCGCGGCCCGCACGATCGCGCGCGCCGGGATCGAGGCCGTCCATACCCGGATGCGGGTCGCCGACCCGGCCGGCGCCGAGACCACGCTCGCCGCCGCGATCGGAGACGGACCCGCCCGGCCGCTGGAGGGCACCGAGGTTCGGGGAACGGCCGCCCCCGAACGCGAGCTCACCCTGCCGCTCGGCGGCGAGCGGCTGCGCGGGGACGCGCTGCTCCGCCAACTCGACCGCTGGGTCGCCTCCGGAACGATGGAGCCGGGAGCGGCCGCCGCGGTACGGACCGTCGCCGAGCACCCCGAGTGGCTCTCGGTGCCCGACCGCCAGGTCGTCGTGCTCGGGGCCGGAGCCGAGATGGGCCCGCTGCCCGCCCTGCTGCGCTGGGGCGCGACCGTCGTCGCCGTCGATCTGCCCCGGACCCGGATCTGGCAGCGGCTGCTGGAGCGCGGCGCGAGCAGCGCCGGCCGACTGATCGTGCCGCTGCCGAGCGGCGTCCCGCAGCGCGCCGGGGTCGCCGAGAACGCCGGGGCCGACCTGCTGCACGAGCTGCCCGCCGTCGCCGACTGGCTGCTCGGCCGGCCCGAGCCGCTCGTGCTCGGCAACTACGTCTACGCCGACGGCGCCACCAACGTCCGCGTCGCGGTCGCGGTCGACGGGCTGACCGAGCGACTGCTCGACCAGCGACGCGACGTCGCCCTCGCCTTCCTGGCCACGCCGACCGACGTCTTCGTCGCCCCGGAGGACGCCGTCGCGCACGCCACCGCGGTCTTCGACGGACGGTCCCGCCGGAGCCGGCTGGCGGGGCGACCGCTCCAGGCGCTCTCGGGGGGCCGGCTCCTCCAGCGCGCGTACCCGGCCGCGGGTGGTCCGGCGATCATCGACAGCCTGGTGCCGCAGCAGGGCCCGAACTACGCCCTCGCCAAGCGCCTGCAGCGGTGGCGGGCGACCGCGGCGCGCGACGCCGGCGTCACCGTGTCGCTGCACGTGGCGCCCCCGACGCGGACCCGGTCGGTGGTCAAGAACCGCGCGCTCGCCGCCGCCTACGCCGGCGCGCACCGGTTCGGCGTCGAGGTCTTCGAGCCGGCCACCAGCAATACCCTGATGGCGGCGCTGCTCGTCCACGACCTGCACACCGCGTCCCCGGCGCGGCCCGAACGCCACCCGTGGCAGGACGAAGCCGCCACCGCCGTCCACGGCGGACTGTGGCGCGCCGGCTACGCGCCGCGCAGCGCGCTCGGCCTGGCCGCCCTGCTGGGCATCGGCGGGGCCCGCGCCTAGCCCGCGGATTCACCCCCGGGATCGAACATCCGTCGAGTGGGGACGCGCGCGGCACGCACGTTCTCCAACGGCGGGCACGACCACGGATAGACTGCGCGCAATGCGCTTCGGAGCCACCGCGCGTGCCCGCTTGGGCGGGGACCGAGGGGCCCGCGAGGGCACGGGCGACCAAGCCGCAGAGGCTAACCGCGCCAGCCTCAAGATGCTGGCGGCCGCCCGCGCCGCCACGCTCGGCGCCACCGCGGCACTGGCGCTGCTCTCCCCCACCCGCGACGTGTGGGTCTTGGTGGGACTCGCCGTCTTCGCCGCGGCGTTCATGGTGGGCACCACGGTGGCGTTGTGGCGGAGTGCCGAACGTCACCGCCCGTGGATGGTCCAGCTGATCCTGACGCTCGACCTGGCGATGTGGCTCGGCGCCTGCGCCGCGAGCGGGGCGAACGAGAGCTACGCCCTGATGCTCTACGCCGTCTTCCCGTCGATCGCGGCGTTCGTGATGACCACGCCCGCGCTGGCGGTGTCGGCGGTCACGATCGCGGTGCTGCGTCCGCTGCTCGGCGGCAGCCTCACCGAGATCCTCGCCTTCTACGGCGTCGCGCTCTGGGCGTTCGCGGTCGGGATCGCCGCGTCGCGCGGACGGCACCAGTTCCTGCGGCGCCTGCAGCACCTCGACGCGATCTGGTGCCAGCTCGCCCGCGGCCCGAGCGCGGCCGTCCGCGAGCGCGTCGCCGAGGATCTGCGGCACACCGCCCTCGACCCCGTCCGGGCGATCCGGCGGCAGGTCGCGAACGCGGACCCGACCCCGGAGACGTCGGCCGCGTTGGTCACCCAGCTCCGCGGGATCATCGCCCGGATCCGCGAGATCGCCTACGAGCTGTACGCCCCACCCGGGCTCCACGGCGGCGTCGAGGCCGCGCTCCGCCACCTGGCCCAGCGGCGGTCCGCCGGCGCCGAGGTCTCGGTCACCGTGTCCGGGCCCCTGCCGCCGGACGTCGCCAAGCCGCTGGAGGCGATGGTCCGCGACGCGCTCGGCCTGATCGCCGGCACGAGCACCACCACGGTCGAGATCGACGTGCAGGGCACCCGTGACGGGGCCGAGGCGACGATTCGCGCCGCGCCGGGCAACGACCTGGCCGGACACCGGCGCGAGCTGCGCCGCGCGGCGCTGGTGACTCGACCGGGCGTGAACGAGGTGCGCGTGCGCCACGAGCCCGACGGGACCGCGGAGGTCAGGGCGCGGGTCTACGTCGCGACGGCGCCCGACCCCACCGCTCCGGGCCTCCACGGCGTCGGGCTACGCGAGAGCCACGACTTCATCGCGCTCGGCCGGGTCGGCGTGATCCCCGTCATCCTCGTCGTGCCGCTGCTCGTGGGCGGCACCGATCCGGGCTACTTCTGGTTCGCGGGCGCGTCCTGCGTGTACCTGATGGCCGCGGCGTGGTTCTTCCGCATCCCCCGCGGCAGCGACTGGTACTACGCCACGCTCGGGCTCGACTTCGTCTTCTTCGCCGGCTGCCTGCTGCTGATGGGCGACGCCCGGCCGTACATGCTGTCCGCCGCCCTGCTGGTTCCCGTCGTCCAGTCGCTGGTGCTGCCCTGGACGTTGGCCCTGCCGGTCATGGCGGGCACCGCCCTGCTCGTGCCGCTGACCGGCCCGACCCCGCAACCGGCCTTCACCGTGGCCGTGCTGTGGGCCGCGGCGATCTCGGTGCTCGTGGTCCGCGAGCGGTTCGACGGCGCGCATCGGCTGGCCGCCGCGACCGAGCGCCGCAACCGATTGCTGCAGGGACTGCTCGCCGCCGAGGACGACGAACGACGACGGCTCGCCGAGCGGCTGCACGACGACGTGCTGCAGCTCCTGTTCGGGGCGCGCCAGGACCTGATCGAGGCGAGCGACGGAGCGCCGGACGCGCTGCTCCGCGGCGACGCGACGCTGGCCGTGGTCCTCGACCGCCTCCGCGAGGCCGTCAGCGACCTCGACGTCGACGAGGGCGCCGCCGCCGTCACGGGCGGCCTCGAGGAGGCGCTGACCGCGACGGTCCGCGCCGAGGGCGGGCCCGAGGCCCAGATCCGCGTCGACCCGCTCGCGACCGGAATCCACGACGGCCTGCTGGTGCAGTTCGCGCGGGAGCTCTACACCAACGCGTTCCAGCACGCCGGCGCCAGCGCCGTTCGGCTCTCGGTGTGGCGGAACGCGCGGCGCATCGTGCTCGACGTGGCGGACGACGGCGTGGGCTTCGACTTCTCCGCGGTCGACGGGGCGATCGCGCGCGGCCGCCTCGGGCTGGCCACGGTGCGGGACCGCACCACGTGGTCCGGCGGCACGGTCGAGCTCGGGGTCTCCGCACTCGGCGGCGCGCTGGTACGGATCGCCCTGCCGCTGTCGGACGAGCGCCCGGACCGGGGCACGCAGCCTGCGCCCGCCGCCGACGGGGACGGGCGGACCCGCCGCAGGGGGGCCTCGCGCGCCTGGCGGGCCGCTACGCCTGGTGCTCGCCCGGCTCCGCCTCGGTGATCTGCGCCAAGAGGTGCGGCAGCGCCTCGTAGAAGAACTCGATCTCGCCGTCGGGCACGTCGATCGTCACGCCCTCGAAGTGGGTGTGGTCGCCGTGGACGCGGATCCTCGGAGCGACCGTCGCCCCCGCGATCACGAAGAACGGGACGTAGGAGAAGTAGTCGAGGCCCTCGAACTCCTCGCGTTCCAGGCCGGTGGCCTCGAGGATCTGCCAGAACCGATCGTCGTACTGGGATTCGCCGATCGAGAGCGTCGCTACGCGGGTCATGCCCGGAGTCTGTCAGCCGCGCGGCCGGTCCGGCGCGATCCGCAGCGTGTGGATCACGGTGGCCAGCATCTCGTAGTGGCCGACCAGCAGGCAGAGCTCGATCGCCGTCGGCTCGTCGAGCTCGCTCCGCAGCTCGTCCCAGGCGGCGTCGTCGAGGTCCTGATCGCGGTGCAGCCGGTCGACGGCGCGCAGCAGGATCCGCTCCCGCGGACTCCAGCCGTCGGCGTCCGGCCCCTGGCGAATCCGGTCGACGTCGGCCGCGGTGACGCCCGCCCGGCGCCCCAGGCGCACGTGGTGCTCGAACTCGTAAGCGCACGAGCGAAGCTGCGCGACGCGCAGGATCACCAGTTCCGACTCGCGACGCGGCAGCGTCCCGCCCGGCATCAGCCGTCCGGCGAACCGCAGCCAGCCCCGGAACAGCTTGCGCTGGTGACCGAGGGTCAGGAACAGGTTCGGCGGGGTCGTGCCCGTCACGCGACCGGCGATCACCGCGAACGTCCAGGTGAAGAGCCCCACCTGGCGTCGGGTGCCGGGGGCGATCCGTGGTGCGTCCATCGCCGCGAGCCTAGTCGAGATTCCCGACGGCGTACGCGGCAGGTCCTATGCTGGCTCGATGGCGACCGTCAAACTGCACCGCTGCAACTACACGTTCCTGCACACCGAGATCGACGCCTGCTGGCGCGTCCAGAAGGCGCTCGACGAGCAGGGGATCGACTACGAGATCGTAAGTCACGGCTGGACCAAGGCCAAGCACCGTCCCGCGGTCGAGGCGCTGAGTGGCCAGAGCAAGCTGCCGGTGATCGAGCTGCCCGACGGGACCGCCTACCGCGAGGAGTCGCGCGACATGGCCGCGAGGGTCCGCGCCGGCGACCTACCGACCGGCTGACGGCGGACGCGGCGCGCGCGGGCCGACGACGCCGCCGGAAGCCACGTCGGGACGGTGCGGGCGATCGCGCTCGATACGGTCTGCCGATGGCCGACGCCCCCGCCGGAACCCGTCCGATCGCGCTCGAGGTCTGGTCCGACGTGGCCTGCCCGTTCTGCTACATCGGCAAGCGCAACCTCGAAGCCGCGCTCGACCGGTTCGCGCACCGCGACGACGTCTCCGTGGTCTGGCGCAGCTTCCAGCTGGACCCGGCCGCGCCGGTCGAGCCGCAGGGCGACATGTACGACATGCTCGCCGCGAAGTTCGGTGGCAGCCGCGAGGACGCCAAGGCCAAGACCGAGAACGTGGTCGCGATGGCCGCGCAGTCCGGCCTGACCTATGACATGGACGCCGCCCGGCCGTCGAACACCTTCGACGCCCACCGGATGATCCACCTGGCCGCGTCGCTCGACCGTCAGGACGCGATGAACGAGCGGCTGCTGGCCGCGTACTTCACCGAGGGCGCAGTGCTCGCCGACCACGCGACCCTGCGCCGCCTGGCCGTCGAGGTCGGGCTGCCCGCCGAACGGGTCGACGCGGCGCTGGCGGGCGACGAGTTCGCCGACGCGGTCCGTCACGAGAGCGAGGAGGCGCAGCAGCTCGGGCTCGGCGGCGTCCCGGCGTTCGTCTTCGACCGGCGCGGAGCGATCGCGGGCGCACAGCCGCCGGAGGTGCTGCTCTCGGCGCTCGAGCAGCTCCACGCCGACGCCTGAACGACGCCGCGCGTCGATTCCCGCCAAGCTGTCGCCATGCGTCCCGGCCCCGTCGATCCCGTCGGCCTCCTCCAGCAAAGCCTCGCGACCTACCGCGAGCACTTCTCGCTGCTGATCACGCTCGCCCTGATCGTCGGGCTGATCCAGGCGATCATCGTGCGCGCGCTC
>JADMKN010000202.1 GCA_015478825.1 Patulibacter sp. | reverse complement strand
CCGAACTTCTCGCGGTAGCCCGAGGCCAGCACCATCGCGATCATCGCCTCGCCCACCACGCCGGCGGCCGGGACCACGCAGTTGTCGGTCCGCTCGCGCAGCGCCTTCGCCGACTCGCCGGTCGACAGGTCGACCGAGCGCAGCGGCTTGGTGATCGTCGGGATCGGCTTGACGACCGCGCGCACGACCAGGGTCTGGCCGGTGGTCATCCCGCCCTCCAGCCCCCCGGCGTGGTTGGTCCGGCGACGCAGCGAACCGGTCGGCTGGTCGCCGTCCTCGGCGTCGTCGCCGGTGAAGATCTCGTCCTGGGCCTGCGATCCGGGCGTCTCGGCCAGCCGGAAGCCGTCGCCGAACTCGACGCCCTTGTGCGCCTGGATCGAGCAGATCGCCTGGGCGAGGCGACCGTCCAGCCGCTCCTGCCAGGACACGTGCGAGCCGATCCCGGGATGGAGGCCGAAGGTCAGCACCTCGTAGGCGCCGCCGATCGACTCGTTCGCCTTGCGCTCGACGGTGATGTGCTTGACCATCGCCTTCGCGGCCTCGGGGTCGAGGCAGCGGACGGGATCCTCGTCCACCCCCTCGAAGTCGGCGACGGTGGTCGGCGCGCGATCGGCTCCGGCGTGGACCGGCCCGATCTGGGTGACGTGCGAGCGGATCTCGACGCCGATCGCCCGCAGGAACGCCTTGGCCAGCGCACCGCCGGCGACCCGCGCCGCGGTCTCGCGGGCCGAGGCCCGCTCGAGGATGTTGCGGACGTCGTCGTGACCGTACTTCCAGACGCCGTTGAGGTCGGCGTGGCCCGGCCGCGGCATGTGGACCGGCGGGATCTCGGCCTCGACCGGCCACGGGTTCATCCGCTCTTCCCAGTTGGCGTAGTCGCGGTTCTGGACCCACAGCGAGATCGGGCCGCCGAGCGTGTAGCCGTGGCGGACGCCGGACTTGACCTCGGCGGTGTCGGTCTCGATCTTCATCCGCCCGCCGCGACCGAAGCCGAGCTGGCGCCGCGCCATGTCGCGGTTCATCGCCTCCCGGTCGAGCTCGAGCCCGGCCGGGAGGCCCTCGACGAGCGCGGTCAGGCCCGGTCCGTGGGATTCACCGGCGGTGGAGAGCGTCAAGGCCATACGGGCTCCAATCCTAGGGGTCTCCGCCCCGACGCGACCTGTCGTGCTCACGAGCCGAGCAGCCCCGTATAGACGTTGAGCAGCGGCTGGCCGACGACGAACGCCACCACCCCACCGCCGGCCAGGTACGGGCCGAACGGCACGGTGGTGGTCCGCAACGCTCGCCACCCGAACCGCAGGGCCACGCCGGCGGCGACCACGCTGCCGGCCAGGAACGCGACCGCCAGCGCGACGGCGACCACCGGGCCGAGGCAGAGCCCCAGCACTCCGGCGAGCTTGACGTCTCCCAGGCCCAGACCCGCGGGACGCGGGGCCCGGACCGCGAGCAGGAACGCCACGGCGGCGAAGGCCGCGATCAGCCGGCTGGGCTGGCCCGCCTCGTCGTAGAGCAGGCCGCTGAGCACCGCGCCCAGCGCGGCGAGCCCGGTCATGGAGTTCGGGATCCGCCGTTCGCGCACGTCGACGATCGTCACCCCGACGAACAGCAGCACGAGCAACACGGCGATGTAGATCGCCAAGGCGGGCGGGTGCGGGAAGACCATGGCGCCGGACCGTAGGCCCGGCGGCCGTTTCCTCGCGAGACCCATTTCGTGTCGAATCGGCGACACGATCGAGTCGACTTCTTGCCGACCGCGAAGGGTGGAAACCGGCGTCCCTCGGCAGGGCCAGGTCGTCGGCCGGCTCCGCCACCCGGGCCTATGCGCCAGAATGGCGGGACATGCTGGCGTTTCGCCTTGTCTTCCTGATCGCGATGGTCGTCGGACTGTTGACCGCGATCGCCGTCTCGTCGTCCGACCGCGACGAGCGCAACGGACGCTCCGCGACCACGGCGCCGCTTCCGGCGGCGACCCTGACGGCCACCAAGACGGTCGAGGCGAAGCTGCCCCACGACGGCCCGGTCGAGGCCAACGTCGGCGACATGATCGTGTTGCGCTTCACGCCGAAGGAGTCCGACGTGCTGGAGCTCGACGCGTTCGGGTTCGAGCAGGGCATCGCGGGCGACGTGGCGAGCGTCGTGCGGATCGTGGCCGCCCGGCCGGGGACGTTCGACCTGCGTCTGCGCGGCGCCGAGAAGACGCTGGCGACGCTGAAGGTCGCGCCGCGCCCGCCGATCAGCGGCGGAACCGCCGCGAGCTGACCGGTCGCTACTCGGCCGCCGGCTTCTTGGCCGCGGGCTTCTTGGTCGCCGGCTTCTTCTTCGCGGCCGGCTTCTTGGCCGCGGCCTTGCGGGCCCGGGGCTTCGGCGCGCGAGCGGCGAGCACCGCCTTGCGCTCCTCGAGCTGTGCCTCCGTCAGCACCGGGGGCGTCTCCGCCGGGTGCTCCTGGGCGTTGCGGTCGGGGATGCTCGTCCCCGTGCCGTCGCACCACGGGCAGGTGACGGTGTGCGGCTCGCCGAGCTCGGGCCCGGTCGCCGCGCTCGAAAGCAGCTTGCCGGTGCCCCGGCAGGGACCGCAGGGTCCTGCGACGGCCGGGGTCTCGTCCTCGCTGATCCCCCGCGCCTGCGCTCCCCGCTTGCTGAACTGCTTCGTCGCCATTGCGCCGAGCATACGCAGGCCCCCGACCCTTCTGCACCGCGGGGCCGTCGCTACGGTGTGCGGATGGCCTCGCGCTCCGGCCGCTTCGCGCCCAGCCCCACCGGGCCGCTGCACCTCGGCAACCTGCGGACCGCGCTGGTCGCCTGGCTGCGGGCCCGACACGAGAGCGCCCCGTTCCTGTTGCGGATCGAGGACCTCGACCGCGGACGCAGCCGGGCCGAGCACGAGGCCGGCCAGCTCGCCGACCTGCGGGCGATCGGGATCGACTGGGACGGCGAGCCGGTCCGCCAGTCGACCCGCGACGAGGCCTACGCGGCCGCGCTCGCGTCGCTCGCAGCCGAGGACCTGATCTATCCCTGCTGGTGCACGCGGGCGGAGATCCGCGACGCGGCGAGCGCCGCGCACGGCGACGCCCCGGAAGGCGCCTACCCCGGCACCTGCGCGCAGCTCGACGCCGACGGTCGCGCCAGGAAGGCCCGCTCGGGTCGGCCGGCCGCCCTCCGGGTCCGCGCCGAGCAGGCCGCGGTCACCGTCGACGACCTGCTGCTCGGACCGATCAACGGGATCGTCGACGACTTCGTGGTCCGCCGCGGCGACGGCACCTTCGCCTACAACCTGGCGGTCGTGGTCGACGACGGCTGGCAGCGGATCGGCGAAGTGGTCCGCGGCGACGATTTGGCCAGCAGCGCTCCGCGACAGGCCTGGCTCGCCGATCGGCTCGGCCTGGCGCCGGTCGGCTACGTGCACGTGCCGTTGGTGCTCGGCCCCGACGGCCGGCGCCTGGCCAAGCGCGACGGCGCGGTGACCCTGGCCGACCGCCGGGCGCTCGGCGAGACGCCGGACGAGGTCCGCGGCGCGCTCGCGGCGAGCCTGGGACTGTGCGCGCCGGGCGAGCGGCCGTCGCCCTCCGAGCTGGTCGCGCGGTTCGCGATCGAACGGCTGATCGGCCGCGGGGCGACCGTGTGGGACCCGGATGCCGTTCCGCTCGGGGACGCCGGCCGGTAGGCGATCGTCGGCGCCTGCGGCGTTCGGTGATCGGCCACACGCCGACCGCCGAGCGTTGGTGGGATGATCGAGCGGTGTTCACGCCCGTTCGGCTCGTTCGCTTCTGGTTTCCGCTGATCCTGATCGTGGTCGGCTTCGCGATGTTGATTATCAGTCCCGACATCGTCGGGATCGAGGGCTTCGCGCTGATGATCGGCGGCGGGCTCGGGGTGATCGTGTCCAACCGGATCCACCGGATGGGCCTGGCCGGTGAGCGCGACCGCGACGCCGAGTTCGACGCCCGGGCGTTCTTCGATCGCTACGGCGTCTGGCCCGACGAGGCGACGCCGGACCAGCTCGAGGCCGCCGCGCGGGACCGCAGCGTGCACACCGGGGGCGCGTCCCCCTCGCAGACGCCGCGCCGCGCTCGCCGACCGTGATCCGACTCCCCGGCTAGGCTGGTCGGCACGTGCCTACCGCCGCCGATACCGTCGTCCACGAGCTCGCCGAGGCCGCCCGCACCTACGGGCGCCTCGGGATCGACACCGAGTTCGTCGGCGAGGGGCGCTACCGACCGCTGCTCTGCCTGGCGCAGGTCGCCGTCGACACGCCGTCGCAGGGCGTCCGGATCGAGCTGCTCGATCCGCTGGTCGACGACTTCGATCCGGCGCCGCTGGCCGAGGCGCTCGCCGATCCGGCGATCGAGATCGTCCTGCACGCCGCGCGTCAGGACGTGGCGTTGCTCAAGCGGAGCTGGAACACCGAGATCCACAACGTCTTCGACACCCAGCTCGCCGCGGGGTTCGCGGGGCTGCGGGCGCAAATGGGCTACGACGCGCTGCTGCGCGAGATGCTCAAGGTCAACCTGCAGAAGTCGGCGAGCTTCACCCGCTGGGAGCAGCGCCCGCTGAGCGAGGAGCAACTCCGCTACGCCGCCGAGGACGTCCAGCACCTCCTGCAGCTCTCCGTGGCGATCCAGAACCGGCTCGTCGACCTGGGCCGGCTGGACTGGGCGTTGGAGGAGTGCCGCAGCCTGGAGGACGTCGACGACAGCCGAGACCCCGAACTGCTGTTCCCCAAGCTCTCGCGGATCGACAGCCTCGATCCCGGCCAGCGCGCGGTCGCCTTCCGGTTGCTGCAGTGGCGCGAGCACGAGGCGTCCGAGGCGGACCGACCGCCGTCGACCGTGCTGCAGGACCAGACGCTGATCGAGCTGGCCAAGCGCCGTCCCCGCTCCCGGGACCGGCTCCAGCAGATCCGCGGGATCAACGAAGCGACCCTGCATCGCCGCGGCGACCGGCTGCTGAAGGCGATCGCCGAGGGTCGCGAGGCCGAGCCGATCCCCGTTACCCGCGAACGCGCGCCCCGGCAGGATCCGGTCGATCCCGAGCTGATCGCGCTGACCGAGACCCTCGTCCGCACCCGCGCCAACGAGGAGCAGCTCGCCTACGAGCTGCTGGCCAGCCGCGCCGACCTGCAGCGCGTGATCGCCGCCTGGCGCGACGACCTCCCGACGCCCGACGTGCGGACCGTCCGCGGCTGGCGCGGTGAGCTGGTCGGCCAGGACATCCTGGCGCTGCTCGACGGCGACCTCAAGCTGCGGGTCGACGAGCGCCGGCGCGTGGTCGCCGAGCGCTGACCCAGGCGCCCGCCGCTCCGCGCGGGAGCGGCGTCGACCTAGACGACGACGTCGCGTAGCTCGACCGCGCCGTCCTCGCGCGTCCACCAGCGCAGCCGGCCGCCGTCGACGTCCGGGATCCGGCACGACCAGCCGAGCGCCCCGTCCTCCTCGCGGATCTGCTGGCTGCCGCTGTCGTCCAGCTCCGCCCCGACGCGCAGGTCGTCGGCCTCGCCCGGCTTGCCCGACGCGATCCGGGCGGCGAGCACAGCCATCGACGGCGTGTCGATCCGGTCGCGCACGGCGCCGAGCGACGCCAGGTAGCCCTCGCCGATCGCCAGCGGCCCCATCGGACGGTCGCGGCGTCCGGCGTCGTGGTCGCGGGCGAGCCAGGCCGCGAAGATCAGCAGGTGGTGCGACCGCGTGCGGTCGCGAACGACGGCGTCGGGGATCGCCAGGCCCACCAGGCGCTCCGGCTCGGCGGCCCGCGGCGTCCGCAGGCGATCGCGCCGACGCGTGTCGTACGGCGGCGCGCCGGCCTTGAACCCCTCGGCGAGGATCTCGAGCGCGCGGGTCGCGTAGCGGCCCTGCTTGTCGAGGATCAGCGGATGACGCCGCGGATCGTCGTACTCGTCGATCCCGGGCCACCAGATCCG
Organism: Patulibacter sp.; assembly: GCA_015478825.1. Classification (GTDB taxonomy): domain Bacteria; phylum Actinomycetota; class Thermoleophilia; order Solirubrobacterales; family Solirubrobacteraceae; genus Patulibacter. The sequence goes on along the minus strand of JADMKN010000202.1, from coordinate 9,781 downwards.
GGCGGCGCCGCCGAAGACCCCGAAGTGCTCGGGCAGCAGGTCGTCCAGGTAGCGGCTGGCGGGGCCGGTCCGCACGCCGCGCAGGATCGCCTTGTCCCCGACGACCCGGCGCACCGCTTCGGGATCGAACGCGGGATCGTCCTCCCCCGTCCGCGACGACAGGCAGACGATCGGACGCTTGCGCGAGCTGTCGAGCACCTCGGCGGCGAGCTGCTCGCCGTCCGCCTCGCTGACGGCGATCGTGAACTCGGGGTCGGTCGAAGGCACCGCAGCAGGGTAATCGGTCGGCCGCCGCTCACGCCTCGCGGCGCGCGACCTCCTTGCGCACCTCGGGCGCGACCTGCGTGCCGAAGATCTCGGTGGCCTTCAGCACCAGGTCGTGCGGCATGCCCCCGAGCGAGAACTGCGCCATGTAGCGGGTGTTGCCGAACAGCTCGTGCTGGTGGAGGATCTTCTCGACCAGCCGTTCCGGCGAGCCGACGCCGAGCGCCCCGGTGCCCGCCCGCTGGGCGTCGAACGCCGGGCGGGTCATCGGCGGCCAGCCCCGCTCGCGGCCGATCTGGTTCATCATCGGCGCGTACGCCGGGTACAGCTCGTCTCCGGCCTGCTTGTCGGTCGCGGCGACGTAGCCGTGGGTGTTGATCGCGATCGGCAGCGACGCGGGATCGTGTCCGCCCTGCTCCGCCGCCCGTCGGTACAGGTCGACGTGCGGCACGAAGCTCTCCGGCTGCCCGCTGAGGATCGCGATCGTCAGCGGCAGGCCCAGGTAGCCCGCGCGGGCCACCGACTTCGGGGTGCCGCCGACGCCGATCCAGACCGGCAGTGGATCCTGGACCGGCCGCGGGTAGATCCCCTGGTCCTCGAGCGGCGCGCGGAACGACCCCGACCAGGTGACGCGCTCGTTGTCGCGGATCTGCAACAAGAGCAGCAGCTTCTCCTCGAACAGCTCGTCATAGTCCTTCAGGTCGTAGCCGAACAGCGGAAACGACTCGGTGAACGAGCCGCGCCCCGCGATGATCTCGGCACGCCCGTGCGAGATCAGGTCGACGGTCGCGAACTGCTGGAAGACGCGCACCGGGTCCTCGGAGCTGAGCACCGTGACCGCGCTCGCCAGCCGGATCCGCTCGGTCCGGGCCGCGGCGGCAGCGAGCGCCACCGGGGTCGCCGAGACCGCGTAGTCCGGGCGGTGGTGCTCACCGACTCCGAAGACGTCGAGCCCGACCTGGTCGGCCAGCTCGATCTCCTCGAGCAGGTTGGCGAACCGCTGCTCGGGGGTGATGAGCTGGCCGCTCTTCGGGTCGCGTCCGAGATCGGCGAAGGTGGCGAGTCCGAGTTCCATACGCCCACAGCATGACAGAGCCATCAGGAAACCGGACCATGGTCCGGTTTAGCTGGGCACGGCCGCGCGAACGTTAGGTTGCGTCGTCGCGCACCGCCGCCTCCATCACGGCGCGCGACACGTCCCGACCGGTCCAGCGCTCCAGGCTGCGGGCGCCCTGGGCGACGAGGAACGACAGGCCGTCGACGGCACGAGCCCCGGCCGCTCCGGCCGCGGTGAACAGCGGCGTTCCGCCCGCGCGGTAGACCAGGTCGACGACGGTGCCGTGGTCCCCCAGGTCCGCTTCGGTGAGCGGCAGCAGCTCGAAGGTCCGCTCGGGATCGTGCAGCCCGACGCTCGTGCAGTTGACCAGCACGTCCGCGCCCCCGACCCTCTCGACAGCGTCCACGCCCAGGTCGTTCGCCAGCTCGCGGGCCCGCTCGGCCGTGCGGTTCCAGACTGCGACGCGGGCGCAGCCGGCTTCGCGCAGCGCCCAGACGCAGGCGCGCGCGCTGCCGCCCGCCCCCAGCACCACCGCGGTCGCGCCGCCGAGCGGCCGTCCGATCACGTCGATCAGGCCCGGCGCGTCGGTGTTGTCGCCCTCGAGCGTCCCGTCGTCGAGCACGGTCAGGGTGTTGACGGCACCGATCTCGCGGGCGGCGGCGGTCGTCGCGTCCGCCGCGGCGAGCGCCGCGTGCTTGTGCGGGATCGTCACGTTGGCCCCGGCGAAGCCGGCGCCGCGCAGGCCGGCGATCGCTCCGGTGATCGCGTCGGGCGGCACCGGCAGCTTCTGGTAGGTCCAATGCTCCAGCCCGAGCTCGCGCAGCGCAGCGCCGTGCATCGCCGGCGAACGGCTGTGGTGGACCGGCCAGCCGAACACGCCGAGCCGCCACGGCCGCTCGGGTGCCGCGGCCGACGCCGCGACCGCGGACCGCCCCATCAGTCGTCGTCCTTGCAGACCGACGGGTCGCCGCCCCGCTGCTCCCGCGCCCGGTTGTAGGCCTGACGGTCGCGCTCGAACTGCGCGTCGCTGCTGGAGAACGCGTGCGTCCCGTTGCCGCAGGGCTTGACCACGTAGTACAGGTACGACTCGCGAGCCGGGTTGGCCGCGGCCTTGATCGACGCCAGGCCCGGGTTGCCGATCGGCGTCGGCGGCAGACCGGTCCGCGTTCGGGTGTTGAACGGCCCGTCGCGCTCCAGCTCGCTGACCTTGAGCGGACGGGTCCAGTTGCGCTCGGCGTAGCGGATCGTGGCGTCGATCCCCAGCGTCATGCCGTCCTTCAACCGGTTGTAGATCACCGCAGCGACCTTGCGGCGCTCGGCCGGGATGTTGACCTCGCGCTCGATCATCGACGCGATGATCAGGACCTCGTACGGGCTGAGCTTCGCCCGCTTGGCGCGCCGCATGTCGACGGTCGCGAACTGCTGCTCGAAGCTCTCGACCTGCTTGGCGACTAGCGCCTTGGCGGTCGCGCCGCCGCGCGGGAGCTCGTAGGTCGCCGGGAAGAGGAAGCCCTCCAGGCCGGACTGCTTCTTGGGCTGGCCGTACTCCTTCGGATCGAAGCCGGCGCTACGGCGGCTCGCCCTGAGATAGTCGCCGCTGACGTCCGCCTTCTTGACCTGCGCTGCGACCTCGCGGCGCGAGAGGCCTTCGGGCACCGTCACGTTGATCACCGGATCCGGCACGGGCACGTCCCGCAGCGCCGTCAGCGCGGCGGCGTAGCTCATGTTCTCGCGCAGCTCGATCTTGCCGGCGCGCAGGTCGGCGCCGCCTCCGGACATGCGGGCCCGCAGCGAGAAGACCAGCGCGTTGTCGATCACGCCCTCGTCAGCGAGCTTCTCGCCGATCTGGGTGACCGACGAACCGGGCGCGATCGTGACGCTGACCGGTGCGCCGGGATCGCCCTTGAACGGCTGGAAGAGGACGATCGCGGCCGCGATCAGGAGCGCGATCGGCAGCAACACGAGTACCGCGGCGATCCGCGACCAGCCGCGACGCGCGGGCGCCTTGCGCGGCGCCACCTGGATCGGCGGGATCGCGGACGCCGACGGCCGCAGCGGGGCGAGCGGCTCGTCCGCGGGATCGTCGAGCCCGATGGCGTCGTGCTCGTCGGTGAACGCCGAGAACGGCTCGGGATCGCGGTGCCGAGCAGCGGGCGCGGGCGCGGGCCGACGCGGCGGTTCGGTGGACCCGGCGGACCCGGCCGGCGAGGACGCGGCGCGCGGCGACGGCTGCGGGTCGCCTGCGGGCGGAGCCGGCGGGCGCAGCGCGTCCGAGACGTCGATCGCCGGACCGGACGGGGCGGCGGTCGACCACCAGGGCGTGCCCTCGGGCGGAGCCGGCGTCGGATCGGCGAAGGGCGGGGCCGCTTCCTCGGGCGGAGCCGGCGTCGGATCGGCGAAGGGCGCAGCCGGCTCCCCGGAACCAGCGTCGACCTCCGGCGCGATCTCGTCGAGGTCGCGCGGCACCGGCCGGCCCTCGCGCTGCGCGCGGCGCTGCTCCCGCTCCAGGCGAGCGCGTTGGCGCTCCTCCTCCGACCGCGGCCCGCTGCTCTTCCGCCCGCGGGGACTCACCGCGTGGCCTCATCCCGGGTCGCCATCCCAGGAACGCTAGACGAGCGGCCGCGACCGTGCCCCGCCACCGGCGTCGCTGGCGGCGTTCAGCGTCGCCGCAGCCACTCCTCGAGCAGGACCGCCGCCGCCCGCGAGTCCTCGTCGCTGTCCACGCCCCCGCTCTGCTGCGCCATCCGGGTGGTGAAGCGCTCGTCGTAGAGCTCGACCGGCACGTCGGGTCCGAGCGCCTCGGCGAGGGTCGCCGCGAACGCCCGGCACTCCCGCGTCTGGTCGGTGTCGTGGCCCTGCAGGCTGACGGGAAGCCCGACCAGCACGCGCTCGGCCGCGCGGTCGGCGATCAACCGCAGCAGCTCGCGTCGGCCCTTGCGCGACCCGGCCCGCAGCACCGCCGGGTGGGGCGTCGCGATCGTGCCCGTGGGATCGCTGATCGCCACGCCCGTTCGGGCCGAGCCGTAGTCGAGGGCGATCACGCGCACGGAACGATCACAGTCCGGTGAGCGCCACGGTGATCGCGTTCTCGGCCACGTGCAGCGCGTCGTCGGTCTTCTCGGGATCGCGGCCTCCGGCCTGGGCCATCGTCGGCTTGCCCCCGCCCCCACCGCCGACCGCCGACGCAGCGGCCTTGACGACGTCGCCGGCCTTGACGCCGCGCTCCACGATCTCCGGCGACACGGCCACGATCAGCCCGACCTTGCCGTCCGTCGGAGCGGCGAGCACCACGACCCCGGGCCCGCCGAGCTTGCCCTTCACCCGGTCGGCGATCTCCGGGAGGTCCTTCGACCCCACGCCGTCGGGCAGGCGGGCGATCACCACCGGCACATCGCCGATCGTCTTGGCGGTCCCGGCGATCGCCGCCTCGTCGACCGCCGGACCGCTGCTCTTGGCGGCCGCGGCCTTGACCTGGTCGCGCAGCGCGACGATCCGCTCGGGCACCTGGTCGACCGCCACCTTGGCGGCCGCCGCGGCGGCCTCGAGCGTCCGCCCGTACGTCAGCAACTGCTCGATCGCGACCGGTCCGGTGATCGCCTCGATCCGCCGGACGTTCGCCGAGCTGGAGCCCTCGCTGGTAATCCGCAGGACCCCGATCTCGGCGGTCGAGCGAACGTGGGTGCCGCCGCAGAGCTCGCGGCTGAAGGTGCCATCGCCGATCTCGACCATCCGCACGATGTCGCCGTACTTCTCGCCGAACAGCGCCTGCGCGCCGAGCGCCTTGGCCTCGTCGATCGGCATGCTCAGCGCGCGGACCCGCTGGTTGGCGAGAATCTGGCCGTTGACCCGGTCCTCGACCCAGCGCACGTCCTCGGGGTCGAGCTTGGTCGGGTGGCTGAAGTCGAACCGCAGCTTGTCGGGACGCACCGCCGAGCCGGCCTGATGGACGTGGTCGCCGAGGCGCTCGCGCAGCGCGGCGTGCAGCAGGTGCGTCGCGGTGTGGTTGCACTCGGTGGCGTGGCGGGCGGTCGCGTCGACCTGGGCGATCACGCGTTGACCCGCGCTGACCTGCGCGTCGCCGGCGACCACGATCGCCTGATCGTCGCCGGCGCGGACGATCGCGGCGACCGTCAGTCGCCCGTCGCCCTCTTCCAGGGTGATCGTCCCGGCGTCGGAGACCTGGCCGCCGCCCTCGGCGTAGAACGGCGATTCGGCGAGCTTGACGAAGGTCTTGCCGTCGCGCTCCAGCACCCCGGCGACCGTCGTGTGCTGCTCGAGCGTGGCGTAGCCGGTGAACTCGGTCGTCTCCGGCGCGATCTCCGCGGCGATCGACCCGGCGGCGGCGCCGCCGTGGTCGCCCAGGCGGGAGGCGGCGCGCGAGCGCTCACGCTGGGCGGCCATCTTGGCGTCGAACTCGTCCTGCCCGTTCCACGCCACGCCACGCTCGGCGGCGATCTCGGCGGTCAGCTCGACCGGGAAGCCGAAGGTGTCGTGCAGCTCGAAGGCGTCGGCGCCGGTCAGCTCGCCGGCGGCGAGGATCTGGTCCAGGCGGGCCGAGCCCTGCGCGAGCGTGCGACCGAAGCCCTCCTCCTCGGCACGGATCCAGGTCAGGATCTCGTCGCGGCGGGTGCGCAGGTCGGGGTAGGCGTCGCCCATCGTCTCGAGCACGACGTCGAGGTACTGCGGCAGCACCTCGCCCTCGATCCCGATCCGGCGGGCCTGGAGGATCGCCCGGCGCATCACGCGGCGCAGCACGTAGCCGCGGCCTTCGTTGGACGGGACGACGCCGTCCGCGGTCAGGAAGGTCGTGCCCCGCGCGTGGTCGGCGAGGATCCGCAGGGCGCGGTCGACGTCGGCGTCGCCGGACTCGTAGCTCTTGCCCGAGAGCCGCTCGCCGAGCGCGATCAGCGGCGCGAACTGGTCGGTCTCGAAGATCGTCTGCTTGTCCTGCAGCAGCATCGCCATCCGGTTGAGGCCCATGCCGGTGTCGATGTTCTGCTTCGGCAGCGGCGTCAGCACGCCCTGGTCGTCGCGGTTGAACTGCATCATCACGACGTTCCAGAACTCCAGGAACCGGTCGTCGGAGTCCGGATCGCCGGGCTTGTCCCCCGCGCCGTACTCGGGGCCGCGGTCGAGGTACAGCTCGGTGCAGGGACCGCACGGGCCGACCGGACCGGCGGACCAGAAGTTGTCCTCGGTGCCGAGCAGCACGATCCGGTCGCGCGAGACGCCGTGCGAGAGCCAGTGGTCGATCGTCTCCTCGTCGGGTCCGAGGCCGAGCTCCTCGTCGCCACCGAAGACCGTGATCCAGACCTTGTCGGGGTCGAACTTGAAGCCGTTCAGCGTCAGGTCCCAGGCGTACCCCGTGGCTTCCTGCTTGAAGTAGTCGCCGAACGAGAAGTTGCCGAGCATCTCGAAGAACGTCAGGTGGCGCGCGGTGACGCCGACGTTCTCGAGGTCCTCGGTACGGAAGCACTTCTGGCTGTCGGTGACCGTCGGGGCGGGCGGCTGCTCGGTGCCGAGGAAGTACGGCTTGAGCGGGTGTATCCCCGCGACGGTGAACAGCGCCGACGGGTCGTTGGCCGCCGGCACGAGCGACGCCGATGCGAGCCGCCGATGGCCGTTGGCCTCGAAGAACCGCAGGAACGTCTCGCGGATCTCGTCACTGGTGGTGGGACGTTCGGCGCTCACCGTGTCGATTCTGCCGGACAGCGTCTGTCAGTGAGTGGACGTACTACGTCAGTGTTGGGGGTTGTGCAGACCTTGTCCAGAGTCGCGGGACGGACCCAACGCCGAAGTGCCCCTGCACGCCGGCCGGCGACTTAGACTGCGCCGATGCCCCAGGTCCTGATCGTCGACGACGAGCCCGCCGTCGTCAGCGCGCTGGAGCGCGCGCTGCGGATGGACGGGTACGAGACCTCCACCGCCCGTGATGGGCAACAGGCGCTGGCCAGCCTCGCGTCCAGTCGGCCCGACCTGGTCGTGCTCGACGTGACGATGCCGAAGATCGACGGGTTGGAGGTCTGCCGCCGACTGCGGTCCAGCGGCGACCGCACGCCGGTGCTGATGTTGACGGCGCGCGACGGGATCGACGACCGCGTCGACGGCCTCGACGCCGGAGCGGACGACTACCTACCCAAGCCGTTCGCGCTGCGCGAACTGCGGGCCCGCGTGCGGGCGCTGCTGCGGCGGACCGAGCCGGGGCCCGAGGCCGGTCGGGCTGAGCCGATGGCGTTCGCCGACCTGCGGCTCGACCCGACCACCCGCGAGGTGCTTCGCGGCGACCGGCGGATCGAGCTGACCCGCACCGAGTTCTCGCTGCTGGAGCTGTTCCTCGCCCACCCCCGCGTCGTGCTCACGCGCGGCCAGCTCTTCGAGCACGTCTGGGGCTACGACCTGGGCGCCACGTCCAACGCGCTCGGTGTCTACATGGGCTACCTGCGGCGGAAGACCGAGGAGGGCGGCGAGCCGCGTCTGCTGCACACGGTGCGCGGGATCGGCTACGCCCTGCGCGAAACCTGATCATGACCTCGATCCGTCGTCGCTTCTCGTCGTCCGTCCCCCAACCCGTCCGGACCTAGCGTGCCGCTGCGTCGGCGCTTGTCCTGGGTGGTGGCCGCGGTCGCGCTGGCGGTCGTCGCGGTCTCGGCGTCGGCCGCCTGGCTGACCGCCCGGACCGTGATGCGCGCCAGCGTCGACGACGCGCTGCGGGCCCAGGCGAGCGTGGTGCTCGACGCGAAGTCGACGTCCCGCGGGATGGTCCTGCGCGCCCGGGACGGATCGGGGCGGCTGTTGTTCCTTCCCGAGCCGCCCGCCCGGCAGGGCGGTCCCGCCGAGTACGCCCAGACGCTGGCCGCCGACGGCACGATCATCACCACCCGCGGCGACGTCACGCTGCCGGTCACCGCTGCCGACCTCGCGGCGATCGCGGGCGGAGCGACGGCCGAGCCGCGCGACGTGCGGCTCGGCGACGCGCACCTGCGCATCCTGACGGTGCCGCTGACCGGCACGGCGGCGGCCAAGTTCGATGCCGTCGCGGTCCAGGTCGGCCGTCCGCTCAACGGCGTGGACGATGCGCTGCGCAAGCTCTGGATCGCGCTGCTGATCGTGGGCGCGCTCACGGTTCTGGCGGCGGTGCTGGTGGCCCGGGCGTTCGCGCGGCGGACGATCCTGCGGCCGGTCCGCGACCTGGCGGCCGCCGTCGAGCACGTCGAGCAGACGGCCGACCTCGATCCGCGGATCCCGGTCCACGGCGACGACGAGCTCGGCGACCTGACCCGACACTTCAACGGCATGCTCGACCGGCTCGAGGGGTATCGCGACGACCTGCGCCGCTCGGTGGCCGAGCAGCGCAACCTGGTGGCCGACGCGTCGCACGAGCTACGGACCCCGGTGACGAGCCTGCGGATGAACGCCGAGCTCCTGCTGGAGGAGCACGACGCGCTTTCCGAGCCGGACCGGCAGGCGATGCTCGTCGCCGTGCGCGACCAGTCGGACGTCCTGGCGAACCTGATCACGGACCTGATCGAGCTGGCGCGGGGCGACGTCCCGGACGAGCGGGCCGAAGAGACCATCGAGCTCGACGCGCTGGTCCGCGAGTGCCTCGAGAACGCCCGACGCGATCACCGCGGGGTCGACTTCCGGGCCGACCTCGCCGCGGCGTCGGTGCGCGGACGTCGCGATCGCCTGGCGCGAGCCGTCTCCAACCTGCTGAACAACGCCGCTCTCCACGGCGCCGCGGAGGGCGGGCCGGTCGAGGTCTCGATCGCGCGCGCTGGCGAGCGGGCCGAGATCCGGGTGATCGACCACGGCCCCGGCGTCCCGGCGGCGGAACGTGAGCGGATCTTCGACCGGTTCCGTCGCGGCGACGACGTGCGCGGGCGCCGAGGCAGCGGCCTCGGCCTGGCGATCGTCCGTCAGGTCGCCCGCTCACACCGCGGCGAGGTCACGGTCGAGGACACCCCCGGCGGCGGCGCGACGTTCGTGCTGCGGGTGCCGGCGACGAGCGACGCTGGATAGCGCTTCACGCCAGGACCGCCGAGTCGACGCAGTCCGGCGGTGTGTCGTTGCGAACCGCCTGTTGCTTCGGTACAGACCTGGCGGCGATGGTGGACGGGTGGCCTGCCATACCGGGTTTGCCACCGTCTTACTACCCTAGTAGCATCGAGGTATGAAGTTGAGTGTCAGCGTTCCCGCCGATGATGTCGCCCGACTCGACCGCTTCGTGCAGCAGGCCGGGCTCGCCTCGCGGTCGGCCGCGATCCAGCGGGCGATCCGACTGCTCGACCTCGACGGCCTGGATCAGGATTACGCCGCGGCGTGGAACGAGTGGGACGCGTCCGGCGATGGACGGGACTGGGACGCCGTGACGTCGGACGGGTTGCCCGATGCGTCGCGGTGAGATCCGACTCGTCGACCTGGACCCGACCCGCGGCAGCGAGGCGAGCAAGCGCCGCCCGG
>JADMKN010000201.1 GCA_015478825.1 Patulibacter sp. | reverse complement strand
CGGTACACGACGCGCCGACTGCCCGCCCCAACGAGCGGCGCCGTCGCGACCCCACCGATCCGGCGATCGTGGCGGCCCGCGCCGCCGTCCGCGACGCGCTGCACCGCGCGATGGCGCCCACGACCGGCGAGCCGCCGCGATGAAGCTCGCCGAGCCCCGCACCGCCGACCAGCGGCCGTTCTCGATCCGCACCCGGATCGCGCTCGGCGTGCTCGGTCCGCTGATCGTGCTCGGCGCCTGGCAGGCCTACGTGCGGCTGGCGAGCGTGGACGAGATCCTGCTGCCCGCGCCGACGACCGTGGTCGCCGCGCTGGTCGACGACCACGAGCTGCTCTGGGACGCGTTCCTGCGGACCGCGCAGGAGATCGTCTTCGGCCTGGCCCTGGCGCTCGTCGCCGGGCTGGTGCTGGCGGGGGCGATGCACCTGTCGCGGATCGTGCGGGCGATGATGTCGCCGCTGGTGATCGCGACCCAGGCGATCCCGATTCCCGCGCTCGCTCCCGTGCTGATCTTCTGGCTCGGCTTCGGGCTCGGACCGAAGGTCCTGATCGTCGCGATCATCTGCTTCTTCCCCGTCGCGATCGCCACGCTCGACGCGCTGGAGCGGGTCGACCCCGACCTGCCGCGGCTGCTGCGCACGATGGGCGCCAACCGCTGGCAGCGGCTGCGCTGGGTCGAGCTGCCCGCGGCGCTCCCCGCCGCGCTCTCCGGAGCCAAGATGTCGGTCGCGATCGGCGGCATCGCCGCGGTCTTCGCCGAGTACTCCGGATACGAGCAGGGCGAGGGCGGCCTCGGAGCGGTGATCAAGACCGCGCAGCTGGACACAGCCCGCGCTTTCGCCGCAGTTGCCATCCTTGCGGTATTCGCCGTTCTGACGACCGGAGTGCTGGCGGGCCTCCAGCGCGTGCTCGCGCCCTGGGCCCACCGCCGACCGGGAGGACCCGCATGACCCTACGCCGACCTGTCCTGTTCCTGACCGCCGCGCTCGCCACGCTCGGACTCGCCGCCTGCGGCGAGAAGAGCGAGCAGGTCGACGCCACCACCCCGCCGCCGGCCGCGCTGTCGGTGTTGCTGGACTTCTTCCCGAACGCCAATCACTCCGGGTTCTTCGCGGCCCAGGGCAACGGCGCGTTCGAGCGCGCCGGCCTCGACGTCGCGCTGCAGACCCCGGACGATCCCGCCACGGTGCTGAAGCTCGTCGCCGCCGGCAAGGCGGACCTGGGGATCAGTTACACCCCCGAGGTGCTCAAGGCTCGCGAGCAGGGGCAGAACATCACCGCGATCGCGAGCATCGTCACCCGCCCGCTGACGTCGCTGGTCAGCCTCGACAAGGCCGGGATCCGGACCGCCGCGGACCTGAAGGGCAAGACCGTCGGCACCGCGGGAATCCCGTACCAGACCGCGTACCTGAACACGATCGTCAAGGACGCCGGGCTGCAGCCCAGCGACGTCAAGCAGATCGACGTCGGCTTCAACCTGCAGAGCGCGCTGCTCTCCGGCAAGGTCGACGCGACGCTGGGCGCGTTCTGGAACTACGAGGGCACCGAGCTCGAGCTGAAGAAGCGCAAGGCCCGGGTCGTGCCGGTCGACGAGCTGGGGATCCCGACCTACGACGAGCTGGTGCTCGTCGCCCGCGCGGACGTGCTGTCCGAGAAGGAGTCGTCGATCCGCCGGCTGGTACGGGCCGTGAACCAGGGGTACGAGGCCGTGCGCGCCAACCCCGAGCAGGGGCTCGAGCCGCTGCTCGCCGCCAACAAGGAGCTCGATCCCGAGCTGCAGCTCGAGGTCACCAAGCGGACCCTCGACGTCTTCTGGCCCGCCGACCGGACCAAGCCGTGGGGCTGGCTGAGCCACGACACCTGGGCGGACTACGCCCAGTGGATGCTGGAGAACGGCCTGCTCACCAAGCAGATCCCGCTCGACGTCGCGATCACCAGCGACTTCCTGCCGGGCGAAGGCGCCGGCGAGGGCCGCAAGACCCCGGACAGCTCCGGCCGTCCGAACCAGAACCTGCCCGGCTACCGCGGAAGCTGATCGGGAGGCGCGCGAACCGCGCCCGCAGGGACCGTCGGGCGGGGAGCCCCGACGGGCCGACGGCATACCTCGTACGATCCGACGCCCCGCACCACCGCGGTCCGTCTCGAGGAGCCCGTCGATGTCCCACCGTCCCGTCCGTATAGCCCTGGCGTCCGCCGTCGGCGTCGCCCTGATCGGCGGCGGCTACGCCGCCGGCGTCTCGCAGGGCGACACGACCGCCCCGACCGCGAAGCGGGCGGAGCTGGCCGTCTCGGAGAGCGTCCGCGGCGCCAAGGGCCGCACCCTGCGTCTATCGCGGGTGACGGTGCCGGCCGGCGCGAACCTGGCCCTCCACCACCATCCGGGCACCCAGATCTCGAACATCGAGCAGGGCACCCTGACCTACACCGTCAAGACGGGCCGGGTCAAGGTGATGCGCGGCGACGCGAGCACGCCGCGGCTCGTCCGCACGATCAAGGCCGGGCAGACCGCCGGTATCCGCACCGGTCAGTGGATCGTCGAGCAGCCCAACGTGATCCACCGGGCCGCCAACCGCGGGAAGACCGACGTGGTGATCACGATCGCGACGCTGTTCCCCGACGGCGCGCCGTTGTCGGTCGCCGACGACGACCACTAGAAGCCCCGGCGTCGGACTCGAGGCGTCCCGGCCGGCCGCTCGCCGCGTCAGGCGGGGCTGCCCACCGGGACCCGCGTTGGACCGACGACGGGCGTCGTCGGTCGACGAGTCGCATCGGAAGCCCTTCCGACGGCCGACGACGGCTGCGTGACGTCGCGCAGGGTCTCCGGCCGCGTGGCCATGATGTGCGCCGCCGCCAGCGCGCCCCACGGCGCGTACGGCGCGAGCCACGCGTCGACCTCGTGCTCCTCGACCCGGGCCCGCGGA
>JADMKN010000200.1 GCA_015478825.1 Patulibacter sp. | reverse complement strand
CGCCACGCTGCTCGACTGGCAGCGGTTCGGGCAGGGGCTCCCGCAGGGACAGCCGGGCCGCGACTGACGGTCGTTCGCGGACGTCTCGCCCGGCGTCTGGACACGAAACCTCGTCATACACACGGCAAGCCGCTACGTTCGCTGCTATGCGGATCGCCATCGCGGGTGCCCACGGCAAGATCGGCCGCCGACTGACGCGTCTGCTGGTGGCCCACGGCGACAGCGTCTGCGGGCTGATCCGCAACCCCGACCACGCCGACGACGTGCGGGCGGACGGCGGCGAGCCGACGGTCTGCGACCTGGAGTCGGCCACGCTGCCCGAGACCGCGATGGCGATCGAGGGCGTCGACACCGTCGTCTTCGCGGCCGGGGCCGGGCCGAGCAGCGGAGCGGAGCGCAAGGCCACGATGGACCGCGACGGCGCGATCAAGCTGCTCGAGGCGGCGATCAGCGCGGGCGTGCCCGGCTACGTGATGGTCAGCGCGATGGGGACCGAGATCCCGCCGTCGGGCGACGACGTCTTCAGCGTCTACCTGCGGGCCAAGGCCGACGCCGACCGCGCGCTGATCGACAGCGACCGGCAGTGGACGATCGTGCGGCCGGGACGGCTGATCGACGAGCCCGGACGGGGGCGGGTGCGGATCGCGCGGCGGTTGCCGCACGGCGAGGTCAGCCGCGACGACGTCGCGGCCACGCTCGCGGTGGTGGTCCACGAGCCGCTGGCGGTCGGCCGGATCCTCTCGGTGATCGGGGGCGAGGACCCGATCCTGGCCGCGCTGTCGGCGGAGCTGCGGTCGGACCCGCGAGGCGCGTAGCCGGCGTCCCGACCCCAATCGCCGCCCGATGCGGCAGAGTTCAGTTATGAGCACGAGCACCCTCGAACCGACCCGTTCGCGCGACGTGGCCCCGCGGGACCCGCGGACCAGCGGCCTGATGCTGGTGGCCGGAATGGTCCTCCTGATGTGGATCGTCGAGGTGATCGACGCGATCGCCGACCAGCGCCTCGACCAGTTCGGGATCGTTCCGCGCCAGATCGACGGGCTCGACGGGATCGTCTTCAGTCCATTCCTGCACAGCGGGTTCGGGCATCTCCTCGCCAACACCGTGCCGTTCCTGATCCTCGGCGCGGTGATCGCGCTCAACGGCGCGGTCCGCGTGCTCCAGGTGACGGTGATCGTCGGCCTGGTGGCCGGCATCGGAACCTGGCTGTTCGCCGGGTCGAACACCGTCACCGTGGGGGCGAGCGGGATCGTGATGGGCTACGCCACCTACCTGGTCTCGCGCGGCGTGTTCAGCCGGCGGGCCTTCGAGCTGATCGTCGGCGTGGTGATCGCCGTCGTCTGGGGCGGCATGGTGCTGACCAGCCTGACCCCGACGGAGGGCGTGTCGTGGCAGGCCCACCTGTTCGGCGCGATCGGCGGCGTCGTCGCGGCCTGGATGCTGACGGCGGACCGCCCCGCCGCGGAGGCCGCGCGCCGCGACTGACGCCCGAGCCGGTCGTTTCGACGTCGTCTCAGTCGCGACCGAGGGTCTTGGCGACGATCTCGCCCGTGACCTCGTGCAGATCGTGGTTGGTGTCGTGGACCAGGATCTGGCGATCGCCGCCGGTCCCGCGCTCGATCAGGTCGCCGATCCCGTCGAGCGCGTCGGCCGATCCGAGCTGCTCGGCATGGGGACGCAGCCGGTCGAGCAGGCGACGGGCCAGCACGCGGGTGCTCACGCGGTCGCTGGTCGGCAGGTCGACGAGCTCGCCGTGGAGGCCGTGGATCGCGGCGAGGTACTTGTTCTCGTCGAGGATCTGCCACGGGTAGTCGCTGAGCTGCTCGCCGGCGTCGTAGTGGGCGGCGAGCTCGTGGACCATCGCCTGGATCAGGGCCGTCAGCGCGAGCGTGTGCTCGACGCGGGTCTGGCCGTCGCAGACGCGGATCTCGACCGTCCCGAACTTCGGATGCGGCCGGACGTCGTGCCAGACGTAGGTCGGGTCGCTCATCACCCCGGACCGCATCATGAACTCGACCTCGCGGTCGTAGCGGTCCCACGATCCGTAGGCCGTCGGCACGCCGACCCGCGGGAAGGCGCGGAAGATCGCCGTCCGGGTCGACATCAGGCCGGTCCGGTCGCCACGCCAGAACGGCGAGTTGGCGCTCAGCGCCAGCAGGATCGGTAGGTGGACGCGCATCCCGTCGGCGACGTGGATCGCCTGGTCCGGGTCGTCGAGGCCGACGTGGACGTGCAGCCCGAACAGCAGCTCCTGACGGGCGATGAACCGCAGCTCGCGAACGAGGTCGCGGTAGCGGTCGCGCTTGGCGATCCGCTGGTGCTCCCAGAGCGCGAACGGGTGGGTGCCGGCGGAGCCGATGCTCCAGCCCTGATCCACGGCCCGCGCGGCGACCAGGGTCCGCAGCGTGCGGAGCTGCTCGCCGGCCTCGGCGGTGTTGGCGACGGGGTCGGTCGCGATCTCCAGCACCGACTCCATCAGTTCGGCCTTGACCTCGCCGACCGGGCTCTCGCCGAGCAGCGCCTCGACCCCGTTGACGAGGTCGAACGACGTGCCGTCGACGATCATCAGCTCCTCCTCGATCCCGATCGAGAAGGGCGTGCGCCCGGCGGCCGCGCGGAAGGCGTGATCCATACGCCCGCACAGTACCCGGACCGCGGCGTCGGTCACACCGCCTCGGCGCGGAAGCGCCGATGCCCGGAGCCGCAGGGGTCGCGGCCGCCGACGATCCGCGGGGGCAACGCCGGATCCTTGTGCATGCGTTGCACACGCGATACGGTGGAGCGCATGGATCGGATGATTCAGGTACGCAACGTCCCGGAGGACGTGCACCGGACGCTGAAGTCACGGGCCGCGCTTGCGGGGATGTCGTTGTCGGACTACATCAAGCAGCAGCTCGTCGAGTCGGCGTCGCTGCCGACGATCGC
>JADMKN010000199.1 GCA_015478825.1 Patulibacter sp. | reverse complement strand
CGGCGCGCGCTTGGCACAGGCCTATCTTCCCGGCATGCGCGAGCGCGGCTGGGGCCGCGTGATCAACGTGATGTCGAGCTCGGTCCGCGAGCCGATCCCCAGCCTGATGCTGTCCAACGCCGAGCGGTCCGCCGCGCTCGCGGCGTTCAAGACGCTCGCGCGCGACGTCGCCGGTGATGGGGTCACGCTCAACTGCCTGCTGCCGGGGAAGATCGACACCGCCCGGCTGGCGTCCAACTACGGGTCCCGGGCCGAAGCCGAGGAGGCCGGACGGACCACGGTGCCAGCCCAGCGACTCGGCCGCCCCGACGAGATGGCGTCCGCCGCGGCGTTCCTCTGCTCGAATCACGCCGCCTACATCACCGGCGTCGCGCTCCCCGTCGACGGCGGCCTGCTGCACGGGATCTGATCTCCTCCCCGTCCGCAGGCAGGATAGGACGATGGCGCACGCGTCGAACCCCACCGCGTCGGTCGGCGCGTCCGTCGGCGACGCCCCCGTGCCCGACCCTGACGACGTCGGCCCGGATCCCCGACGGACCCGCCAGTTCGCGCTGCTGCTGCTGTTCACGGTGACCGGATTCGCCGTCCAGGGGATGGTGCCACCGAGCGAGACGCAGGCGGTCGCGGTGACGGCCCTGGTCGGGGTCAGCCTGATGCTCGCCGTGCGGGTCAGCGAGCTGCCGACCTGGCTCTTCCGCGCCGTGGTGGGACTGACCGTCGGGGCGCTGGCGCTGAGCCTTGCCCACGTGCTGACCAGCGACATCGGCGAGGCCACCGCCCGGGTGATGAACGTCGCCCTGATCGCGATCGCCCCGCCCGCCGTGGCGATCGGGGTGCTCCGCGACATCCGCAGCAGCGGACAGGTGCGGCTGGCCGCGGTGATGGGCGTGCTGGCGCTCTACATGCTGATCGGGATGACGTTCGGGTTCGTCTACGCAGTGGTCGACCGGCTCGGCGACGAGCCGTTCTTCGCCGAGGACGACGAGCTGACCGGATCCAACGCGCTCTACTTCAGCTTCATCACGCTGACGACCGTGGGATTCGGCGACCTCACCGCGCGGACCGACGTCGGTCGCACGCTGTCGGCGTTCGAGGCGCTGATCGGGCAGGTCTACCTGGTGACGGTGGTCGCGGCGCTCGTCGGAAACCTGCGGCGGCCGGCGCGGCGGTAGCGCCTACGGCTTCAGCGCCCGCGCGTTGCGCAGGTTGGACCGCGCCATCTCGACCATCTTGCCGACGCCTCCGCCGAGCACCGTCTTGCCCGCCGCGGTCGCAAACCCGCGGATCTGCTGCTTCGACACGTGCGGCGGCATCGACAGCGCGTTCGGGTCCGTGACCACGTCGACCAGCACCGGACCGTCGGTGGCGAACGCGGTCGTCAGGCCGTCGCGCAACGCCGCGGGATCCTCGATCCGGATCGCGTCGATCCCGACCCCACGGGCGATCGTGGCGTAATCGATCGGGTCGTGGTCGGTGCCGTAGTCCGGCAGGCCCTCGACCAGCATCTCGAGCTTGACCATCCCCAGCGAGCTGTTGTTGAAGACCACGATCTTGACCGGCAACCCGTGGCGACGGACGGTCAGCAGCTCGCCGAGCAGCATCGCCAATCCGCCGTCCCCGGACATCGAGATCACCTGACGGCCCGGCTGTGCGAACTGCGCGCCGATCGCGTGGGGCAGGGCGTTGGCCATCGAGCCGTGGCGGAACGAGCCGATCACGCGCCGGCGACCGTTCGGCGTCAGGTAGCGCGCCGCCCACACGTTGTTCATCCCGGTGTCGACGGTGACGATCGCGTCGTCCGCCGCCAGGTCGTCGAGCACGTCGGCGACGTACTCCGGGTGAATCGGCGTGCGCTGGTCCTGGTCACCGGTGTAGGCGTCGACGACGCCGTCGAGCGCCTTGCAGTGGCGCTCCAGCATGCCGTCGAGGAACGACCGGTCGTCCTTCGGCTCCAGCATCGGCCGCAGCCGGCGCAGGGTCTCGCGGACGTCGCCGTGGACCGCGACCCGCAGCGGCACGCGACGGCCCAGGCGCGCGCGGTCGTGGTCGATCTGCGCCGTGCTCCTGCCGGGCAGGAACTCCGTGTACGGGAAGTCCGTCCCGACCAGCACCAGCAGGTCGGCGTCGTGCATCGCGTCGTAGCAGGCGCCGTAGCCGAGCAATCCGCTCATGCCGACGTCGAACGGGTTCTGGTACTGGAGGAACTCCTTGCCGCGCAGCGTGTGGCCGACGGGCGCCTTGATCGTCAGCGCCAGGTCCAGCAGCTCGTCGCGGGCGTCCTTGGCGCCCGCCCCGGCGAACAGGGTGACCGTCTTCGCGGCGTTGATCGCCTCGGCCAGTGCCGTCACCTGGGCGCTCGGCGGCGCCGCGATCGCGGACTGCTCGACGAACCCGCCGTTGCCGGTCTCGGCGGTCGGTTCCAGGTCCGCGACGTCCCCGGGCAGGACCAGCACCGAGACGGCGCCGTCTCCGAGGGCGCGCTGGATCGCGATCCGGGCGATCCGCGGAAGCTGCTCGGCCCGGCCGACCGTCTCGCAGTAGTTGCTGCAGTCGACGAAGACCCGCTCGGGATGGGTCTCCTGGAAGAAGCCCGTGCCGATCTCGGTCGACGGAATGTGCGACGCGAGGGCCAGGACGGGCGCGCCGGACCGCTGGGCGTCGTACAGCCCCTGGATCAGGTGGGTGTTGCCCGGACCGCAGCTTCCGGCGCAGACCGCCAGCCGCCCGGTGACCTGGGCCTCCGCCGCGGCGGCGAAGGCGGCCGACTCCTCGTTGTGGACGTGGATCCAGTCGATCCCGTCGGTCCGGCGAATCGCGTCGACGACCGGGTTGAGGCTGTCGCCGACCACCCCGTAGATCCGCTCGACGCCGGCCTGGCGGAGCACCTCGACCAACTGCTCCGCGACGGTCGAAGGCGTGCGGCGACGACGGACGATCGGCATGGATCTCGTCT
>JADMKN010000198.1 GCA_015478825.1 Patulibacter sp. | reverse complement strand
CACCGCCGCGACTGGCGTCTACTTGATGGAATCGACCATCGGGGAGCGGCGGGTGATCACCGCCGCGCGCCTGGGCACCGACGTTCCGCTTCAACCACGAGGAGCAGCATGACCGGACCCAGCACGACCGACCCCGAGGGCGCTATCGCCCTTCCCGACGACCTCCGTCCCGCCGACGGCCGCTTCGGCTGCGGGCCGTCGAAGGTCCGTCCGGAGCAGATCACCGCCCTGACCGACGCGTTCACCGCGGCGGGCGCGCCGATCATCGGCACGTCGCACCGGCAGTCCCCGGTCAAGGACACCGTGAAGCGGGTCCGCGAAGGACTGGCGGAGCTGTTCTCGCTGCCCGAGGGGTACGAGGTGCTGCTGTCCAACGGCGGCACGACCGCGTTCTGGGACGCCGCGACCTTCGGCCTGATCGACCAGCGCGCCGCGAACCTGGTCTACGGCGAGTTCTCCTCGAAGTTCGCCAAGGCCTCGAAGGACGCGCCGTTCCTCGAGAACCCGCTGGTGATCGAGTCCGCGCCCGGCACCGCGCCGAGCGCCGAGCAGATCGCATCCGGCCTGCAGGGCGAGTCGTTCGACGTCGTCGGCTGGGCGCACAACGAGACCTCGACCGGCGTCGCCGTCCCCGTCGTGCGGCCCGAGGCGGCCGGCGATGCGCTGGTGATGATCGACGCGACCTCCGGCGCCGGCGGCCTACCCGTCGACGTCTCGCAGACCGACGTCTACTACTTCGCGCCGCAGAAGTGCTTCGCGTCCGACGGGGGGATCTGGTTCGGCCTGTTCAGCCCGGCCGCGATCGAGCGGATCGAGACGATCGCCGCGTCCGACCGCTGGGTCCCGGCGTTCTTCGACCTCAAGACGGTCCTCGACAACTCGCGCAAGCAGCAGACGTACAACACCCCCGCGGTGCTGACCCTGCTGACGATGGCCGAGCAGATCGACTGGTTCAACGCGAACGGTGGCCTCGACTGGGCCGCCGGCCGCAGCGCGCAGTCGTCCGGCCACCTCTACTCGTGGGCCGAGGCGTCCGCCTTCGCCACCCCGTACGTCGCCGATCCCGCGCACCGCTCGGCCGTCGTGGCCACGATCGACTTCGACGACGCGATCGACGCCGCCGCCGTCGCCAAGACGCTGCGTGCCAACGGCATCGTCGACACCGAGCCCTACCGCAAGCTGGGCCGCAACCAGCTACGCGTCGCCACCTTCCCGGCGGTCGACCCGGGGGACGTCGAGCGTCTCACCGCCGCCATCGATTACGTCGTCGAGCGGCTTCCCGCCGCCTGACCGGAGAGCCCCTCATGAGCAACTCACCCAAGGTCCTCGTCAAGGAGAAGGTCGGTCCGTCCGGCATCGAAGCGCTGCGCGAAGCGGGCTTCGAGGTCGACCTGGGCATCGACTGGGACGACGAGACGTTCCTCGAGAAGCTGCCCGAGTACGACGGCGTGCTGATCCGGTCGGCCACGACGTTCAGCCCCGAGCTGATCGACAAGGCCACCAACCTGAAGGTGATCGGCCGTGCCGGCGTCGGCGTCGACAACGTCGACATCGCCGCCGCGACCAAGCGCGGGATCATCGTCGTCAACGCGCCGCAGTCCAACGTCGTCACCGCCGCCGAGCACACGGTCGCGCTGATGATGTCGCTGGCCCGCAACATCCCGCGCGCCAACGCCGGGATGCACGCCGGCAAGTGGGAGCGCTCGAAGCTCTCCGGCGTCGAGCTGTACGGCAAGACGCTGGGGATCATCGGCTTCGGCCGGATCGGCCAGCTCGTCGCCGAGCGCGCGCAGGGGCTGGCGATGGACGTCATCGCGTACGACCCGTACGTGTCGGCGGACCGCTACAAGGAGCTCGGGGTCGAGAAGGCCGAGGACTCCGACGCGATCTACGCCAAGGCCGACTTCATCACGATCCACCTGCCGAAGACCCCGGAGACCACCGGCTGGCTCGGCGCCGAGGCGTTCGGCAAGGTCAAGCCCGGCGTCCGGATCCTCAACGTCGCCCGCGGCGGTCTGGTCGACGAGGAAGCGCTCAAGGTCGCGCTCGACGCCGGTCAGGTCGGCGGCGCCGCGCTCGACGTGTTCGTGTCCGAGCCCGTCACCGAGCACATCCTGCAGGGCTACGACAACGTGATCCTGACCCCGCACCTGGGGGCGTCGACGGCCGAGGCCAACGACCGCGCCGGGTTCCAGGCGGCCGAGCAGATCGTCGCCGCGCTCAGCGGCGGCACCGTCACCACCGCCGTTAACGCGCCGGCCGTCGGCCGCGAGGACCTCGAGATCCTGACGCCGTTCGTGCCGCTGGCCAACCGCCTCGGGCGGATCGCGGTCGAGCTGGCCGGCACGTCGGTCGACCGGATCGAGGTCGAGGTGCTCGGCCGGATCGCCGACCGCGACGTGCGGCCGCTCTCGCTCGCCGTCCTGCGCGGCGCGCTCGAGGGCCGCACCGAGGAGATCGTCAACGACGTCAACGCGCCCGGGATCGCTCAGGAGCGCGGGATCGAGATCTCCGAGACGACCAACGTCCAGGCCCGGGACTTCACCGACCTGGTGCGCGTCACGGTGGTGTCGGGGACGGAGCGTCACCGCGTCGTCGGCACGACGCTCGGCCGTCAGGACCGCCCGCACCTGCTGGAGGCGTGGGGTCAGAAGTTCAACCTGCAGCTCGAGGGCAACCTGCTGATCCTGCGCTACGTCGACCAGCCGGGCATGGTCGGTCGGATCGGCGGGCTGCTGGGCGACGCCGGCGTCAACATCGAGCAGGCCGCGGTCGGCTACCACCAGGACCGCGAGGGAGCCCGCGGAAGCTCGGCCGTGATGGTGATCACCACCGACGAGCCGGTCGCCACCGAGACGCTCGACGGGATCCTCGCGCAGGACGGGTTCGAGGACGGGCGCACCGTCTCGCTGTAGGTCGGGCGGCGCACCGGCGCTTCCCACCGCGGTCCACGTACATGGGGGCCCGGCGTCTGACGCCGGGCCCTCTATCGTCCTCGGGGTCGAGAGTCGAGCAGGAGCTGGGCCATGCTGGAAGGGCGCATTGCGAAGGCGATCTACGTCGTCTTCATGAGTATCGGGGTGGGAACCTCGACGGCGTTCATTCTGCGTGAGGTTCTCGACCTACAGGCTGGATTCGTCTTGACCGGTTGGGCGCTCGCCGTCGCTGGAGGCCTCGTGGGCTTCTCGGGCTTCACCTTTCGACGCGGTCAGGCGAGTACGAGAAGATGAGCGACGAGTACTCCCGGTTGCGTCGATCCGTGGCGTCGGCACTGGCGGCGTGTGACCCGCTCGATCTCGCCGACCCCGCGATCTCGTTGGCGGACGAGTACGAGTCGGAAGCGCGGGAGATCGCCCGCCGGGTGCTGGGCGCGCCCGCCGGTTCGAGCGACTTCCAGACGGTGGTTCAGGAGGTCTTCGTCCAGCAGTTCGCGGTTCGACTCTCGAGCGATGCCCTGTCCGCCATCGAGCGGGCCGTGGCGCAGGGTCGTCGCGGACAGACGGTCGCCACCGCGACGACTTCGACCACGGGTATCGATAGCGAGATGTCCTCATCTGCCTTCATAGCGTCCGTCTCGTCGGCGCTCGCGCCGCACGGATGGATCGCGGGGCAGGCTCGCGGGTACGACGGGCATCAGGCCGTCAGGTGGACCGCTCGTCGGTCGCTGACGGAGGATTGGGAGGCGATCCTCGACCTCGGGTGGTATCCGCGGAACGAGATCGAGGTCTCGAAGTGGCGTCGCGGGATGCGGGAGGTGGTGTTCGTCCACGCAAGCGTGAGGTCTCCGGCCGCTGACGCCTTGGCACGCGCGGTCGGAATGCGCTTTCCGGCTGACGTCGATCGCCCCGTCGAGGTGATGTTCGAGGCCGTCGGCCAGGTGCCCGGCGAACTACAGATGCGGGGTCAGGACGACTACGCGCGTGCGGCGCAGCACATCGATGCGTACGCATCGGACCAGGTGATTCCGTGGGCGCTGGCGAACGCGAGCCTGAAGTCTTGGCTGACGGAGTACGAGCAGCCCGAGAACGCCGAGGACTCGGCGTGGGCCGTGCCGGTGATGCTGGCCGCACACGGTCGTAAGGACGAGGCCCGGGGAAGGCTCGGCGTGGCTCGGACGGACCCGGAGCTCGCGGCGGACCCGGAGTTCGTCGCGTTCGCCGAGCGGCTCGAATCGTTCCTCGAGACCGGAGATCTTCCCGATCCGCCACCGCAGATCGACCCCTCGGAGCACGGTTGGAACTCCGAGGATCCGATTCGAATGGAGTTCATCGAAGGGTTCTTCCGGGAACGGGCGGAAGAGTCGGTCGGCGCGCAGTTGCGGTTCCTGGGCCGCAAGCTTCGTTCAGGGAACAGAACGCTGCGCGAGACGGGCCAAGAAGGGACCGAGACGTCTTGGTGGGCGCCGGTCGCCGTGGCGTCTGACGCGGAGGGGCCCCTCGACCGACTGTTCGAGGCGGCCGGTCCGCCGGTTGATCACCGGGTCGGCCTGCAGGTCGATCTCGGTGGTCGCGGGAGCGGCCCGGACGGCGGCGTCGAGATTCGCTTCGGCGAGACGGTTCTCGGCGTGCTGCGGCCTGCGGAGATTCCGTCGTGGGGCGTCATTCCGTATCTCGGGAGCACCAAGCGTGCTCGCCTGACCCGCAAGCGGGACGCGCCCCGTTTCCTGCTGGAAGTCGACATCGGCTCCTAGCGGCCGGGCGACCCGTGGCCGCGCGGTGTCGCTCTAGCTCGGTGGTGCATGTCCCGACCGGATGCGGGTACCTGCTCGTCGTCAGGGACGACACCGTCCGGGTGAGGAACAGGTATGGCACGCATCGAGCTCGAGGGGATCCACAAGCGGTATCCGGACGGCTTCCACGCCGTCAAGGATCTCTCGCTGGACATCGGCGACGGCGAGTTCATGATCTTCGTCGGCCCATCCGGCTGCGGGAAGTCGACCGCGCTGCGGATGATCGCCGGCCTCGAGGAGATCACCGACGGCGAGCTGCGGATCGATGGGCAGGTCGTCAACGACCTCGAGCCCAAGGACCGCGACATCTCGATGGTCTTCCAGAGCTACGCGCTCTACCCCCACATGACCGTGGGGGAGAACCTGGCGTTCCCGCTGAAGATCGCGGGCCGCCCGAAGGACGAGGTCGTCCGCCGGGTCAACGAGGCCGCCGAGGTGCTCCAGCTCACCGAGCACCTCGATCGCAAGCCGGCGAACCTGTCCGGGGGTCAGCGCCAGCGCGTGGCGATGGGGCGCGCGATCGTGCGCCAGCCGAAGGCGTTCCTGATGGACGAACCGCTGTCCAACCTGGACGCCAAGCTGCGGGTCCAGATGCGGACACAGCTCTCCCGACTCCAGAACCGGCTCGGCACGACCACGGTCTACGTCACCCACGACCAGACCGAGGCGATGACGCTCGGCGACCGCGTTGCCGTGCTCAACGCCGGCGTGCTGCAACAGGTCGGGTCGCCCGCGGACCTCTACGCGCACCCGCGCAACATCTTCGTCGCGGGCTTCATCGGCTCGCCGGCGATGAACTTCGTGCCCGCCGAGATCCACGGTGACGTCGCCCGGACGGGCCGGGCCGAGGTTCCGCTCAACGACTACTGGCTCAAGCGGGTCGCGGGGGTAGAGGCCGGCCATCCGGTGATCGTCGGGATCCGCCCGGAGGGCTTCTCCGACGCCGACATGGACGACGGCTCAGGCCCCGTGGTCACGGTCGACATCGAGGTCGTCGAGTCGATGGGCTCCGACCTCTTCGCGTACTTCGATCCGGTCGCCGGTGGCGGCGCGTCGTCGTCCTCGCTCGACGAGCTCGCCGAGGCGTCCGGCCTGGCCGACCTCGGCGCCGGCCGTCCGGGCCAACAACTCGTGGCCCGGCTGCATCCCGCGAGCCAGGTGCGCGAGGGCGCGCCGGCCCGGCTGCGCATCGACACCGACCACCTGGCCCTGTTCGACGGGGAGACCGGACTGACGTTCGGCGAGGAGAGCCAAGAACCCGCGACCGCCTCGCCCGCATGAGCGGCCCGGCGATCACCGGACGTGCGCCGCGGCGCACGACGAATTCCGACAGGAGGATCCCATGAGGCACTTCCGATGGACGACCCCAGCGGTCGCACTCACGTGCGCGCTCGCGCTCGCCGCGTGCGGCGGAGACGACGACAACGGATCAGACGGCGGCGACGGAGGAGGCGGCGGGGAGGCCCGCGTCGCGTCGGTCGATCCGACGACGATCGAGGCCGCGAAGGGCAAGGTCACGATCTGCGCCCCGGCACTGACGGTCGAGGCGGCAAGGGCGGCCGTCAAGCAGGCGGCGACCGAGGCCAGCGGCCTCGACGTCGACGTGATCACGCTGCCCGACGCGGCCGACGAGCAGAACGCCCAGTTCGTCCGCCGCCAGCGCGCGCAGTCCGGTGAGTGCGACGTCTTCGAGTCCGATGTCGTCTGGACCGCGCAGTTCGCCGCCCAGGAGTGGCTGCTCGACCTGACGGACTACATCGAGACCCGCAAGGACGAGTTCATCCCGTCCACGCTCGAAACCGCGCAGTACGAGGACCGCTACTACGGGGTCCCGGAGAAGACCGACGCCGGCCTGCTCTACTACCGCACCGACCGCGTCGACACCGCGCCCGAGACCTGGCAGCAGGTCTACGCCCAGGCCGAGGAGGTCGGCGGCTTCGTCTACCAGGCCAAGGCCTACGAAGGCCTGACGGTGAACTTCCTCGAGGTCGCCTACAGCGCCGGCGGCGAAGTGCTGTCCGAGGACGGCTCGTCCTCGGCGTTCAACTCCCCGGAGAACCTGAAGGCGCTGGAGCTGATGGTCGACGGGATCAAGAGCGGCGCGGTGCCGCGCGCGGTCCTGACCTTCCAGGAGGGCGAGACGCAGGAGGCGTTCGACACGGGCGATCCCGGGTTCATGCGCAACTGGCCCTACGCCTACTCGATCGAGAAGCAGTCGAAGACGAAGGGGTTGAAGGACAACTTCGACGTGGCGCCGCTGCCCGCGTTCGAGGGCGGAGAGCCGGCCGGCGTGCTCGGCGGCTCCAACCTGGTGATCTCGCGCTACTCGAAGAACCCCGAGGGCGCCCTGAAGCTCGTCGACCTGCTGACCAAGCCGGACGCGATGACGCTGCGCGCGGTCGACTACTCGCTCGCGCCGGTCCTGACCGCCAGCTACGACGACCCGGAGGTCAAGAAGGCGCTGCCGTTCTCGGACGCGCTCAAGACCGCGGTAGAGAACGCCCGCAGCCGCCCGGTCTCCGCGGCCTACACGCAGATCAGCGCGGCGATCTCGAGCAACGTCGCCCGGGCGCTGTCCGGCCGAGCGACGCCGCAGGCGGCGATCGAGGAAGCCGACAAGGCGATCTCCGCGGCCGTCAACACGTTCTAGTTCCCCCGACCCCACCCGTCCCCGACCGCGATGCCCACGTCCACCACCGCCGCCGAGCGCTCCCGCAAGCCGGGAGCGCTCTACGCGGGCGAGCGCCGCCTGGCGCGGGTGATGATCACGCCCACGCTGGCGTTGATGGCGGTCGTCGCCGCGTACCCGATCGGCTACGCGATCTGGTTGTCGCTGCACCAGTACTCGCGGACGGACGCCGGGGTGTCGCGCTGGGTCGGGTTCGAGAACTACAGCGCCGCGCTGTTCGGCGACACGTCGGGCTTCGCCGCGGCCGCGGGAATCGCCTCCAGCGACTTCTGGGCGGCGTTCTGGCACACGATGGTCTTCGCCGTGATCTCGGTCGGCCTGGAGCTGTTGATCGGGCTCGGGATGGCGCTGATCATGAACGCGGCGTTCCGCGGCCGCGCGCTGCTGCGGGCGACCATCCTCGTCCCGTACGCGGTCCTGACGATCGTCTCGGCGATCGTCTGGCAGACCTTCACCGAGACCGGCACCGGCTTCGTGCCGCAGGTGCTCGACGCGCTCGGACTGCCGGGCGCCGAGCGCGTGCGGTTGGCGTCGACCCCGGACGCGATGGCGATCGTGATCCTCGCCGACGTCTGGAAGACCGCGCCGTTCATGGCGCTGCTCCTGCTCGCCGGGCTCCAGGGGATCCCCAAGGACCTCTACGAGGCGGCCCGCGTCGACGGGGCGTCGCGCTGGCAGCAGTTCCGGACGATCACGTTGCCGCTGCTGCGCCCGGCGATCGCCGTCGCGCTGATCTTCCGCACGCTGGACGCGCTGCGCGTCTTCGACCTGCCGTGGGTGCTGACGCGCGGTGAGTACGGGACCAGCACGCTCTCGACGGAGGCCTACAAGACCTTCTCCAGTCAGCAGTTGATCGGACCGGGGGCGGCACTCTCCGTGCTGACCTTCGTCGTGGTGATGGCGGTCTCACTGTTCTACATCCGCTTCATCGGCGGCAACCTGCGCGACGCGACCTCGGAGGGACGATGAGCACCCAGGCCCCGGCCGTACCCCGGCGCTCGCGAAAGCGCCGACGCAAGCCGCGCGCGGAACGAACCTCGCCGGTGCTGTGGATCGGCGTCGTCTTCGTCGTCCTGTTCAGCCTGTTCCCGTTCTACTGGCTGGTCAACATCAGCCTGCGCAGCGGCCAGGACCTGAGCGTCGCGTCGCTCTACCCGCCGAGCCCGACGCTCGACAGCTACGGCGACATCTTCCGCAACGACGACTTCGTGGCCGGGCTGCGCAACAGCGTGATCGTCTCGACCGCGACGACGGCGCTCTCGCTGCTGGTCGGCTCGTTCGCGGCCTACGCGCTGGCGCGCCTGCGGTTCAAGCGCAAGTTCCTGATCCTCGCGCTGATCCTGTCGGTGACGACCTTCCCGCCGATCGCGATCGCGCTGCCGATCTTTCAGCTCTGGACCGACATCGGCCTGAACAACACGCTGATCGGGCTGATCATCCCGTACCTGACCTTCGCGCTGCCGCTGACGACCTACATCCTGACCTCGTTCTTCCGCGAGATCCCCCGGGACCTGGAGGAGGCCGCGCTGGTCGACGGGGCAACGCGGTTCCAGGCGTTCCGCAAGGTGATCGTCCCGCTCGCCGCGCCCGGCATGGCGACCGCCGGGATCCTCACG
The DNA here is from genome assembly GCA_015478825.1 of Patulibacter sp. Taxonomy (GTDB): domain Bacteria; phylum Actinomycetota; class Thermoleophilia; order Solirubrobacterales; family Solirubrobacteraceae; genus Patulibacter. The sequence continues at coordinate 7,358 of JADMKN010000198.1, read as the reverse complement.
TTCATCTTCGCCTGGAACGAGTTCCTGCTGGCGACGACGCTGACGACCACGAACGCGGCGCGCACGGTCCCGGCGGCGGTCGGCAACTTCAATGACACCGCGGCGGGCGGCTACGCGCAGCCGATCGGCCTGATCGCGGCGGCCAGCGTGGTGATCTCGATCCCGCTGATCGTGCTGGTGCTGATGTTCCAGAAGCGGATCGTCCAGGGGCTGACGGCCGGAGCGGTCAAGGGTTAATTCTGTTTGCTTGACCGTACGGTTGTACGTGATACCGTACGGAGCTGATGGCGAGTGCTCCCCCGATCCCTGCTGCCGACGTCGAGCGGATCCAGATCGGTCCGCGCGTCCGGGCGCTGCGCGACCACATGGGGCTGTCGCTGCGCGACCTGGCCGAGCGCTGCGGCGTCTCCGCCACCACGCTGAGCCAGGTCGAGCGGGGGGAGACCTCGCCGACGCTGCAGGTCGCCGCGCGGATCGCGACCGGCCTGGACCTGCGGTTGAGCCAGCTCCTGCGGCTCGACGAGTCCGGCTCGGTCACCGTCGTCCGCCCCGCCGACCGCCGGCGCGGCGGATCGCCGGAGACCGGTCACGCGATCGAGCTGCTGTCGCCGCCGCTGCCCGGCCAGCGCAGCGAGCTGGCGCGCCACGAGCTGGCCGCCGGCGTGCGCACCGGCAAGGCCGGCGACCCCCCGATGCACGAGCCCGGCACGCGCGAGATCACGCTCGTCGAGCAGGGCGCCGTGGTCCTGCACTGCGACGGCGTCGACCACCCGCTCGCCAGCGGCGACTGCGTGACCTTCGACGCGGACCTGCCGCACCACTTCTTCAACCCCGGACCGGACCCAGCCGTGCTGCTGGCCGTCGTCAACGCCGGCCTGCGCCGGAGCTGACGCGTTGGTCCACCCTCACCGAACCACCACCCTCACGAGACCGATGCCCAAGACACTGTTCGACAAGCTGTGGGAAGCCCACGAGGTCAAGGACGGGTTGATCTACATCGACCTGCACATGGTCCACGAGGTCACGAGCCCGCAGGCCTTCGACGGGCTGCGCCTGGCCGGCCGCAAGGTTCGCCGTCCCGACAAGACGATGGCCACGCCCGACCACAACACGCCGACCGACGGCACCTCGGCCGTCGACCAGATCAAGGACGTGCTGTCGCGCAAGCAGGTCGCGACGCTCGAGTCCAACTGCGCCGAGTTCGGCGTCCCGGTCTTCCGGTTCGGCTCCGACCGCCAGGGCATCGTCCACGTCGTCGGTCCCGAGCAGGGGCTGACCCAGCCGGGCATGACGATCGTCTGCGGCGACTCGCACACCGCGACCCACGGCGCGTTCGGCTCGCTCGCCTTCGGCATCGGCACCAGCGAGGTCGAGCACGTGCTCGCCACGCAGACGCTGGTCCAGAAGAAGCCGAAGGCGATGCGGATCAACTTCGTCGGCGACCTGCCGTTCGGCGTGACCGCCAAGGACATGATCCTCGGCGCGATCGGCCAAATGGGCGTCGACGGCGCGGTCGGCTACGCCGTCGAGTTCGCCGGTCCCGCGATCGAGGCGCTCTCGATGGAGGGCCGCATGACGATCTGCAACATGACGATCGAGGGCGGCGGCCGCGCGGGCATGGTCGCTCCCGACCAGACCACGTTCGACTACGTCCAGGGCAAGCCCGCCGCGCCGACCGGGGCCGACTGGGACCGCGCCGTCGAGCAGTGGAAGCAGCTCTACACCGAGCATGGCGCGACCTTCGACAAGGAGATCACCGTCGACGTCTCGACGTTGACGCCGCAGGTCACCTGGGGCACGACCCCGGACATGGTCGTCGACGTCGACGGCGCCGTCCCGACGGTCGACAGCTTCGAAGACCCGGGTCAGCGCGAGCAGGCCGTGCGGGCCCTGGAGTACATGGGCCTGGAGGGCGGCGAGAAGATCGAGGAGATCAAGATCGACCGCGTCTTCCTCGGTTCCTGCACCAACGGCCGTCTGGTCGACCTGCAGGCGGCAGCCGACATCATCAAGGGCCGTCGGGTCGCCGACCACGTCTACGCGATGGTTGTCCCCGGCTCGGTCCAGGTCAAGATCGCCGCCGAGAAGCTCGGACTGGACGAGGTCTTCCGCGAGGCCGGCTTCGACTGGCGCGGCGCCGGTTGCTCGATGTGCCTGGGCATGAACCCGGACACGCTCAACCCGGGCGAGCGCTGCGCTTCGACGTCCAACCGCAACTTCCAGGGCCGCCAGGGCAAGGGCGGACGCACGCACCTGGTGTCGCCGCAGATGGCGGCCGCCGCCGCGATCGCCGGCCACTTCGTCGACGTCCGGACCTTCGATCCCCAGCCCGTCGCCGCCTGACGGCTGCGCCCTTTCGAGAGCAAGAGGAACCTGACATGGATCCCGTGAACATCATCGAAGGCGCCGTCTCGGACCTGCACCGCGACGACGTCGACACCGACCAGATCATCCCCGCGCGCTTCATGAAGCGCGTCGAGCGGACCGGCTTCGGCGAGTACGTCTTCGCCGACGCCAAGCAGTCGGCGGACTGGACGACCGAGATCGGCAACCCGATCCTGACCTCGGGCGCCAACTTCGGCTCGGGCTCGAGCCGCGAGCATGCCCCGTGGGCACTCGAGGACGCCGGCTTCAAGGCGATCATCGCCGTCTCGCTGGCCGACATCTTCTACTCCAACTCGACCAAGATCGGCCTGCTGCCGATCGAGCTGCCCGAGGACCAGGTCCGCAAGATCGCGGCCGCGGGCAACGCGCGGATCTCGTTGGAGGACCAGACGGTCGAAGCAGCGGGGGAGTCCTTCCCGTTCGAGATCAACCCCGAGACCAAGCACCGGCTGCTGAACGGCCTGGACGACATCAGCCTGACCCTGGCGGATGTCGACCAGATCGACGCCTTCGAGCAGCGGCAGGCCGAGACGAGCTGGAAGCCGAGCTCGACCTCGCTGCCGACCGACGAGGCCCTGAAGACGACCCCGGTCGCGTCCTAGTCCGGACGACGACGCACTGATCCCGACCCGGGCCCGGACGTACCGCGTTCGGCCCCGGCGACCCCGAGGACGCCATGAGCACCGATCACCCGACCGGACCCCGCGACTGGGAGGGCGCGTCCTACGACACGCTCTCGACGCCGCAGCGGCAGATGGGCGGCGACGTCCTGGAGCGGCTGCGGCCGCGGCTGCGCGGGGACGAGACCGTGCTCGACGCCGGGTGCGGCAGCGGGCGGGTCACCGCCGAGCTGCTGTCGTTGGTGCCAGAGGGTCGGGTGATCGGCGTCGACGGCTCGCCCTCGATGATCGAGCAGGCCCGGCGCCTGCTGCCCGCGTCGGTCGAGCTGCACGTCCAGGATCTGGCCGAGCTGCTGCTGGCCGTCCCGGTCGACGCGATCGTCTCGACGGCCACCTTTCACTGGCTGCCCGACCACGAGCGGCTGTTCGCGCGGTTGGCCGCGGCCCTGCGTCCCGGCGCACCGTTCGAGGCCCAGTGCGGGGGAGCGGGCAACATCGCGTCCGTCGACGCGGCGATCGAGCGGCTGCGGTCGCGTGCCCCGTGGGACCTGGCCCCGACGGGCTGGGAGGGGCCGTGGAACTTCGCCACGCCGGAGGACACGTCGGTCCGCCTGGAGGGCGCGGGCTTCGTCGACGTCCGCTGCTGGTTGGAGCCGCGACCCGTCGCGCTGCCGGAGGAGCACGAGCACGCCTACCTGCGCACCGTTGTCCTGGGCAGCCACCTGGAGCGCCTGCCCGAGGAGGCCCACGACGACTTCGTCGAAGCGGTCCGGGAGGAGTTGCGGGTCGGAGGTCCCGGGCACCCGCCGGGCGATGACGGCGGAATCACCCTCGACTACGTGCGCCTGAACATCAGCGCCACGCGGGCCGGCGGCGCGGACGTCGTCGAGACCGAGGACGAGATCGCCGCGCGATTGCGCGGAGGTTAGGGCGGGACGCCCGCTGCACGGCCGGCTCGGATGGCGAGCCGTGCAGCGCACAGCCCGCTATGCGGGTTCACCGCTGTACTCCCGCCAGCACGACGCACCGCACAGCGTAGGACTCGCTCCCCGGGTTCGCCGCTGCACGCCTCCGTCGAGACGCTCGCCGTGCAGCCTGGGACTCGCTATGCGAGCTCCCCGCTGCATGCTCAGGCCGCGCGGACACGTCGTGCAGCGCGGGGCTCGGTGGGGGATTCGGGTTTGTCGCGGGCGACCTCCCGTGCGAACCTCCCGGCCAGCGAACGCGAGCAGGGAGGACCGGGAGATGACGGCAGAGCAGTACGTGCAGGTCGAGACCGCGGTGGCGACGCGCGACGACGCCGAGCGGCTGGCCGCTGCACTGGTCGAGAAGCGTCTTGCCGCCTGCGCCCAGATCGTCGGCCCGATCCGGTCGGTCTATCGGTGGGAGGGGAAGGTCGAGAGCGCCGAGGAGTTCGTCGTCCGTGGCAAGACCCGCGCGTCGCTCGCCGAGGAGCTGAAGGCCGAGATCACCGCCCTCCACGCCTACGACGTCCCCGAGATCCTGATCTTCGCGATCCCGGACGGCGCGGCCTCGTACTTGGACTGGGTGTCGGCGGAGACGCGGGATCCGGGGCGTGATTCGGCGGGCTAGCGGCCGGCGGCCGGCGCAAGTCGCCATTCTCACCAGATCGGGTAACGAACCCGGCACAGAATTCACGCAGGATGGTACTTGTTCCTTACTTATGCTTCGGAGTAAGGTGTGGGCATGGACATCAGCGCGAAGCTCACGTCGAAGGGGCAGTTGACGGTCCCCAAGGCGGTCCGCGAGGCGCTCGGGCTGGCGACGGGGGACCGGGTCGTCTTCCGCGTCGAGGGTGCGCAAGCGGCACTCGCTCGAACGCCGGACCTGCTGGACCTCGCCGGTGCGGTTCCGGTGCCTGCCGATCGACGGGACGCAGACTGGGACGACATCCGCAGCGCTACGCGGCGGCAGCGTTACGGCGCGTGAACGGGTACCTCGATACCAACGTTCTGGTCCGGCACATGACCGGAGACCCGCCCGAGATGGCGGCGCGCGCGACGGCGCTGTTGAGCTCGGCCGAGCGCCTCGAGCTTCCCGACCTGATCGTCGCCGAGGTCGTCTACGTCCTCGAGTCGTTCTACCGCGTGCCGCGTGAGCAGGTGGCCGAACTGGCCCGGGCGGTGATCGCCTTTCCGCCGATCGAGACCGAGAGCCCACAGCGACTGTTGCGGACCATCGAGCTCTACGAACGCGAGCGACTGGACTTCGCCGATGCCTACCTCGTCGCCTGCGCCGAGCAGTCGCCGCACCGCACGGTCGTGTCCTTCGATCGCCGCATCGGACGGGTCGGGACGATCGAGCGCGTCGAACCGTAGGGGCGCGACGACGCCGGATCTGTGGCCGAGCTACGGCCACGGCTTGCACCCCTGCTGCTTGAGACCCCGCCGTTGGAACGCGTCCCACTCGCGGTTGGAGGTCGGCCGACGGATCGTCGCGTGGGTCGAGAATGCTCGCGCCCGCTGGCCCCGCTTCTCGCGGTACTCGATCGTCAGGGTGACCCGCATACCCTCGCGGGGGCGGGCGAACGCCTCGGATACCGGCTGGTCCGGCCCGAGGCCCACGCCCGAGGCGTCGTAGGAGTCCAGGTAGCACTCGTCGCCGACTCGGGGCAGACCGCCGAATACCCCGTTCGGGATGTCGTCGAGCAGCATCGACGAACGTTGGGGACCCTCGCCGGTCCAGCGGTGCGGAAGCTTGGGCCGCACGCGGACCATCACTCGATACCGCGCGCTTGGACGGCCGGGGCCGGGGGGACGGAAGAGCACCAGCGGCTCACCCACGAACCGGTACTTCGGGTCGCGGACTACCGGTGATGTACCGGCGGTCGTCACCGATGGACCCTGCCAGCGGCGCGCGGTCGTGGTCGACGCCTCGCCAGGCGGAGCGTTCGGTGTCGGCGCCGGTGCCGAACCGCAACCGGCAAGGACCACGGGAACGGCCAGTACCGCGATCAACGACGTACGCATCCGGCGAGCGTAGTCGGAGCGCGTCGTCACGGTGCCGTACGGCGTGTGGCGTCCGCGAACCGCGACCGGATCGCGCGTCGCGACCAACTACCCTTCGTCCGACATGCCGCACGCGATCGCAGTTCTGCCCGGAGACGGGATCGGCCCGGAGATCACCGCGCCGACCCTCGAGATCCTCGACGAGCTGGGGGACTTCACGTTCACCGAGCACGCGTTCGGCGGGGCCTCGATCGACGCGCACGGCACGGCGCTGACGGACGAGACGCTGGCCGCGTGCAAGGCGTCGGACTCGGTGCTGCTGGCCGCGGTCGGCGGGCCGAAGTGGGACACCACCGACCCGAACGCGCCACGTCCCGAGCAGGGCCTGCTCGGCCTGCGCAAGGAGCTCGGCCTGTACTCCAACCTGCGCCCGGTCCGCCCGGTCCCGGCGCTCTACGACAGCTCGGCGCTCAAGCGTGAGGTGCTCGACGGCACCGACCTGCTGGTCGTTCGCGAGCTGACCGGCGGGATCTACTTCGGCAAGAAGACCCGCACCGACACCGACGCGTCGGACCTCTGCCACTACACCGTCGCCGAGGTCGAGCGGATCGCCCGCTCGGCGTTCGAGACCGCCCGCAAGCGGCGCAACCTGGTCCACTCGGTCGACAAGGCCAACGTGCTGGAGACGTCCCGCCAGTGGCGCGAGGTCGTCCACCGCGTGCACCAGGACGAGTACTCCGACGTCGAGCTGCGCGACCAGCTCGTCGACAGCTGCGCGATGGAGCTGATCGCCCGCCCGACCCAGTTCGACGTGATCGTCACCGAGAACCTGTTCGGCGACATCCTCTCCGACGCCGCGGCGATGCTCTCCGGCTCGCTCGGCATGCTGCCCTCCGCCTCGGTGGGCAACCCGGACGGTCCGGGCCTGTTCGAGCCCGTCCACGGCTCGGCGCCCGACATCGCCGGTCAGGGGATCGCCAACCCGCTGGCGATGTTCCTCTCGGCCGCGATGATGCTGCGCCACGGCCTCGGCATGGAGTCCGAGGCGACCGCGCTGGAGACCGCCGTCGACACGGCGCTCGGCGAGGGTCTGCGGACGGCCGACCTCGGCGGCTCGGCGACCACCGCCGAGGCGCTCGAGACGGTTCGCAAGCACCTGAAGTAGCGCCGCTCAGCGATCCGGCGGACGCTCGACCTGGGGATCTTGGTCCGCCACCGCTTCGAGCGACGATTCGAGCGCGGCGGCCAGCGGGTCGACCAGCTCGTCCAGGGCGGGGGAGCGGGCGATCAGCCAGTCCGCAGCCGCGCGCTCGACCATCCCGATCCAGGCCCGGATCGTCGCCTGGGCGAGCGGTGACCGGTCCGCGCCCGGGATCTCGCGGGC
>JADMKN010000197.1 GCA_015478825.1 Patulibacter sp. | reverse complement strand
TCCAACATCCCGACCGAGGAGGTCTTCACGACCCCCGACCCGACGCGGGTCGACGGCGTGGTGCGGGCGACCAAGCCCCTGACGCTCGGCGGAACCAGCGTGCAGGGGATCGAGGTCGAGTTCCGCGGCGGCGAGGTCGTGCGGGCCGACGCCGACACCGGCGCGGAGGTGCTGCGGGGTTGGATCGCTCGTGACGCCGGGGCGCGGCGGCTCGGCGAGCTGGCGCTGGTCGACGGCGACGGGCGCGTCGGCCAGACCGGCACGGTCTTCCACGAGACGTTGCTCGACGAGAACGCGGCGAGCCACCTGGCGCTCGGGTCGGCCTACTCGATGTGCCTGGAGGACGAGGCCGATCACGCCCGGGCCAACCACTCGGCGATCCACGTCGACTTCATGGTCGGCTCGCCCCAGGTCGCGGCGATCGGGGTCGATGCGTCGGGCGACGAGACCCCGATCCTGGTCGCGGGCGCCTGGCAGCTCTAGAGCCGCCTGGGCCGTGGGGCGGCGGGACACGATCACGGCTCGGCCCGTCCGGCCGGGACCGTCACGCCGCCATCCTGCGCCGGTCGATACCCTGACCTCCCGCACGGAGAGGTGCCAGAGCGGTTGAATGGGCACGACTGGAAATCGTGTAACGGGGAAACTCGTTCGGGGGTTCGAATCCCCCTCTCTCCGCCATACGCAGGACGTGCGAACCCCGGCTCCGGGTCTCCGAGCCGGGGTTCGTGCCGTCTCGGGGACCGTGGCGACCTCGGGAGCCAACCGCGTTCCCGGCGCGCGTCGTTCTCTAGACTCGGGCCCATGCTGCACGTCCCACGCGCCGCCTTCGCGGTTCTGCTCGTCCTGCCCGCGCTGCTCGCGCTCGCTCCCGCGGCCGCCGCCAAGCCGCGACTCCAGGCGCCGTCGTCGGCGGCGGTCGGGCACGGCTTCACCGTCAAGGGCAGCGGATTCGCGAAGCGATCGACGGTGACGCTCAGCGTCGGCCTCCCCGAGTCCGACGCCGAGTTCGTCGCCCGGGTCCGCACCGACGCTCGCGGCCGGTTCCGGTCCGTACAGCGGTTCGCGGCGTCCGGCACGTGGGTCTGGGTGGCCAGCGGGCGCCGCGCCAGCGGAGCGACGCGCAGCGTCACCGTGACCCGCCGGATGAAGGTCCGCTCGGGCGTCGAGATCTGGTTCACGCCGCGACTCGGGGTGACGGCGGGCACCCCGTTCCAGATCCACTCCCGGGGCTGGGGCAACCGCCGGGTCCGGTTCCAGGCGAAGGGGCCCGGCAGCAAGCGCTGGCGGACCGTGGGCAGCACGATGGGCGAGCCCGGGATCACGAGCTGGGGGCTGCTGCCCGACAACCCGGTCTTCAACCCGCGGACGCGGGCCGGCGACTGGACGATCCGGGCCTGCACGAGCTCCTGCCGCGAGAAGCGGCCCGCGACCCGCATGGCGTGGGCGACGTACCGGATCGGCGAGCCGTAGCCGCCGCGTCGGGCGTCCGCCCCGGGCGCTCGCCCACGCGGTCCCGACCGCGGGCTACTCGATCCCGTCGATCAGCTCGTCCAGCGACACACCGAGGCCACGGGCGAGCTTGACGATGGTCGCCAGTCGCGGGTCCCGCTCGGCGCGCTCGAGCAGCGAGACCTCGGTGCGGTGCAGGCCGGCCTGGGCTCCGAGCGTCTCCTGCGACATCCCGACATCGGCACGAACTGCGCGCAGATTCTCAGCGAACTTCTGGTGCGGCTCCACGAATCGAGTATTGCGACCCGCAGACAAATCCACTACAGACAAAAGCCCTCGGTATAGTGCGTCCACAGGCCGACGCAAGCGACCGTAAGGATGAACATGACCCCGGATGAGCTGGACCGGCAGACGCAGCACGCGGTGCTGCTGTTTGCCCTGGCGAGCGATCCCGCGTTGCTGAGCGACGAAGAGATCCTGCTCGCCGTCGCCCAGGACCCCGAGGACGTCGACGAGCGGGACAGCATCACGCGCGCCATTCGCGAGCTGAGCGCCAGTGGGCTGCTCCACTACCGCAACGGATTCGCGCAGACCACCCGCGCAGCGACCCGCGCGGCGCTGCTCCTGCACCTCTGACCATCGACCCAGCGCGGTGTGCGGGCCGAGGACGGTCGGGAGAGGGGCGTCCTCGGCCCGCACACGGCGCTGAAATGATGGTCCGGTGCCGCTTCGTCCCCGCGCCCCCGATCGCCACCGATGACCGCACGTGCGGTGGCGATCGGGCTGCTGCTGGGCGCGGCCGCCGACCGCGTCCTCGGCGACCCGCGTCGGTGCCATCCCGTCGCGGGCTTCGGCCGCGCGATGCAGGCCGTCGAGGCCCGGATCTGGCGCGACGAGCGTCGCGCGGGCGTCGCCCACGCTGCCGTGGGCGTCGCGATCGGGGCCGCCCCGGTCTGGGCCGTCGACCGCGGGCTACGCCGCCGTCCCGCGGCCCGGGCCGCCCTGACCGCGGCCGTCACCTGGAGCGCGCTCGGCGGGCGCTCGCTGGCCACGGCCGGTCGGGAGATCGGACGGCGGGTCGCGGATGGCGATCTGGACGGCGCTCGCGCGCTCGCGCCGACCCTGGTCGGGCGCGACCCGGCGACGCTCGACGCCGCCGGCCTGGCGCGGGCGGGGCTGGAGTCCGTGGCCGAGAACACGTCGGACGCGGTCGTCGCGCCGTTCGTCTGGGGCGCCCTGCTCGGCGCCCCGGGCGTCGCGCTGCACCGCGCGCTGAACACGATGGACGCGATGGTCGGCCACCGCTCGGAGCGCTACGCCCGCTACGGCTGGGCGGCGGCGCGGGCCGACGACGTCGCAGGATGGCCGGCGGCGCGGGCGGCGGCGCTGCTGACCGTGGTCGCCGCGCCGACCGTTCGCGACCTGCGCCGACCAGAGGGCCCGGGCGGCGCGACGGCCGCCTGGCGGGTCTGGCGACGCGACGGGTCCCGGCACCCCAGCCCCAACGCCGGCCAGGTCGAGGCGGCCTTTGCCGGGGCGCTCGGCGTGCGGATCGGCGGACGCAACGTCTACGGCGGCCGGACCGAGGACCGTCCCCGGCTCGGCGACGTCCCGGGAGCGCGGGATCCGGACGCGACGGATCTGGCGCGCGCGGCGCGACTCTCGCTGCGCGTGGGCACGCTGGCGGCGGTCGTCGCGGCCGCTGGGGCACTGGTCGTTCCGCGCCGCGGGAGCGGTCGTCGTGTACGGCCTCGGCGCTGCCGTCGGCCCGATACGGCATCGTAGACCCTCGATGCGGGCACTGATCGTCGGAGCGGGTGAGGTCGGGTGGTACCTCGCGGGCCGGCTGGCGCGCGAGGGCCACGCCGTCGTCGTGCTCGACCAGGATCGCGAGCTGCTCCAGCGCCGTTCCCGCTCCGGGGTCGACGTCCGCGTCGAGCGGGCCGACGCCGCCAGCCCCCGCTCGCTCGCCGAGCACGAGGCCGGCAACGTCGACCTGTTCCTGGCCGTCACCGCGAGCGACGCGACCAACCTGCTGTCCTGCCTGCTCGCGCAGAGCCTCAATCCCGAGAATCCCCCGCGGACGATGGCCCGAGTCCGCGACGCCGACTACTACGCGAGCGGCGAGGACACCGCCGCGGGGACGCTCGGCATCGACCTGTTGGTCAGCCCCGAGCTGGCCGCCGTCGGCGACCTCGAGTCCGCGCTGCGGATCCGCGGCGCCGTCCGCGTCGACACCTTCGCCGCGGGACGGATGGCGCTCGCCGAGTGCATGGTGCCCGAGGGGTCGCCCGCCGCCCGCCGCTCGATCAGCACCCGCCCCCACCGGACCGACTCGTCGATCGTCGCGCTGCTTCGCGACGGCCGCGTCCATCTCGCGACCCGCGACTCGACCCCGCTGCCCGGCGACCACGTGGTCGTGGCCTGCCCCAAGCCCCAGCTCAAGGACGCCTGCCACGAGATCGATCCGACGGCCCGCACGGTCAACCGGGTCGCGATCTTCGGCGCCGGCCAGATCGGGATCGCGCTCGCCGCCCGGCTCGCCGCCCGCGGGCGCGAGGTCGTGGTGATGGAGCCGGACGAGCAGCGGGCGCGCGCCGCCGCCGAGCAGCTCGTCGACCGCTCGATCGAGGTGCTGTGGGAGGAAGGCGCGTCCGGGGCCGCGATGCGCGAGGCCGGCGTCGACACCTGCGACGCGTTCGTGAGCTGCGCCGACGACGACCGAACCACGCTGCTGGCCTGTACCCACGCCGACCGGCTCGACATCGGCCTGGTCCTGGCCGTGCTCTCGCGCGAGGAGTTCACCCCGGTCGCGGAGGCCCTCGGCGTCGACGGCACCGTCGCGCCGCGGCTCGCGGCGGCGGAGCGGCTACTGCGAACCTCGCGTGGGCACGGCGCGCAGAAGAGCACGATGATCGTCGACGGCCTCGAGGCGCTCGAGTACCGAATCGGCAACGACAGCCCGCTGGTCGGTCGACCGGTGGCGGCGTCGCTACCGCACGACACGAAGCTCGCGGCGATCTTCCGGGACGACAGGATGCTGTTCCCGGAGCAGGCCGCGCGGTACGCCGCCGACGATGTCGTGCTGGTGCTCGCGACCGGCAGCGGGGCCCCCAAGCTGGGCGCGGTCCTGGGCTCGTGAGCGCGCCGCCGGCGACCCGTCCCGCGGCGCGCCGCGGCGGACTGATGCGGATCGGGGCGCGGTTCGGACCGTTGACCCGCCGGGCGATGACGGGCGCGGCGGTCGCGATGACCGCCGCCGCCCTCGCCTGCACGTTCACCGCCGCGGTCTCCGGCGGCCGCGCCCTCGGGTCGTTCGCGATCACCGCCGCCGTCGCGGGCCTGCTCTCGGTGCTGCTCTACCGGACCTGGGCCGGCCGGGCGATGCTGACCCCGACCGGCCGCGACGGGCTGATGGCCGCGGGTCTGACCTGGGTCGCGACGAGCCTGTTCGCGGCGCTGCCGCTGCTGCTGAGCGACGCCACGCCACGGCTCGCGGCCGCGATCTTCGAGGGGACGAGCGGGATCACCACGACCGGCGCCACGGTGCTGGCCGAGGTCGACGGCCAGCCGGACGCCGTGCTGCTGTGGCGCTCGCTGACCCACTGGATCGGCGGGATCGGCATCGTCGTCCTGCTCGTCGCCGTCGCTCCGGCGGCGGGTGGCGCCGCACGTCGCGTGCTGCTCGGCGAGACGAGCCGCGCGGTCGAGGAGACCGTCGCCCCGCAGCTCCGGGACACGGCGCGGATCACCGCCAAGCTCTACCTGGCGGCGACCGGGATCGCGCTCGCCGTGCTGCTGATGGTCGGCCTGACCCCGTGGGACGCCGTGAACCACGCGATGTCGCTGGTCGCGACCGGCGGGTTCTCGACGCGCACCGCGTCGGCGGGCGCGTTCGAATCGCCGACGGTCGAGGTCGCGCTCACGGCGCTGATGGTCGCCGCCGGCGTCAGCTACGTGGTCTGGTGGCGGCTGGTGTTGCGGAAGGGCCTCGGCGACCACGGCGCGGAGCTGCGGGCGTACGTCGGGTTCGTGCTCGCCGTCGGCGTCCTGCTGGCGCTCAGCGCTCGCGCGTCCGACGTCCCGTACCCCGCCCTGACGGGCCTGTTCACCGCGGCCTCGGTGATCACCGGGTCCGGGTTCACGTCGGCCGATCCCGATGGTTGGGGGGCGAGCGCGGCACTGGTCGTGCTGGTCGCGATGGCCTCCGGGGCGTGCGTCGGCGCCACCACCGGCGGGTTCAAGGTCCGCCGCTGGATGGTCCTGTTCGGCGGGGTCCGCGCCGAGATCCAGCGCCAGATCGCCCCCCAGCGGATCGTCGTCGTGCGGGTCGGGCGCAAGCCGGTGACGGACGACGCGGTCCGTGCGGCGTTCGGGTTCCTCGCGGTGGCGATCATCGCCCTGACCCTGGGGACCGCGCTGCTGTCGCTGGGCGGCTACGACCTGCTGTCGTCGTTCTCCGGCTCGGCGGCGAGCCTGTTCAACGTCGGCCCCGCGCTCGGTTCGCTCGGTGGGCTCGAGTCCTACGCCGGGATGTCCGACTCGGGCCTGCTCGGGCTGAGCTTCCTGATGCTGCTCGGCCGTCTCGAGATGTTCACGATCCTGGCGTTGTTCACCCGCGGCCTGTGGCGCGCCCGCTGACCGCGCCCGCGACGAGCTCCGCGCCCGCCGGCAAGGGGATCAGCTATCGAACGCCGGTGGATCCCACGGATCGCGGATCCGCCGGTCCGTCCACGGGGGCGTCGGACTCGTGACCCACGCCCGCTCCAGCGACATCCGGACGAAGACCTCGGGGTCGCCGTCCAGCGCGCCACAGGCGACGCCCCACGAGTCGATGCCGACGACCAGCGGCCCGCGATCGGTCATCCGCAGCAGCGGTCCTCCACTGTCGCCGTTGCAGCCGGACGCGTACGGCTTGCCCGGTCGCGGCCCCTGCGTGCAGAGCATCGCCGTCCCGCGGAACTGCTTGCCCTGACCGCGCAGCGCCGCCTCGAGCAGCCGCTGACAGGTCCCCACGCCGCGGACCACCAGGTTGGCCCGGCGCAGCGTGCCGAACCGGTCCAGCCGCTCCGCGTCGGACGTTCCGTACCCCAGCAGCACGACCCGCGAGCCCGCACGCACGGAGGCGCCGGAGAGCCGCATCGGGGTGACGTCGGTGACCGGCCGGTCGAGCTCGACGAGGGCGACGTCGCGGTACGGCTCGGCCGGGATCTGGGGGAGCTGGTAGCGGAAGCGCGGATGGCGGGCGACGCGGCGGACGACGTACGGGGCGCCGCGGCCGATCTTCACCTTCGTCGTGCCGGGGTCGACGTAGCTGATGCAGTGCCCGGCGGTCACCAGCCGGTCGACGCCGATCAGCGTGGCCGTGCAGACCTCGGCGAGCGTCACGACGGCGGGATAGCGCGTCGGCTCGACGGCCGCGCCACCGACCACCGCGCCCGCGGTCGGGGCGGCGAGCAACCCACCGAACAGGGCCATGAGCAGCGAGAAGCAACGCCGTGGGACCGCGCCGGTCACCTCAGGAGCGTAGACGGTCCACCGGCGACCCGAGCCGGTTGCCGGCCGTCGCGGACCCGTCGGCGACGGGGGCTATATCCGCCCGCGCGGCCTATGTCAATGGCTCCCGGCCGGGAGATCCCTATCCTTCCCTGCCGCATGCCCGCTGCTCGCCAAGACCTCCGTACCGTTGCCATCGTCGCCCACGTCGACCACGGCAAGACGACCCTGGTCGACGCCATGCTGCGTCAGTCCGGTGCGTTGCACCGCGGCGAGGACGCCGACCGGATCATGGACTCCAACGATCAGGAGCGCGAGCGCGGGATCACGATCCTGGCCAAGCACACCGTGATCCAGTGGAAGGACACGACGATCACGATCGTCGACACGCCCGGCCACGCGGACTTCGGTGGCGAGGTCGAGCGCGGCCTGGCCCTGGTCGACGGCGTGGTCCTGCTGGTCGACTCGGCCGAGGGGCCGCTGCCCCAGACGCGGTTCGTGCTGCGCAAGGCGCTCGAGGCCAACCTGCCCGTGATCCTGGTGGTCAACAAGGTCGATCGCCCCGACGCCCAGATCGACGAGGTCGTCAGCGCCACCGAGGAGCTGTTCCTCGACCTCGATGCCCAGGACGACCAGCTCGAGTTCCCCGTCTACTACGCGATCGGCCGCGACGGCCGCGCGGGCATCCATCCGAACGAGCTGGCCGACGACCTGTCGCCGCTGCTCGACGGCATCCTCGACGCCGTGCCGGCCCCGGTCTACGACCCCGAGCACCCGCTGCAGGCCCAGATCGGCAACCTCGACGCGTCGCCGTACCTCGGTCGCCTGGGGATCTCGAAGATCAAGCACGGCACGCTGCGCCGCGGCGACCAGGTGCTGTGGGTCAAGCGCGACGGCACCGAGACCAAGGCCAAGGTCGGCGAGCTGTTCGTCACCCGCGGCCTGGAGCGCGTCCCCGCCGACGAGATCGGCCCGGGCGAGATCGCCGCGATCGCGGGCTTCCCCGACATCGAGCTCGGCGACACGCTGACCAGCATCGAGGATCCGCGTCCGCTGCCGCCGATCACGGTCGACGAGCCGTCGCTGGCGATGACGATCGGCGTCAACACGTCGCCGATGGCCGGCCGCGAGGGCGACAAGCTGACCGCCCGGATGATCGAGGCCCGCCTGCAGCAGGAGCTGATCGGCAACGTCTCGCTGCGGGTCGAGCCGACCGAGCGCCCCGACACCTGGGAGGTCCACGGTCGGGGCGAGCTGCAGTTGGCGGTGCTCGTGGAGAACATGCGCCGCGAGGGCTTCGAGATGACCGTCGGCAAGCCGCGCGTGCTCGTCCGCACCACCGACGAGGGCAAGCGCGAGGAGCCGCAGGAAGCGGTCACGATCGACACGCCCGAGGAGCACCTCGGCGCGATCACCCAGCTGATGGCCGAGCGCAAGGGCCAGCTCCTCGGCATGACCGGGCACGGCACCGGCTGGATCCGCATGGAGTTCCGGATTCCCGCCCGCGGCCTGATCGGCGTGCGGACCGAGTTCCTGACCGTGACCCGCGGCGCCGGGATGATGCACTCGATCTTCGACGGCTGGGCGCCGTGGGCGGGCGAGATCCGCACCCGCCAGGCCGGCTCGATGGTCAACGACCGCACCGGCAAGATCACCGGCTACGCCGTGATCGCGATGCAGGACCGCGGCACGCTGTTCGTGTCGGTCGGCGACGAGGTCTACGAGGGCTCGGTGATCGGCGAGAACAAGCGCGCCGAGGACCTGGACGTCAACGCGGTCCGCGAGCGCAAGGTGACCAACATCCGCTCGGCCACCTCGGAGGAGCTCGTCAAGATCGTGCCGCCGCGCGAGATGACGCTCGACCAGGCGCTCGAGTTCATCTCCGACGACGAGTGCGTCGAGGTCACGCCGCAGAACGTCCGGCTGCGCAAGAACATCCTCAACACCAACGAGCGCCAGAAGGCCGCCAAGCAGAAGAAGCGCGGCGACGCGCCGAAGTAGTCGCCGCGGGCCGGGCCCGATCGGAGAGAATCCCCGGCCATGTGCACCCGCGTCCTCTGGAACACCAACGACCTGGCCGTCCTCAGCGGCCGGACGATGGACTGGCCGGAGTCGACCGAGCCGCAGCTCGTCGCCTTTCCCCGCGGCCGCGAGCGCGACGGATCGCTGGTCAAGGGCAAGAAGCTGGTCGACGGCGAGGCGTTGCGCTGGACCAGCACCTACGGCAGCCTGGTGACCACGATCTACGGGTTCGGCACGATCGACGGGGTCAACGAGCGCGGGTTGGCCGCCCACGCGCTCTACCTGCAGGCGACCGAGCTCGCTCCGCGCGACCCGGCGCAGCCGGCCCTGCACGCCGGTCTCTGGGCGCAGTACCTGCTCGACCAGGCCGCCACGGTCGAGGAGGCGCTGGGGTTGCTCGACACGTACCAGCTGGTGATGGTCGCGGCCCACGGGTTCGACGCCACGATCCATCTTGCGATCGAGGACGCCAGCGGCGACTCGGCGATCATCGAGTACTCAGGTGGCGAGCCGGTCGTCCACCACGGGCGCGAGTTCACGCTGATGACCAACGACCCGGCCTACGACGAGCAGCTCGCCCTGCTGGCCGGTCAGGACTTCTCGCAGCCGTCGTCCGACATGCCGCTGCCGGGCAACGTCAACGCGCGCGACCGGTTCCAGCGCGCCGCGTACTACAGCGCCCTGCTGCCCGAGCCGCGCAGCGAGCGCGAGGCCGCCGCGTCGGTGCTCGCCGTGATGCGCAACGTCTCGGTGCCGTTCGGCGCGCCGTACCGCGACTTCGGGATCTACAACACCGAGTACCGGACCGTCGCCGATCTGACCCACCGGCACTACTTCTTCGAGCTGACGACCAGCCCGAACGTGACCTGGACGGCGCTCGACGAGCTCGACCTGCGGCCGGGAGCCCCGACGCTCGCGCTCGATCCGCACGACATCGCGCTGTCCGGCGACGTGTCGGAGCGCTACGTGCCGACCGAGATCGGCTTCTAGGTCCCGGAGGCGCCCGGTTCGCGCCGCGTCGGGAGCGACACGCGGACCGGGGTCAGTCGGCGACCGGCAGGTCGGGCGGGAACGGCACGTCGGCCGGGGTGCCCGGCTCGCCGTCCCAGGCGGCGAACGCCTCGGCATCGCGCGGTTGGTGCTCCGCCCCCGCGCCGCCCAGCGCCAGCAGCGAGAGCCGCTCGCGGCCGCGGTTCTCCATCCGCCGGAGCGTCTCGGGCGCGATCCGCACCAGCTCGCCGACGCCGAAGGCGTGCGCCTCCTCGGGGCCGAACGCGACCGTCAGCTCGCCCGCCAGGACCAGGAAGACCTCCTCCTGGTCGCGGTGGCGGTGGATCCGCATCCGCTGACCGGGCTCGAGCACGATCTGGTTGATCCCGAACGTGGTCACGCCGAGGGCGCTGCGAAAGCGGTTGATCCGGTCGGGAGCGGTCGGCTCCAACCGGGCAGAGCGGAATGGCGCGGACATCGATGGACCTCGGGTGGCTCGTCGGGATCGGGGCGCCGCCCGGCACGGAACGGCGCGGCACGGCGGGCGGGGTCGGCGGGTCTCAGTAGCGCGGCGGCGGGCGGCGCTCGACCACCTCGACCGGCGGCGCCGGCGGGCCCGGCGGCTGCTCACGGCCGTAGATCAGGAACAGGCTGATCACCAGACCGACCACGCCGATCACCATCAGGATCACGCCGACCACCTGCAGGTCGATGCCGGCGACCGAGGCGGTCACCGCGAACTTCAGGATGGCGCCGACGGCGATCAGGAACAGGGAGCTTCCGAGAGGCACAGTACGCGTACGGTCTCATGCGCTCCGGCCGGAACGCAACCGTGGGACGGTTCGCCCGCGGCTACTCGCCGCTCTCGGCCGACTCGCCTTCCGGGGTGGGCGGGTCGCTCGTTCCCCCCGCCGCGCTCTCCGACGACTCGTCGGGCTCCTCGTCGACGACCTCGGTCTCGTAGCGCGTGGTCACCGGCTGCTCCGCCTCGCGGCCGTCGTCGTAGCGGACCTTGCGCGTCACGGTGATCTGGAAGTTGCCGCCGTCGACCGGCTCGCGATCGCCCGCCGACGACGAGACCTCGCGGCTCCCGTTGTTGCCGTAGAGCGCGACCGTCACGCCCGCGTCGTCGTAGCTCGCCCGGACGACGACCGGGGCGTCGGTGTCGTTGGTCCAGCGCATGTCGATGTCGGGGAAGTTCAACGTCGACTCGCGACCCGCCGGGTAGCGGTCGATGTAGAGGCTGTGGGCGCGGAAGGCGTCGATCTGGAGCCCGGCGAAGTAGGCCGCGTTGTAGACCGTGGTCGAGAACTGCGAGACCCCGCCGCCGACCGACGGCTCGATCTTGTTGCCGGCGATGAACGGCGCCTCGACGTAGCCCTTGTCCTTCGTCCGCTCGCCGGTGATCCCGTTGAGCGAGAAGCTGCCGCCGGGCGGGATCACGGTGCCGTCGACCGTGTCGGCCATCTTGCGGATGTTGGTGACCCGCGGCTGGCCCGGGACGTAGGGCGTCGTGAAGCTGCCGATCATCCAGCGGACCTTCTCGGCCCCCTCGGTGGTGACCTTCGGCTTCGTGGTGGTCGTCGGGACCTTGATCGCGTGGTCGCCCTTCGCCACGGCCTCGCGGATCGCCGTCGCGAGCGGCCCGCGCTCGACGGTCCGGCCGCTGCGCGCCGTCCCGCTCGAGACGGTCGCCCGGCGCGGCTCCCAGGTGACGTCGCCCTTGTCGGACAGGACCCCCGCCTCGGCGGCGGGCACCGTGATCCGCGCGTCCCGGGGGTCGCGGTTGCCACGCTCCTCGAGCCGGTCGAGCAGCGCGCGGAGCGGCTTCAGGCCGACCCCGAGAACGGCCTTGCGGCCGCCGTCCCGGCTCTGCAGCGCGAGGAGCGGAGCGACCTCGTCGGCGGTCAGCTCCAGCGGCGATCCGGCGCCGGTGAACCGCATCGGCTTCAGCACGTAGGCGCGCGCCTCGTCGGCGAGCGTCTCGAGCCGCTCGGCGGAGACGGCCGAGACCGACTCCAGCGGCACGTCGATCGGCCCGAGTCGCCCGGCCATCAGCTCGCGGTCGGCGCGGACCTTCAGCCGCTCGCGGTCGACCGTCTGACCGGCCCGAGACGGCTTGGTGGTGACGTCGAGCGTGTCGGGATCGACCGACAGCGACCCGGGGTACGGCTTGCGGCCGACCTCGTCCTCGACCCGGTCGATCGCCTTGCGCAGCTTCGCGTCGTCGACCGTCGAGTCGACCGGCGAGGTCCGCGACGACACCAGGCCGCTGAGCGTCGCGGGGACACCGGCCAGGAACCCGCCGCGTCCCGCCTCGACCGCGTCCCGCGCGGTGGCGTCGAGGTCGACCCGGTAGCCGGCGGCGTCCAGCGAGACCCGGATGATCTCGTCGACGCCGTCGGCGCGCAGCAGCAACCGTCGCTCGCCCGACAGCTCGGTGCTCAGCCGCTCGCGGATCTCCGCCTCGGTCTGACCGCCGACGTCGATCCCGGCGACCTTCGTGCCCGGCAGCGCGCTGTCGCCGTGGGTGACCCGCACGCCGACCGCGATCACGACGAGCAGCAGGACCACGCCGAGCCCGATCAGACCGGCGAGCGTCCCCCCCCCGACGGGCAGCCGGCGCGGCGGCCCGGACGGGCGGGGACGGTCCCCGGGACCTCCTGTCCCCGCCGCTCCCGTCGAACGCGCGGCCCGGGCCGCGGGGCGCTCAGCGGGTCGCGAACGGGGGGTCCGGGACGGGGCGGGGCGGCCGCGCGGGGAATCGGCGTGGCGCGGCGGGCGCGGTCGTCGGGGCTCGTTCATGCAGAACACGACACGGTAGCCGCCCGCCGACGCTTCGGAGACGGTTGGGAGGGGTCCTGCAATCGTCCGACCGCCGGTAGCCTTTCCCCCGCCGAGGGTCCGAAACCGCGAAGATGCCGGCATGAGCGAGCAGCGCGTCACGATCGACGTCACCGACCACATCGCCGACGTGCGGATGGTCCGCGGCGACAAGCACAACGGCCTCGACGGTCATATGTTCGTGGCCCTGCGCGACGCCGCCCGCAAGATCGCGACGCTCCCCGGGGTCCGCGCGGTCGTGCTGTCGGGCGACGGCCCGAGCTTCAGCGCCGGGCTCGACATCCAGAGCTTCTTCAGCGACGACAGCCCGGTCGACATGAACGGGCTGATCGACCGCCCGGAAGGCGAGATCGCCAACCTGGCCCAGGCGGTCGCGGTCGACTGGCGCGACGTCCCCGTCCCGGTGATCGCCGCCATCCACGGCAACTGCTTCGGCGGCGGGCTGCAGATCGCGCTCGGCGCCGACATCCGGATCGCCCATCCCGACGCCAAGCTGTCGGTGATGGAGATCAAGTGGGGCCTGGTCCCCGACATGGGCCTGACCGTCACGTTGCCGCAGGTGGTGGCGCAGGACGTGGCCAAGGAGCTGACGTTCACCGGGCGGATCGTCTGCGCCGCGGAGGGCAAGGCGCTCGGCCTGGTCACCCGGACCGCCGAGGACCCGCGGGCCGCCGCGCTCGAGCTGGCCCGCGCGATCGCCGAGCGCTCACCGGACGCCGTGCGCGCCGGCAAGCGGCTGCTCAACGAGGCGTGGGCGATGGACGACGCCGCGGCGCTGAAGCTGGAGACCGACCTGCAGGTGCCGCTGCTCGGGTCGCCCAACCAGATGGCCGCCGCCACGGCGGCGTTCACCAAGCAACCGGGGCAGTTCACCGACCCCGAGCCGGCCGCCTGAGCGGCCGCCGCGGGATTCAGTCCCGCGCGCCCTCGTCGTCCGTCCAGTCGAACTCCTGATCGGCGTCCGGCTCGCGCCGACGCAGCCAGATCACCGCGGCGGCGACGAGGATCAGCGGCGGCAGGGCGAACGCCAGCGCGACGCCGCCCTCGAGATGATGCGCGACGACCAGGATCACGCCGGGACCGCCCGCTCGCCGGTCTCGCGCGGTCCGACATCCGCCGTCCCCAAACCCGTGCCGGGGTCGCCGCCCGGCCCCTCGCCGTCGTCCTCGGGCCGGACCCGGCCGATCCGCACCGCGGCGACGCCGACCCCGATCGCCAGCAGCAGGTTGAGGCCGAGCACCGACCAGGTCGCCGGGCGCCACGCCCAGTCCGGGGCATCGGGCTTGCGCTCGATCTGGGCGAGCTCCTCGAGCGGGACGATCTCGCGCGTGACCGTCGCCTCGAGCGGGAAGCCCGCGAAGCCGACCGCCGGGTCGGCCGGCATGTAGACCGGCGCGCCGAGCACGGTCCCGCGGCCGTTGACGTTGAGGATCGTCCGCCACGGCCCGCCGACCGGGACCCGCTCGGTCGAGCGCCAGGTCCCGTCGTCCTGCCGCGCGAAGACGTTGCTGAACGAGCCACGACCCTGCCAGCCGAGCACGCGGACCCAGTCCGCGTCCTCGGTGACGTCGGGGCCACGGAACCGCACCGAGACGTCGCCGGTCGGCTGGACCCCGCTCTTGCCGGGGGTCGGCTCGTTGCGCACGTCGCTGACCGTGATCTCCACCGTCGCGCCCGCCGGGACCTCGTCGTGCTGGGCGGCCCACGCGCCGACGCCGATCAGCACGATTCCGGCCAGCGCCGCGAGCGCCACGGGGTACGGACCCCGACGGTTAGCCCCGGTGATGGTCTCGGCGAACAGCGCGCCGAGCAGCCCGGCGGCCACCGCCGCGAGCAGCGCCGCGGGGACGGCCTCGGGCAGCAGGTTGGTCGTCCACGGCAAGCGGAACAGCAGGTGGGTCCAGCCGTACTCCGCGGCCAGGCCGACGGTCGCCGCCAGCACGCCCGTCGCCGCGCCGAAGGCCAGCGGGCGCCGCCCCGTCCCGCGCCAGGCGAGCGCCTCGACCGCCAGCGCCGTGACCAAGTACAGCGGCTGGGCGTGGAAGGTCTGCCCGAAGACGACCGAGACGAAGAAGGTCAGCGGGACGAAGATCACGAACGCGACCACCGCCGCGTGCAGCGCGGCGCCGCGCCCGCCCCAGATCCGGGCGACCACGAAGGCGAAGCTCGACGCCACCGCGATCAGCACCGGGTGCCAGACCAGCCGGAACTGCGGCACGCCGAAGTTGAACTCGTCCTGCTCGAGCGTGAAGACCGCGAGCACGATCACCGCGCAGAGCACCGGGATCGGCACGAGCTTCCCCAGCACGCCGCGCAACCGCGGGGTGTCGACGCCGATCGTCCGGGCGCCTTCGACCAGCAGCAGGATCATCGACAGCGTGCCGAGGCCGGCACAGGCGATCAGCATGATGTGGGTCGGCCCCCACAGCGTCACGTCCTGTCCGAAGACCCGGTGCCAGAGGTCGTCGAGCGGGAACGCCAGAAACGCCGTCGCCGAGGCGACCAGCATCACGGCGGCCGACGCTGGGATCGGCCACAGCCCCCGGATCCGGATCGCGGCGCGGCTCGCCTGCGGCCCCTCCGGCGGCGCCAGGCCGACCGCCAGCAGGCCGCCGACGAACAGGATCAGCAGGCCGAACAGGATCGGGTAGTGGGCGGCGGTGCCGAGCGGGCCGTCGTCGCGGCCCTCGTCGATGTGCAGCGCGATGTCCCACTCGGCGCCGGCCAGGGCCATCGCCCCGCCGACCAGCGCGATCATCGCGGGGAGCGCGGCCCAGCCCGGCACGCCGACGACCCGTCCCGTGGCCCGGGCCGCACGACCGAGCGGCCGCGCCCCGCCCCGGCGGAACGAGAAGATCAGCGCCAACGTGGCGACGGTGACCAGGCCGCTGAGGCCGGCCACCACGGCGATCTGCCAGATCGGGGCGCCACTGCCGGCGTCCTTCGTGGCCACCTGGGCGAGCAACGGGTTCATCGGTTCTCCATCGGGGCACGGAGCGCGCACGAAGCGCGTTCAGTTCACGAACGTTGACTACGGTACCGTACCTACGGATCCGTAGCGCTCTAGCCCGAGCGCTCTCCGCGGGGTCGCGTGTCACACTTCACCCGTGCCCCCTCGGCCCCGAGTTCCCTCCGTACGACGGCGTTCACCCGCTCCCCGCCTGCCTCCGGAGCAGCGACGCGAGCAGCTCCTCGACAAGACCCTGGAGCTGATCACCGACGCTCGGTCGTTCGACCAGGTGTCGATGGAATCGGTCGCCCGCGCCGCCGGGGTCACCAAGCCGGTGGTCTACGACTTCTTCCGCAACCGGGCGGCGCTGCTGGCGGCGCTGGTCGAGCGCGAGGAGCAGCGCACGCTGGTCGAGCTCGCCGCCGCGATCCCGAGCCCCCCGTGGCTCGACGACGATCCCGACGACATCCTGATCCAGGCGATCGAGACCTTCCTCGACGCCGTCGAGCGCAACCCGCGGCGCTGGACGCTGATCCTCCACCCCGCCGACGGCACCCCGTCGGAGATCCGCGACAAGGTCGAGCAGATCCGCGAGGGCG
>JADMKN010000196.1 GCA_015478825.1 Patulibacter sp. | reverse complement strand
GTTGAGGCGCGCCATCACGCCGCCGCCCATTCCCGGCCCGGTCGTCTGCAGCGCGGTCGCGGAGTACCCCGGGTGCGCGGCGTAGCTGCGCAGCGGGATCCCGGCGGCGTCGACGCGCACCTGGAGCTCGCGCGCGAACAGCAGGTTGGCCAGCTTCGAGCGCCCGTACGCCTTCCAGGGTCCGTAGCTCCGCTCCCACTGCAGGTCGTCGAAGTCGATCGAACCGACCCGGTGCATCGCGCTGCTGACCGTCACCACCCGCGGGGCCGGCGCGGCACGCAGCGCGTCGAGCAGCAGGCCCGTGAACGCGAAGTGCCCCAGGTGGTTGGTCCCGAGCTGCAGCTCGAAGCCGTCGGCGGTCCGGCGCTGGGGCGTCGCCATCACGCCCGCGTTGTTGATCAGGATGTCGAGCGGCTGTCCGTTCGCCGTGATCCGCTCGGCGCAGGCCCGCACCGACGCCAGGTCGGACAGGTCGAGCGCCTCGACGTGGAGCAGGGCGCCGGGCACCGCGTCGCGGATCGTCGCGACCGCCCGCTCGGCCCGCTCGGCCGAGCGGCACGCCAGCGTGACGTCCGCGCCGGCCCGCGCCAGCTCCGTGGCGGTCTGCAGGCCGAGCCCGCTGTTCGCTCCGGTGACGACGGCCCGTCGTCCGCGAAGGTCATCGATGTCTGTTGCGCTCCACCCCATGTGGACACCCTACTCACCGTCCGGCGGGCGCTGGGGATCTCCAGCCCCCTCCGCCGGGGTCAGCGCCGACTGCGTCCGCCGATCGCGCCGAGCACCAGCAGCAGCAGGACCGCGCCGAGCACCGCGATCGCCCACGTGCCGAGGTCGTAGAACGACTCCAGCTCGCCGACGTCCGCCGCCGACGCGATCGCGCCGCCGATCAGCGCGCCCAGCACGCCGACCGCGGTCGTCATCAGGCAGCCCATGCTCCGGCCGCCCGGCACGATCGCCCGCGCCAACAGGCCTGAGACGAAGCCCAGGACGATCCAAGCGAGAATCCCCATGCCCTGAACCGTACCGTTTGGACGGGCTGGCATCGCACGGCGCGGCGCGCTAATCTTCGCCGCCGCGTCGTCGTGCCGCCGTAGCTCAGCTGGTAGAGCACTTCACTCGTAATGAAGGGGTCAGCGGTTCGAGTCCGCTCGGCGGCTTTTGGCGCGACACACGGGGGAATCGCTCACGTCGAGCGGTTCCCCTGTGGCGTTCCGGGATCTGAAGGTCGGCGAGATCTCGTCGGACGTCGCCCGGGGCCATGCTCGCTCCCGATCCACGCCACGGCGTACGGTGTTGAGCCGCTGCCATTCCGACGCGAACGCGGGCCGGCGGGCCGAATACGGACACGACCAGAGGCCGCGGAACGTCACCGTGACCAGCACCCTCTCAGGGGGCGGTCCGCGACGCGGTCGGCTGCGTACACAATGGATCGACCCTATCGCCGGGGGTCCGCCATCCGCAGACCGAAAGCCTCTACGTGCAGGCCATGGCTCTATTCTGCGTATCCAACGGCGCGAGTTGCCAATCAGCCTCAGACAACACTAGACTCAATCCGTGCGTATGGCGACTACGGGGCGGCAAGAAGAACTTCTCACGCAGATTACGGAGATGTTCCTAAAGGAGGGCTTCTACGACCTGACGTTGGACGACCTCACCCGGCGGCTGCGGTGCTCCAAGACCACCCTCTACGTACTCGGCGGCAACAAGGACCAACTGGTCACGGCGATCGTGATCCGCTATTTCCGGGAAGCCACCGAATTCATCGAAGCGCGTACCGCCGCTGCCCAAGGTGGACCGGTGGAGAGGATCTCCACGTACGTGAGCGCGGTCGGCGAGGCGCTGCACCGTGCGTCGCCAGCGTTCATGGACGACGTCTCCCGGCACTACGTGGCCAGCGCGATCTACGAGCGCAACGCGGACTTCGTCGCGACGCGCGTCAGCGAGCTGATCGCCGACGGCGTCAAGTCAGGGGACTTCCGTCCGGTCCACGCGGCGTTCGTCGCGGATCTGCTGCAGCTCGCGATCGAGCGGATCCAGTCCGGTCAGCTCCGGGAGGCCACCGGCCTGCAGGACGCCGACGCGTTCGACGAGCTGTCCAAGCTGCTGCTGCACGCGATCACGCCGTAGCTCGCGGTCCGTGGCGGCCGGGGACGCGTCGAATCTCGCCATCGCGCCGCTCGCGCGAGTGCAATCGCGCCTGCACCCCGTCCGCGGACCGTCCTAGCGTTGCCCTCATGCTGCGGGAGGCGCCATCGCACCGGTTCGAAGCACGGGTCACGCTGCGCGGGCGCCGCTACCTGCTCGTCGACGGCAAGGGCCAGCCCACGGCCGTCTGGAGCAGCAGGCGCTTCCACCGTCTGCAACGGGTCCAGCAGCAGGCGCCGGCCGCGCTGATCGACGACGGCCACCGCACCTGGTGGTGGTTCGAGGACCGGATCTACTGGGAGGACGACGGGCTCGGCGCCCCCGACGTCGTCGCGCTGGTCCGCGACCGCGAGCGCCGTCGTGACCGCAAGCTCGAACGCGCCCACGCGGCGCTGATCGCAACCGCGTCCCTGACGCGTCTCGACGGCGTCGGAACGCGCGCCGCCCGCGGCGCGATTCCCCGCGAGACTCGCCGTGCCGTCTGGGAGCGCGACGGGGGGCGCTGCGTGGCGTGCGGAGCGACCTTCGACCTGCAGTACGACCACGTGATCCCGCTGGCGCTGGGCGGCTCCGACAGCGTCGAGAACCTGCAGATCCTCTGCGCTCCGTGCAACCAGGAGAAGGGCGCGGCGATCGCGTGAGCCGCGTCCCCGCCCCTGCCCGGCTCCTCCGCGGCCCGCCCCGCCGGATCGGTGACCGCAGTGGGTCTGCACCTGCGAGCATCCGGCCATGGCGGGAGCGAAGGACGAGCTCGAGACGATGCGGACCGATACCTGGCTCTGGGTCGCGCGGTTCGTCAAGACGCGAGCGCTCGCGGTCGACGCGGTCAACGGCGGCCGAGTCCAGGTCAACGGCGTGCGGGTCAAGCCGAGCAAGCCGGTCAAGCCCGGCGACCGGGTCGAGATCACGATCGGCCAGGACCGCCACCGGGTCGACGTCACCGGGCTGGCGCGTCGCCGGGGGTCGGCGACCGACGCCGCGCTGCTCTACTCCGAGCGCCCGGAGGACCGCGAGGAACGGGAGCGGCTCGCCGAGCAGCGCCGGCTGGCTTTCCCCGGCGTTCCGGAGCGGGGTGGCCGACCGACCAAGCGCGACCGGCGGAAGATCGACGCCGCCCGCGGTCGCGAGCGGCGGTAGGAGTTCACGCGGGTCGGGGACTGCACGGTGGCCGGCTCGGCCGGCCCGTGCAGCGTGTGACGCGGCATCCGGGTTGGGTTCTGCACGGTGGCCCGGCTGACGGACCGTGCGGCGTACGGCTCGGTTGCGCGCCTCCTACGCCGGCAGCGCCCGGTCGACGATCGCCCGCGCATCGACGCCGGCCGGCAACGTGCCGTAGGCGCGGCCTCCCCCGCCGCCGAGCCGCGCGGCGCAGAATCCGTCCGCCACCGCGTCGGGCGCGTGGCGCAGCAACAGGCTGGCCTGCAGCGCCACCGCCAGGTCCTCGACGATTCGCCGCGCCAGGAACTGCCCTTCCGCGAGCTTCTCCGGCCCGCCCGACAGCAGCGCGCCGGTCTGACGGCGGACCAGCTCCAGGTGCGCGTCGAACCGCGGGTTCGTGCCCGACGCCCGCTCGCACTCGGCCAGGAAGGCCGGCAGCCCCTCGGGCTCGGTGGCCATCGCGCGCAGCACGTCGAGTGCCGCGACGTTGCCCGAGCCCTCCCAGATCGACATCAGCGGCGCGTCGCGGTAGAGCAGGGGCAGGCCCGACTCCTCGACGAAGCCGTTGCCGCCCAGGCACTCCAGCGCCTCGTTGGCGTGCGGGGACGCCCGCTTGCAGACGTAGTACTTCATCACCGCCGTGGCGAACCGCCGGAAGGCCACGTCGCCGTCGTCGTAGGCGCGAGCGAGCCGCAGGGCCGCGGCGGTTGACGCCTCGGACTCCAGGGCGAGGTCGGCGAGCACGTTGGTCATCGCCGGCTGGTCGACCAGCAACGCCCCGAACGCCGCGCGGTGGCGCGCGTGGTGGATCGCCTCGACCGTGCCGCGGCGGATCGACGTGGTCGAGCCGACCAGGCAGTCCAGCCGGGTGTGGTTGACCATCCGGATGATCGCCTTGACGCCCTTGCCCTCCTGCCCGACGAGCCGGCCGCGGATCCCGCGGAACTCGACCTCGGACGACGGCAGCGAGCGGCTGCCGAGCTTGTCCTTCAGCCGCTGGAACTCCATCCCCGGCCCGCGCTCGACGAGGAAGCACGTGACCCCCGCGCCCTCGACCTGCGCGAGCACCAGGAAGATGTCGCACGGCGGGTACGAGCAGAACCACTTGTGGCCCCAGATCTCGTACTCGTCACCGCCGACCGGAGTCGCCGTCGTGATGTTGGCGCGGACGTCCGAGCCGCCCTGCCGCTCGGTCATCGCCATCCCGGCGATCGCGCCGTGCTCGATCGACGGGGCGGTCAGCCGCGGCTCCCATTCCGCCGCCAGCTCGGGGCTCCCGTCGCGCAGCGCCGGGACCACCGCATACGTCATCGAGATCGGGCAGAGCACGCCGCCGTTGACGTTGCCCCACTGGGTCATCATCGCGGCGCGCACCACGTGGCCGCCCGACTGCGCTTCGCGCCAGGGCAGCCCGGTCAGTCCGCGCTCGACGCCCTCCCGCAGCATCCAGTGCCACGACGGGTCGAGCTCGACCTCGTCGACCCGGTTGCCGTAGCGGTCGTGGGTCACCAGCCGCGGCTCGTGCTTCTCGGCGCGCTCGCCGTGCTCGCGGGCCTCGACGGTGCCCGCCAGCGCGCCGATCTCCAGCAGCCGATCCTCGCCCCATCCCCCGCCCTCGCGACGCAGACCCTCGAGCAGCGCCAGGTCGTGCGCGGCGTAGTTCGTCGGCTGCAGCGGCGGGGCCTGGTTCAGGACCAGGCGCGTCGGTCCGCTGCGGTCGGTGGTCGTGGCGGCGTCGGTCGTGGTGCTCATGCGGATCCTTCCTCGGGCGGTCCGGGGCCGCGACCTGCGGCGTCGATGACGCCTCCGTCACGGGCCGGTGCCTCTCCAGCGTGGTCGCTCGACCGAGGGCTGTCAAGCACCGGGCCGCCCCGCGTGTACGAACTTGCGACTGGCGGTCGGAACGCGAATGCGCTGTGATGGACGCATGAGCACGCCTTCGTCTGCCCCCGCTGGTCCACTGGTCGCCGTCGTCACCGGGGCCTCCAGCGGTCTCGGCGCGGCGACCGCCGAGCGCCTGGCCCGCGAGCCGGGCGCCCGGCTCGTGCTGGTCGCCCGACGCGAGGACCGCCTGCGCGCCCTGGCCGAGCAGCTCTCCGCGACCGCGACGGTGACCTGGATCGCGGTCGACCTGACCGACGACGACGCCCCCGCCCGCGTCCGCGACCACGTGCGCGCGGAGCACGGCGCGCCGACGCTGCTGGTGAACAACGCCGGCGCCGGCTACCGCGCCCGCTTCGGCAGCGAACGACACGGCGGGTGGGAGAACGTCCGGCAGACGATGGCGATCAACTTCGACGCCGTGGTCCGCCTGACCGAGGCGCTGCTGCCGGACCTGCGGTCCGCGGCCCCGTCGGCGATCGTCAACGTGTCGAGCACCGCGGGCCGGATCAGCCGTTCCGGCGCCGGCGCCTACTCGGCGAGCAAGGCCGCGCTGGCCGCCTGGAGCGACGCGCTGCGGGCCGAGGAGGCGCCCCACGGCGTGCACGTCGGCAACGTCCTGCCGGGCTTCGTCCCGACCGAGGGGTTCCCCCAGACCGAGCTCGTGAACAACGCGATCGGCCGGCGGTTCCTCGGCACCCCCGAGGACGTCGCCGAGGCCGTGGTCGAGACCGGCCTGCAGGGCAAGGCCGAGCGCTACACGCCGCGGGTCTACGGAGCCGCGGCGGCGATCCGCTTCCTCGCCCCCGGTCTGCTGCGGCGGATCATGGGGTCGGACAAGGCGCAGGTGATGACGACATCGACCGTGTCGGACGACCCGGCGTAGGCGGCCTCCGGCTGCGCATACGCCGCGGTCACCGAGACGTGTGCGCAGCGACGTCGCCTGAGGCGCGTTTTCTGCGCACGCGCCGCGCAGGCAATACCGAGTGCGCAGCGGCGTGCCCGGGTAGCCGTCTCGCGTGAGCGATCCGGAGCCCGAGCCCGTCCACCGCGCGCCGATGCGCGCCCGCAACCGCGACGACGTCCCGGAAGGGGCCGGAGCTGAGCACGGCCTACGGCATGGCCTGGTCGGGATCGGGGAACGCCTCGCGGCGGTCCCCGATTCGGTCTCGGAAGCGGTGGCCGCGGCCGCCGACCAGGACGGCGAGAAGGGGGGACGGATGGTCCGGCGGTTCGCCGAGCTTCCGTACGACACGCTGGTCTGGACGCGCGACGGCGACGGCGGGTTCCGCCTGGGGCGGATCACCGGCCCGTGGCGCTACGACGTCTCGTCCGACGCCGTCACGGTCGGTATCCACCACGTCCGCGACGCCCGGTGGTTGACGCGGACGTTCACCGAGGACGAGGTCCCCGCCGCCGTCGCCGAGACCTTCCGCCGCGGCGGGCGCAACTTCCAGCGCACCCACAACGACGACGCGGAGCAGCGGACCGCCGAGCTGTGGGCCGCGAACGAGGGCTCGAACTGAGGCGTCGCCCGCGCCAGGAATGGACCGGCGGACGGACGGCGAGGTCCGACGCCGAGGGGACGGCGTCGCCTCCGGTCAGCCGACGGTGATCACCGTAACGCCGAGGTCCCCCGCGGCCGCCCAACGCCGGTCGCAGGTGACGACGGGGAACCCCGTTCGCCGGGCGAGCGCGACGTAGAGGGCGTCGTAGGCCGACAGGCGATGGCGCAGCTTCCACGCGTCGAGCAGCAGCGGGCGGTGCGAGACCCGCAGGAACGGCGCGTGAACCAGCGATTGGACGAACCGCGTGGCCTTGTCCGCCTCTACGTCGCCACCCCGCTCGAGGCCCTTCACCGCGTGGAGGATCTCGGCATCGATCAACTCGGGGGCAAGCAGCGGGCGCCCCTGGAGCTCCCGAACAGCCGCGGCCCGCATTGGACCGCCGACGGCGAACTCGATCAACACCGACGCGTCAACGATCAACATCGGGATCCACTCCGACCCGTCGCAGGATCTCGGCTCCGCGTTCCTCGCGGACGGCGCGGATGATCTCCGCGCTGCTCTTTCCGCCCGGGTCGAGCGGTTCGAGCGCCATCATCTCCTCCAGCCACTCGTCCTGCAGCTGGTAGCTGACGTGCTCCTGCAGGAGCTGGAGCACGTAGTCCCGCAGCGTCCTTCCCCGGACTGCCGCCCGGCGGCGCAGCTCGTCGTGCAGTTCGGGCGGGACGTCCTTGATCTGAATATTGCCCATGGCATGACTCAAGCATGCGTCTGGCATGTCTGTCAACGCGGTGCGCGAGCTCATCGGCGAAGCATCGAAGCCCTGGTCGTCACGTCGCAACCACCCGTCCGCTGCGTTCCAGCCTCGAAGTCGCGACGAACCGCCGCGGTCGGACGCGGAGGGCTGCCGCCAGCCCCGCGGCACGCCGGTCCCGACTCCGGTCGCCTACCGTTGATCCATCGACGATCCGTCCCCCACCGCCCCGCAACCGGTCGACGAGCCGACCACCACCGCCGCCCAGATCCGGATCGAGACCCGCAGCCGGATGCCGGAGCTCGTGCTCGACGTGCCGCGGTCGCTGAACGACGTCGTGCGGACGATCCCGGGCCGCTACTTCGACTGGGCGGGCCACGTCTGGCGCGCGCCGCTGAGCGTCCAGGCGGCGATCGTCGTCAAGCAGTTGCTCGACCGCAGCGACGCGCAGCTCTTCCCCGACGGCGAGACCGCGGACTGGCTGCGCACGCTCGACCGCTGGCACGGCGAGGCTCGCGTGATCGAGCTGCCCGACGGCCCGCGACTGGCCGTCGTCACCCTGCTCGGCGAGGCGCCCGAACGGCTGCGCCGCGCGACGACCCGGCTCGATCGCGAGGCGGCCGAACGGGCGACGGGCCTCTCCACGAGCGTGGTCGACGTGCTGCCGTTCGACGCCGACGGCGTGACCGTGCTCGACGCGACCGACGGCCTCGTGGTCGACACCAACGTGATGCTCGCCGCCGCCGAGCTGCGGATCGGACGCCGCCCGGCCGCCGGCACCCTGCGGGCCGGACGCGACGACCAGCGGATGCCGCGGTTGGAGCTGCTGCCCGGCTGGAGCCGCAGCCTGCAGCGGGCGTTCCAGGAGCTCCCCGAGGCGGCCTCGATCGACAGCGGCGCCTCCCGCGGCTACCGCAGCGGCGACGCCCCGATCGACGCCGACACGGCGCTCGCGGTCCCGGCGGACCCGTCGCTGCTGGAGCCGATCGAGCGGCTGATCCGCGATCACCCGACGATCAACGTCACCACCGCGGCGCAGGACGCGCTGGCGTCGATGCGGGTCACCCACGCCGAGCGGATCGAGACGATCGAGCTGTCGCAGGCCGAGCGCGCCAGCCCGCTGCGACGCACGATCACCGGCGAACCGCTGACGCTCGGCGGCACGCTGGAGCCGTTCCAGCACGCGGGGGTCCGCTACCTGCTCAAGCGCCGGCGCAGCTTCCTCGCCGACGAGCAGGGCCTGGGCAAGACCGTCCAGGCGCTGGTCGCGCTCGAGGTCGACGGGGCGTTCCCGGCGGTCGTCGTCTGCCCCGCCGGGATGAAGCTGACCTGGCAGCGCGAGGCGGCGAAGTGGCTTCCCCACCGCTCCGTAGCGGTACTTCACGGGCGAGCCGCCGAGCAGTGGACGCCGCGGGCCGAGCGCGAGGCCGCGCTGGCGGCAGGCGCCGCGCCGAAGAAGCCGAACCCGTGGGCGAAGCCGCTCGACGTCTCGGGCTTCGCCGAGCCGCACGAGGCCGAGATCGTCGTGCTCAACTACGAGATCGTCGAAGCGCATCTCGACGCCCTCGGCGGCCGGGCTCCGCGGGCGGTCGTCTTCGACGAGTCGCACTACTGCAAGCAGCCGACGACCAAGCGGACCAAGGCCGCGCTGAAGCTCTCCAAGCTGGTTCCCGCCGACGGGCTGCGGTTCGCGCTGACCGGCACGCCGGTGCTCAACCAGCCGAAGGAGCTGACGTCGCAGCTCCGCCTGATCGACCGGTTGCAGGACTTCGGATCGGGCGCCGAGCTGGCCCGGCGGTTCCAGGGCAACGACGCCCACGACCGGCTGCACTGGCATCTCCGGGCCAGCGGGTTCGCGCGGAGGCTCAAGCAGGACGTGCTCCCCCAGCTCCCCGCCAAGCGCCGCGTCGACGTGCCGCTGGCGCTCGACAACCCCGCCGAGTACCGGCTGGCGGAGAAGGACGTCATCGCCTGGCTCAAGACCCAGCCGCTCGACCTGAGCGAGCTGGACGCCAAGGTCGCCGCCGCGCTGCGGGCCGAGCAGCTCGTCAAGATGAACCACCTGCGGCGGCTGGCTGCCCTCGGCAAGCTCGATGCGGCTTTGCTGTGGATCCAGGACTTCCTGGCGTCGGGCGAGGCGCTGGTCGTCTTCGCCCAGCACCGCGAGATCCAGCAGGCGGTGCTGCGGCGGTTCCCCGGAGCGCTGCATCTCCTCGGGGACGACTCCGCGACCGACCGCGACGACACGATCCGCCGGTTCCAGGCCGGCGCGCACCTCGACATCGAGAACCCCGCCGAGCGGCTGATCGTCTGCTCGATGCGGGCCGCGTCGCAGGGGATCACGCTGACGCGGGCGTCGAACGTGGTCTTCTTGGAGCTCGACTGGACGCCGGCGATGCACGAGCAGGCCGAGGACCGCTGCCACCGGATCGGCCAGCACGACGCCGTGACCGCCTGGTATCTGCTCGCCCCGAAGACGATCGACGACGAGATGTCGGCGGTGATCGAGCAGAAGCGCCTGGTGATCGACGCGGTCGTCGACGGCAACCGGGTGACGGCGGAGCCGGTCAGCCTGGCCGTGATCCGCGCG
Organism: Patulibacter sp.; assembly: GCA_015478825.1. Taxonomy (GTDB): domain Bacteria; phylum Actinomycetota; class Thermoleophilia; order Solirubrobacterales; family Solirubrobacteraceae; genus Patulibacter. The sequence continues at coordinate 6,375 of JADMKN010000196.1, read as the reverse complement.
CTGCGGGCGCGCGGGGCGCAGGACGACGGCGCGCCGCCGGTCGACGACGACTGATCAGCGACGCGGCTCGAGCCGCACCACGACCGCCTTCGAGGTCGGGGTGTTGCTGCCCCGGGCGGTGCTGTCGAGCGGCACCAGCGGATTGGTCTCGGGGTAGTACGCCGCCGCGCAGCCGCGGGCGGTCGGGTAGGCGACGACGCGGAACCCGTCGGCCCGCCGCTCCTCGTCCTGCCACTCGCCGACCAGGTCGACCATCTGCCCGTCCTCCAGGCCGCGCTCCGCCACGTCGTCAGGGTGAACGAAGACCACCCGGCGACCCGCCTTGATCCCGCGATAGCGGTCGTCGAGGCCGTAGATCGTCGTGTTGTACTGGTCGTGCGAGCGCAGCGACTGCAGCAGCAGCCTCCCCGGGGGGACCTCCAGCGGGACCAGCTCGTTGACGGTCAGCCGGGCCTTGGCCGTCGCCGTCTCGAACCGCTGCTCGTCGCGCGGCGGGTGCGGCAGCACGAAGCCCCCGGGCCACGAGGCGCGCAGCTCGTACTGCTCGAACCCGGGGATCGTCGCCTCGATCCGCTGGCGGATCAGCGCGTAGTCGACCGCCATCGCCTCCCAGTCGATCGCGGCGGGGTCGCGCGTCGGCGGACCGTCGAACAACGCGTCGTCGGCGCCACCGGCCGAGGCGCTGGCGGACGTCTCCGGCGGTAGACCGAACGTGGCCCGGGCGATCCCGCAGACGATCTCGACCTCGCTGCGGAGCGCGTCCGAGGGCGGAGCGAACCGTCCGCGGCTGGCGTGAACCACGCTCATCGAGTCCTCGACCGTGACCGCGCGCGGGAGACGGTGACCGTCGGCGTCGGCTGGACCCAAGTCGCGGTCGGTACGTCCGAGCGTCGGCAGGATCAGCGCCTCGCGGCCGGTCACGAGATGCGAGCGGTTGAGCTTGGTCGAGACCTGGACGGTCAGCGCGCAACGCTCCAGCGCCGCCTCGGTGACGGCCGTATCGGGCGTGGCGCCGGCGAAGTTGCCGCCCATCGCGACGAAGACCTCGGCCTCGCCGTCACGCATCGCCCGGATCGCGTCGACCACGTCGTGGCCCGGCTCGCGCGGCATCGGCACGCCGAAGGTCCGCTCCAGCGCGTCGAGAAACTTGGCGGGCGGCTTCTCCCAGATCCCCATCGTCCGGTCGCCCTGGACGTTGCTGTGCCCGCGCACCGGGCAGACCCCGGCGCCCGGGCGCCCGACGTGCCCGCGGAGCAGCAGCAGGTTGACGATCTCGCGGATCGTCGGGACGGCGTCGCGGTGCTGGGTCAGGCCCATCGCCCAGCAGACGACGGTGCCCTTGGACGCCGCGAGCATCGCGGCGGCCTGCTCGATCGGCGCGCGCTCGAGCCCGGTGGCGCGGAGCACCGCGTCCCAGTCCAGCGCGCCGAGGTGAGCGGTCAGGGCGGCGAGGCCGTCGGTCCGCTCGCGCAGGAACTCGTGGTCGAGCACCGTCCCGGGCGCCCGCGCCTCGGCGTCGAGCAGCAGCCGGCCCAGCGCCTGGAACAGCGCCAGGTCCCCGCCGAGCCGGATCTGCAGGAAGAGGTCGGTCAGCTCCGTGCCCCGCCCCGCCAGGCCGCGCGCCGTCTGCGGGTTGTCGAACCGCTGCATTCCCGCCTCGGGCAGCGGGTTGACCGTGATGATCCGCGCGCCGCGCTGCTTGGCCTGCTCGAGCGCCATCAACATCCGCGGATGGTTGGTGCCGGGATTCTGCCCGGCGATCACGATCACGTCGGCGGCGACCAGGTCGTTGATCGTCACGGAGCCCTTGCCGATCCCGATCGTCTCGCCGAGCGCGACGCTCGACGATTCGTGGCACAGGTTCGAGCAGTCCGGCAGGTTGTTCGTGCCGAAGCACCGGACCAGGAGCTGGTAGAGGAACGCCGCCTCGTTGCTGGTGCGTCCCGAGGTGTAGAACAGCGCGCGGTCGGGGTCCGGCAGCGACCGCAGGCGCTCGCCGATCAGCGCGAACGCGTCGTCCCAGCCGATCGGCGCGTAGTGATCGGACCCGCGGGCCAGGTGCATCGGCTCGCTGAGCCGGCCCTGCTGACCCAGCCAGTGCGCGGTCCGCTCGCGCAGCTCGGACACCGAATGGCGGGCGAAGAAGTCCCGCGTGACGGTCCGCTTCGTCGCCTCCTCCTCGACCGCCTTGACCCCGTTCTCGCAGAACTCGAGATGGTGGGAGCCTTCGGCAGGTTCGGGCCAGGCGCAGCCCGGGCAGTCGAACCCGTCCGGCTGGTTCATCCGCCGGTAGGCACGCAGCGCGCGAACCGGACCGAGCTGCCCCAGCGACCGACGGACGATCGAGCGCGTCGCCGGCATTCCGACCGCATGGGTGGCCGGAGCGGCGACCTCGATTCCCGCGTCGTCCTCGGCGACCACGTGGTCGCGGTCGGGCCGGCGACCGCGCGCGAGGTTCGGGCGCGGCGGGACGGGCGGCTGCTCCATCACAGGCCCAGCCGCTGCGGATGCGCGTAGACGTTGGCCCGCTCGCCGCGCAGGAACCCGACCAGCGTCACGCCGAGCGTGCGCGCCGCGTCGACGGCCAGGCTCGACGGCGCCGAGACCGCCGCCACGATCGGCACGCCCGCGATCGCCGCCTTCTGGACCAGCTCGAAGCTCGCCCGTCCCGAGAGCAGGACGATCGCCGGCCGGGGCGCGGCCGGGTCGAGCACCGCGCGCCCGGTGAGCTTGTCGAGCGCGTTGTGGCGGCCGACGTCCTCGCGCAGGGCGAGCAGGGCGCCGTCGGCGGCGAAGCCGGCCGCGGCGTGCAGGCCCCCGGTCGACGCGAACAGCCGCTGGTGATCGCGCAGGCGGTCCGGCAGCGTGGTCAGCAGCTCCGGCGCGACCGTCGGTCCGGGCGGCAGCGCCCCGCAGCGCTGGAGCAGCTCGTCGATCGACGTGTGGCCGCAGAGTCCGCAGCTCGACGAGATCTCGATCCGCCGCCGCAACCGGTCGCGGCGCAACGGCGCGCGCAGGCCGACCTGCACGACGTTGGGGTCGTCGGGGCACGCGCGGGCGGCGGCGATCCCGTCGCCGAGCAGCCCCTCGGACGCGAGCAGCCCGGCGGCGAGCTCCAGGTCGTGGCCGGGCGTGCGCATCGTGACCGCGACCGAGACGAGGTCCTCGCCCGGACCCGCGACGCGGATCTCGAGCGGCTCCTCGACCGCGAGCCGATCGCGGCGACGCCGCGTCGCCCCGCCGTCGAAGGTGACGACCGAGACCGCCGTCGCGCCCGTGCGGCGCAGCATCGGGGACGGGGAGAGCGGGCGCATGGCGCCATCTCACCACCGATCGGCTCCGGGGTCCAGGCTGACGTCGCATTCGGTCCGTCGTCGAGACCAGCGGACCGACCGTCTCACTGGTCCGCCCCGTGAGGCGGGACGTCCCGGGATACGCGTTAGGGCACCCGCTTTAGGCTGCCCGCCATTAGGGGACCCTCTGCTACGATCGAGCTGTGCAGCGTGAGCAGTCGGCCCCGACCCAGGACAGCATTCCCGCTTGCGGCTTCCGTGCCCGTCGCTGGGCGCGGTTCGAGCGGGACCTCGAGCACTGGCTGAGCACGCCGGAGGGGCGCTTCGCCCAGTGGCGGGCGGTCCACGCGATCGTCGCCGAGCAGCGCGCGACCTCCTGACGCCGCCGGGGCTCCGCGGGCGCGCCCGTCCGTTTCGACCGTCCGCGGCCCCCAGCAGCCCGCCCTCGCCTTCCCCTCGCCCCGGCCTCCCCGCGCCGTGGGCCGCGGATACCCCTGTCGCGTTCCGGGTAGGGAGTTCCCAGTCGACCGTTCGTCCCTACCGGGGCGACGACGTCGACCTAGGGCACCCTTATTTGAAGTCTCTAGCAATAACCGCTACGGTCCAGGGACAGTTCCCGACCCCCGCAGGAGGATCACGATGACCGCCACCCACCACGCCAGCGCCGGAATCCTCTCCGACCAGAACGCCGCCAAGCGCGAGGAGATCGTCCAGCTCCTGACGACGGCCTACTGGATGGAGGTCGAGACGGTCACCAACTACCTGGCCCAGTCGGCCAACCTCGACGGCATCCGCGCCAAGGAGATCGCCTCGGACCTCCGCTCCGATGTCGACGAGGAGCTCGGCCACGCCAAGCAGTTCGCCGACCGGATCAAGGAGCTCTACGGCACCGTCCCCGGATCGGCCGACTTCCCGAGCGACACCGACTCCGCGCTCCAGCCCAACGGCGACCCGACGGACGTCGCCTCGGTGATCAAGGCCGTGATCGACGCCGAGTCCGGCGCGATCTCCCACTACAGCCGGATCATCGAGGCCACCGACGGCGTCGACTGGGCGACCCAGGACATGGTGATCGCGATCCTCCGGGACGAGGAGGGCCACATGCGCACCTACGAGCGGTACCTCGCCGAGTACCAGTGATCAGGCCGGCCGCGCGCTGGCACCCCCACCGATCGGCATCTCGGCCGATCGGCGGGTCGACATACCGCGAGCGCCGGCCCTGACCCCACGAATCGTCTCCTCGTCCCCCGTTGCGGATCGAGGGGACGATCGACGGGGCCTAGCGCGTGACGCCGGCCTCGCGCAGGCGCTTGAGTCGCCAGCCCAGCACCCGCGGGCGCTTCGCCCGCTGAACGGCGTCCTCCTCGGGCACCAGCTGCTCCGCCAACGCGATGTAGTCGGGGCCGATCGCGGCCAGCAGCGCGTCGTCCAGGCAGCGGACCTGGTTGCGCTCCCAGGTCACGCCCTCGCGGAAGACCCGGTCGATCGCGGCCAGGTCGACGCTGCGGACCGCCTCGCGCAAGCGCTCCACCGTCGTCAGACCAGCCTGCGTCGCGTGGCGACGGATCCACTCCTCGCTGCCCGCCCCGCGGCTCGGCGGAGCGTCGGGAAAGCTCTCGGCCAGGAACGAGCGCAGCGCCCGCGCGGTCAGGCGACTCCCGGCGGCGGCCTCGTGCGCGTCGACCCGCTCGCCCGGTCCCGAGACCGCCAGCGCCGCCTGGGCCCGGGCCGCTTCCTCGGCGCGACCGCCGGTGCTCGCCGCGTCGTCGATCTCCTGCAGCAGCTCGTCCGCCATCTCGATCAGCGCGGCCGCGCGGTCGAACTTGCGCGACACGCGGGAGCCGGCGGCGCCCTTGTAGCGCGAGGCGTGCTCGAGCTCGGCCCAGACGTGCTGGAGCTGGGTCCGTAGCTGGATCTCGACCCGCGGGACGCGGTAGTCCTTCGGCGGATCGGGCGCCCCCAGCCCGGGTCCCGGATCGACCAGCACGTGGACGCTCTGGTAGCCGAACTGGCGCTCCGCGCCGTGCCGCTGCCCCTTGTTGCGCACCTCGCTGACGACCACGGCCTCGTCCTCCGCGAGCGCCTGCTCGACCGCCTCGACCTGGGCGGGGAGGAAGGCGACCACCCGCAGCGCGAGCTGATCGGTGATCTCGTCGCAGGGGAACCGGTAGTTCGGCCGGGTCGGGTCCTCCGGATCGGGCTGCGCGGCCTTGACCGCGAACGACGCGGGATCCTTGATCCGCCACTCGACCTCGGACTGACTGTCGGGGATCCCCGCCGCCGCGACGATCTCGCGGAGGTGCACGGCCATCGTCTCGCCGAGTCGCCGCAGGTAGGCCTGGTACGAGGGCAGCTCGTAGGCCTGGCGCGCCAGGCGCGCGTGATCGGAGAACGGAGCAGCGAGCATCTCGGACGGCTCAGCCTCGCAGGTCGACCGGCCGGCTTCCGACTGCCGTGCGGTTGGCCTGCCTCGAGCAGGTGAATCGCACGCCAGTCCCCGGAGTCCACGTGACGGGGTCGGGGGACGGGGTACCCAGCACCCGTGACCACCTCTTCATCCCCGAGCGCGCGCCCCGCCGTCGGTCCCCCGCTCTGCCTCGTGACCGGCGCCGGCGGCTTCGTCGGCGGTCAGCTCCTGCGCGCGCTCTCCGATTCGCCGGTGCGGATCCGCGCGATGGTGCGCGACCGCGCGCGCTTCGCGCCGGAGACCGGCGTCCGCTGCGAGATCGTCGAGGCCGACGTCCAGGACGAGGCCTCGCTGATCCCGGCGCTGCGCGACGTCGACACGGCGTACTACCTGATCCATGCGATGGGCGGCGACGGCGACGTCGTCGAGCAGGATCGTCGCTCCGCCGCGACGTTCGCGGCGGCAGCGCGGCAGGCCGAGGTCCACCGGATCGTCTTCCTCGGGGCGATCGGCTACGAGGCCGACGGGGACGTCAGCGAGCACCTGACCAGCCGCCACGAGGTCGAGGACCTCCTGGCCCCGGCGGTTCCGGAGTTCGTCGCCGTCCGCGCGGCGATGGCGGTCGGCGCCGACAGCGCATCGTTCCGGACGTTGGTCCAGATCGTCGACCGGATG
>JADMKN010000195.1 GCA_015478825.1 Patulibacter sp. | reverse complement strand
TGGCGTCGCGGATCTGCACGCGCCGCTCAGTCCGCGAACAGCAGCTTGTCGAGGCCGACCGTGGGCGACTGCGGCAGGTCGGCCACCTTGCGGATCGCCAGCACCACGCCGGGCATGAACGACGAGCGGTCGAGCGAGTCGTGGCGGATCGTCAGTGTCTCCCCCGTGCCGCCGAAGATCACCTCCTGGTGCGCGACCAGACCCGGCAGCCGGACCGAGTGGATCGGCGGCGTCGGGCCACCGGTCGCCTCGGCCATGATCGCCGCGGTGTGCGCCGCGGTGCCGGACGGCGCGTCGAGCTTCTTGTCGTGGTGCAGCTCGATGATCTCGGCCTTGTCCATGTGCCGGGCGGCCTCGGTGGCGAAGCGCATCATCAGCACCGCGCCGATCGCGAAGTTCGGTCCGAAGAACGCGTTGGCGCCCGTGCGGCCCTCGAGGCCCGAGATGTCGAACCCGGACGTGCCGATCACCACGTGGACACCCGCCTCGAGGCACTGCAGCGCGTTGCCCAGGGCGGTGTCCGGGCGGGTGAAGTCGACGACGACGTCGGCGTCGGGCAGGACGTCGGCCAGCGTCGTGCCGAGCGCCGGGTCGGCCTTGCCGGTCAGCACCATGCCCTCGGCGGCCTCGACCGCGTCGCAGACGGTTGCCCCCATCCGGCCGGCGGCTCCGGCGACGGCCACGCGAATTTTTTCGCTGCTCATGGGCGGGATCTTCTCACTTCGGTGCGCGCTTCCGGGTCCGGGCCCGAGCCGCACGCTGCACCGCCCCCACACCGACGGGACCTTGCAGCGCCCGACCCACAGAGCGAGCCGCACGCTGCACCGCCCCTACACCCGCGGGGCCTTGCAGCGTCAGACCCGCACGAGCGGCGTGATCGCCGCGCGGAACGCGTCCTCGCTGGGACCGACGCCGGCGGCCGACAGGCCGGACGGTGCGTAGAGGTCGGCGGCCAGGGACCGCAGGTCCTCGGCGGTCACGGCGTCGATCCGGGCCGCGATCTGCTCGGGGCTGCGCAACGGCAGTCCGTGCAGCACCGCGCGGCCGAGCACGTGCATCCGCGCGTGCGTCGACTCCATGCCGAGCAGCAGGCGGGCCCGGGCGTTCTGCTTCGCCCGCTGCAGCTCATCGTCGCCGACGGGTTCGCGGCAGATTCGATCGAGCTCCTCGGCCACGACCGCGACCGCCTCGGTGAGGTTCTCCGGGCGGGTGCCCAGGTAGAGCCCGGCCAGGCCGCCGCCGTGGTGCTGATCGTCGAACGTGGTGACCGAGTAAGCCAGGCCGCGATCCTCGCGGACGGCCTGGAACAGCCGCGACGAGGGGGTCCCGCCGAGGATCGTGTCGAGCACCCGCAGCGCGAACCGCCGGGGGTCGTCCATCGCCAGACCGCGCCCGGCGATCGCCACCTGGACCTGCTCGGTCTCGCGTTCGCGGAAGATCACCCCCGGCGCGCAGTCCGGGGCCGCGCCGGGATCGTGGTCGTCGGCGGCGATGGTGTCGGCCAGCCCGTGCGGGACGGCGGTCTCGGCCAGCGCGCAGAGCCGGTCGTGATCGACCGCCCCCGCCGCCGCGACCACGATCCGGTCCGGCCGGTAATGGCTGGCATGGAACTCGCGCAGCGTGTCGCCACTGGTTCCGGCGACGACGTCGGGCGTGCCGATCACCGGACGACCGAGCGCGTGCCCGTCGAAGACGGCCTGCGGCAGCAACTCGAAGACCAGCTCCTCGGGCGCGTCGTCGATCATCGCGATCTCCTCGAGCACGATCCGGCGCTCCAGCTCGAGGTCCTCGTCCCGCAACCGCGGGACGCCGACCATCTCGCCGAGCATCGGGAACGCGTCGGGCAGGTCGTCGGCCAGCACGCGAGCGACGACCGCCGTCTCGTTGTGGCTGGTGGCGGCGTTGAGGTCGCCACCGAGCGCGTCGAACCGCTGGTCGATCTCGGTCGACGCGTAGTGCTCCGTCCCGCGGAACAGCATGTGCTCCAGGAGATGGGCGCGGCCGGCCTCGGCGTCCCGCTCGTGGCGGGACCCCGTGCCGACCCAGACGCCGGCGGCGACGGACAACGCCGACCCGACCGCCTCGGAGACCACGGTCACCCCGGAGGGCAACCGGGTCGTCCGGACGTCGGGCGACGGGCCCGCGTCGGCCGGGGCGCCGTGCGCCCCGGCGTCAGCCGGCATCTTCGCAGCGATGGTCGGGCCTCAGTCCCGGCCGCCGCTGCGCTCGCGGCGACGCGGCGGGCGGTCGCCCCCGCGCTCGCCGCCACCGCTACCCTCGCGGCGGCCGCCGGAGCGCTCGCCGTCGCGACGCGGCGGACGGTCGCCGCCGCCGGAGCGGCCGCCACCCGGCCCGCCGGACTTCTTGAGGTCCTTGAGCTCCTCGGCGGTCTTGCCGGCGATCTCGGGATCGTCGGACAGGCGCAGGCCGATGCGGCCGCGCTCGCGGTCGAGCTCGGCGACGCGGACCTTGATGACGTCGCCCTGCGACAGCACCTCCTCGACCGTGTCGACGCGCTTGCCCGGCGAGACGTTCGAGATATGCAGCAGGCCGTCCGTGCCCTTCATCAGCTCGACGAAGGCGCCGAAGGTCGTGGTCTTGACGACCTTGCCTTCGAACTCGTCGCCGAGCCCGACGTCGCGGGTCATCGCGCCGATCCGCTCGATCAGCGCGTCGCCCTTCGCCCCGGAGGACGAGTAGACGTTGATCGTGCCGTCGTCGTTGATGTCGATCTGGGCCTCGAACTCCTCCTGGAGCGCGCGGATCGTCTCGCCACCCTTGCCGATGATCATGCCGATCTTCTCGGTGTCGATCTTGATCGAGAGGATCCGCGGGGCGTACTTCGACAGCTCGGCGTTGGGGCTGTCGATGATCTTCTGCATCTTGCCGAGGATCTCGAGCCGCGCGTCCTTGGCCTGGGCCAGCGCGTCGCGGAGGATCTCGAACGTCACGCCCGTGATCTTGATGTCCATCTGCAGGGCGGTGATGCCCTCGGCGGTGCCCGTGACCTTGAAGTCCATGTCGCCGAGGTGGTCCTCGACGCCGGCGATGTCGGTCAGGACGATGTAGTCGTCGCCCTCCTTGATCAGGCCCATCGCGATGCCCGCGACCGGAGCCTTGATCGGCACGCCGGCGGCCATCAGCGAGAGCGACGAGCCGCAGACCGACGCCATCGAGCTGGAGCCGTTGGACTCGAGGATGTCCGACACGACGCGAATCGTGTAGGGGAACTCCTCGATCGACGGCACGACCGGCACGAGCGCGCGCTCGGCCAGGGCGCCGTGACCGATGTCACGACGCTTCGGGCCACCCAGGCGGCCCGCCTCGCCGACGGAGAACGGCGGGAAGTTGTAGTGGTGCCAGTAGTAGCGGTTGGTCTCGAGACCGAGGGTGTCGAGCCGCATCTCCTCCTTCAGCGTGCCGAGCGACACGACCGAGAGAGCCTGCGTCTGGCCACGGGTGAAGAGCGCCGAGCCGTGCGTCCGCGGGGCGGTGCCGGTCTCGATCGTGATCTTGCGGATCTCGTCGGCGGCGCGGCCGTCGGGACGGACCTTCTGGACGGCGATCCGGTCGCGGATCGCGGCCTTCTCGATCGCGTTGACGACGGCCTTGACGGCGGCGTTGTGCTCGTCGTCGCCCTCGACCGCGTTCGCCGCGTAGGCGGCGTCCTTGGCCTCGTTGGTGGCGTCCTCGCGATCGAGCTTGTCGACGACCTCGGTCGCCTTGACGATCTTCTTGCCGGCGGCGGACTTCTTGATCTTCGCCAGCAGCTTGCTGTCCAGCGACGGCCCCTCGTGCTCGACCTTGTCCTTGCCGACGAGCTTGCGCAGCTCGAGCTGGGCGGCGACGAGCTTCTGGATCGCGCCGTGGGCGATGTCGAGCGCGTCGAGGATCTCGGCCTCGGGCACGATGTTCGCGCCGGCCTCGACCATCAGGATCGCGTCGGCGGTGCCGGCGACGATCAGGTCGAGGTCGCTCTCGCCGCCGGGCAGCAGCGACTCCTCCGGCGGGTTGACGACGATCGTGCCGTCGATCTTGCCGATCCGCACGGCGCCGATCGGCTCCGGCAGCGGGATCGAGGAGATCGTCAGCGCCGCGGACGCGCCGTTCATCGCCAGGATGTCGTAGGGGTGCACGTGGTCGACCGAGATCGGCATCGCCACGACCTGGGTCTCGAACCGCCAGTTCTTCGGCAGCAGCGGCCGGATCGGGCGGTCGATCATGCGCGCGGTCAGGGTGGCCTTCTCGCCGGCCTTGCCCTCGCGCTTGAAGAACGAGCCGGGGATCTTGCCCGCGGCGTACGAACGCTCTTCGACGTCCACCGTCAGCGGCAGGAAGTCGAAGTCCTTCAGCCGCCCCGTGGAGGCGGTGCACAGGACGATGGTGTCGCCCTGTCGTACGGTGACCGCGCCGGAAGCCTGCTTGGCGAGCTTGCCGGTCTCGAAGGTGATCTCGCTACCGGAGATCTCCACGGACACCGTTGTCACGTCGTCGTGACTCATATGTCGTTCCTCGTCTGCACGTCCATCGGACCTGACGTGCCTTCTTTGATTCTCATCTTTTCCGAACGGTCCGAGACTAGCGGACCCGTACGACAGCAGGCACAACGCCGGGATACGATCGCTCGCCGTGCCCTCGTCGTCCGTCCGTCGTCCGTCCCTCATCCGCGCTCGGGTCGGCGGCGCCCTCGTCGCCGCGCTCGCGGTGGTGGCCGCGCCGCTCGCGCTCGCGCCCGCCGCCGACGCGGGCTCGGTGGTCTACGGCGCGACCCTGGACCGCGAGACGGCGCTGGTCAGCGCCCGGGACGGCGTCCAGTCGACGGTGCTCTCGATCGCCCTGAAGCCCGACGACGCGGCGCCCGCCCGCGAGCGCGAGCGGCCGACGGTCGTGGTCCCGGTGCCGGCCGACCCGGTCGTCGGGGTGCTGCAGGGACCGGCCGAAGCCGTGTTCGCCGAGCTGGACCAGGCGACCGCGCCCCGAACGGTCGCGTCGGAGACGGCCCGCCAGAGCGGCGAGGACGTCCCCCGACCCGATCCGGGGCCGCTGACCGCGTACGAGGCCACGGAGCTGCCGGCCGGCGACGCCGCCGCGCTGACCGCCTGGCTGCGGCGCCACGACCTGACCACCTCGCGTCGACAGGCGCGCGAGCTGCGGCGCTACGCCGACGCGGGCTGGGCGTTCGTCGCGCTGCGGCTGAGCGATCCGGTCCGGACGGAGCAGACCCTCCGCCCGTTGACGCTGGAGTTCGCGAGCGACCGGGTCCGGTTCCCGATGCGGGTGCTCGGCGCGGGCCCCGATCCGGTCTCGGTGGCGCTCTACGTGGTCGGGCCCCACCGGGTGACGGCGACGGGCTTCGGCACCTACCACGCGGGCCGGGTCGAGGATCTCGCTCCGACGCCGAGCCCCGACGTCCAGGCGCTGCTCGGCGGCGAGTTCGTGACCAAGCTCGGGATGGTTGGCACGCCGCCGGCCGAGATCGAGGACGACGTCTCCCCTGAGCAGGGCGTCAGCGACCGGCTCTTCCGCGCGTCGACCGACTATCCGTTCGAGTCCGAGGCCGGCTTCGCGACGGCTCCGCTGCCGGCGGAGAACGCGCCGGAGGTTCCCTTCGAGGGCGCGCCGGGCTGGCTGTGGCTGGTGGTCGTGCCGGGCGTGGTGGTGCTCGTCGGCGTGGTTGGCCTCGGGCTGCGGTGGCGTAGCGCCCGGCGCGGCTAGAGCGGCGGCGGACGTCGCCGTCAGCCGACCACGGCGGCGACCCAGGCGGCGTCGGGCACGCCGTGGTCGACCGTGCCGTCGACCACCAGGGCTGGCGTGCCGGTCGCGCCGAGCCCCATCCCGGCGAACAGGTCGCCGCTGATCGCCTCGGCGGTCCGCTCGTCGCGGCGATCGGCGCGGAACCGGTCGATGTCGAGGTCGAGATCGGCGGCGATCTGCCACAGGTCGGGGTCCTCGAGCCGTCCTGGTTGCGCCATCGCCCGGTCGAGCATCGGCCAGAACGCGTCCTGCCGGGCGGCGGCCTCGAGGGCCGTGGCGACCGCTCGCGGGCGCGGCCCGCGGGCCCGCAGGACGAAGTGCCGCCACTGGAGCCGGATCGGGGCGCCGGCGAGCGCCCGGTAGGCCTGCTGGCAGCGGTCGCAGGTGACGTCGCCGAACAGCACGACGAGCCGCGCGTCGCCGGGACCGCGGACGTGCGGGCCCGACGAGGGCGCGGACGACGGGTCGTCGCTCACCGGTCGCGGCGTTCGGCGGTCACGACGGAACCGGCTCGCTCAGCCCGAGACGGCGGCGAGGCCCTCGCGGACCTTGTCGACGCCGGGCAGCTCGCCCGGCGAGGCCGCCAGGTGGCTCCAGGCCACGACGCCGTCGGCGTCGACGACGATCAGCGCGCGGTTGGTCATGCCGCCGGGCTCGAAGTAGGCGCCGAGCGCCTTCGACGCCTCGCCCTTGGGCTCGAAGTCCGAGAGCTGCTCGATCGTCACGCCGAGCTTCTCGCGGAACGCGACCTGCGAGAACGACGGATCGGTCGACACCCCGTACATCACCGCGTTCTGCGCCTGCAGCTCGCTGCCGAGCTCCTCGTAGACCTGGAACTGATCGGTGCAGACGGGACTGAACGCGAACGGGTAGAAGACGAGCACCGTGGTGCGGCCCTTCAGATCCTCCTGGGTGAAGTCCGCGCCGTCCTCGCGCTTCAGGGTGATCGGGGGAACCGGCGTGCCGGCAGCGATGATGGCCATGTCCCCCATCCTACGGTCCCGCGATCCGGGGACGACAGCGACGCACCGTAGGACCCCCTCAACGGCCCCCAGAACGACAACGACCCCGGAGAACCGGGGTCGGATACCTCATCGCACACGGCCCAGCGGGTGCGCCCGTCTGGTGGATGTGAGGTGGTCGTAGAGCAAGCAGGTCGGTGCCGCCGAGCGAGAGCAGTACGGACGTACTGCCGAGCGAGGAAGGTGCCGAGATGCGCCGCTATACGGCCGCGTCACGCCGCCAGACTACTTACGCAGGCCAAGCTCCTTGATGAGGGAACGGTAGCCCTCCAAGTTGTCCCTGCGGAGATAGTTGAGCAGGCGGCGGCGCTGACCGACCAGCATCAGGAGGCCACGACGCGAGTGGTGGTCCTTCGTGTGGTCCTGGAGATGGCCCGTGAGATCGTTGATCCGCTCCGTGAGCAGCGCGATCTGGACCTTCGTGGAGCCGGTATCGCTCTCGGAGGCCCCGAATCGAGCGACGATCTCCTGCTTGCGTTCCTGCGTGAGCGACGACATTCGACAGGGGAAAGTACCAGAAGGGCCTGCATCCCCGCGGTGCGGGTGGGCCGGCGTCGGGTCGCGTTTCAGACGGTGACGATCCGTCGGGTCTGGTCGGTGTCGCGCTGGATCTGGGCGATCAGCTCGTCGACGCTGGCGAACGTCTGCTCGCCGCGGAGCCGTTGCAGGAACGTCAGCTCGAGCTGACGGTCGTAGAGGTCGCCGTCGAAGTCGAGCAGGTAGGCCTCGACGAGCACGCCGAACCGGCTCTCGAACTGCGGTCGGAGGCCGATCGAGACGGCGGCGGCCCGGGTCAGCTCGCCGTCGACGGTGGCGCGGCAGGCGTAGACGCCGTGGTCGGGCAGGACGCGCCCGTCCGGGGGCAGCAGGTTGGCGGTTGGGAATCCCAGCGTGCGGCCGCGCTGCTCACCCTGGACGACGGGGCCGTGGAGCGCGTAGGGCGCGCCGAGCAGGCGGGCGGCGGTCGCGACGTCGCCCTCGGCGACGAGCCTGCGGACGCGGGTCGAGCTGACGACGTCGCCGTCGAGGGTCAGCACGGGCACCACGGTGGTGTCGAAGCGCGAGTCCCGGGAGAGCAGCTCGGGGGTGCCGGCGGCGGCGTGACCGAAGCGGAAGTTCTCGCCGATCCGGACGCCGCGGGCGTCGAGTCGGTCGACGATCACGTCGTCGACGAACGCCTCGGCGGTCAGGGCGGCGGTCTCGGCGGTGAACGGGACGAGAACCAGCTCGTGGACGCCGAGGTCGCCGAGGATCTCGGCCTTCTGCTCGAGCGACGTGAGCTGCGGCGGGACGTGGTCCGGTCGCAGGATGGCCATCGGGTGCGGATCGAACGTGACGACGGTGTCGGCGCCGTCGATCACGGCGCGGTGTCCGCGATGCACGCCGTCGAACATGCCGATGGCGATCGTGCGGGGCCTCGGGTGGACGTCCGCCAGTGACGTGATGCGCGCGGTCACGTCCGGAAGCCTACGACGGGATGGGTACGACCGTCCGGCTCCCTCTCGGCGATCGCGATCGGCTCGTCGTCGTGGACGAGCGCGAAGGTGCCGGTGGCCGGGGCGGCGTCGAGCGCGAAGCGCTGTCCGTGGGTCGCGCGGCGGGCGATCTCGGCGCCGATCGGGACGATCGGCATCACCACGCGCAGCAGGTCGAGCAGCGGCACGATCCGCCAGGCGTCGGGTGGGTCCTCGGGGCTCTGGGCCTGCTCGACGGTGAACGGTCCGATCGCGGTGCGGCGCAGCTCCAGGCAGTAGCCGTCGCCGAGGTCGCCGATGAGGCTGCGGACGTAGGTGCCGGACGAGCATTCGATCGCGTAGCGAGCCCGGTCGTCGTCGCGGGAGAGCTGCTCGAAGCGGTGGACGGTGACCTCGCGCTCGGGCATCTCGACGTCCTCGCCGCGGCGGGCCCGGGCGTACGCGCGCTGGCCGTCGATCTTGACGGCGGAGTAGGCCGGGGGCCGCTGGCGAATCAGCCCGGTCGGCAGGTCGGGTGGGTCGGCGGGGAACGCGCCGGTGACCGTGACCTCGCCCTCGGTGTCGCCGGTCGTCGAACGGGCGCCGAGCCGGGCCAGCGTCTCGTAGGACTTGTCGAGGCCCATCAGGTGCTGCTGGATCCGGGTGGCGCGGCCGATCAGGACGATCAGCAGGCCGGTGGCGAACGGGTCGAGCGTGCCGGTGTGTCCGACGCGTCGGGCCTTGCGCCCGCCGAGCTGGCGGCGGATCCGGTGGACGATGTCGTGACTCGACGCGCCGGCGGGCTTGTCGATCAGGACCGCGCCGTCGGGTACGGACGGGACGTCGCTCACGCGGGCGTGGCGGCTCGCAGCTCGGCGCGGAGGAACGCGAGCAGCTCGTCCTCGTCCATGGTGGTGTTGAACCCCGCGGCCTGCGGGTGCCCCCCGCCGCCGCCCGCGCGGGCGATCGCGGAGACGTCGACGTCGTCGCGGACGGAGCGCAGCGAGACCTTGGTGCGGACCGGCTCGTCGGGTCCGGCCGCGGCGATCTCGCGGGCGAGCACCGCGATCCGGGTGCCCGCGACGGTCCGTAGGTGGTCGATGATCCCCTCGGACTCGGAGTTCTCGGCGCCGGTCTCGTCGAAGTCACGGCGCCGAAGCCAGGCGAAGGTGATCGCGGTGTCGGCCTCGATCCGCACGCGGTCGAGCGCCCGGCTGAGCAGCGCGAGCTTCGACCACGGGACCTCTTCGAAGAGGGCGCGGTAGAGCGGGAACGGCTCGGCGCCGGCGGCGAGCAGGTCGACGGCCATCTCGTGCGACCGCTGGCGGGTGTTCTGGTACATGAACCGCCCGGTGTCGGTGACCAGGCCGACGTAGAGCGCCGCCGCGGTGTCGGGATCGAGCGGCACGCCGAGGTCCTGGAACAACTCCCAGAGGATCTCGACGGTGCTCGACGCGGTCGCGTCGACGAAGTTGACCTCGGCGAATCGCGTGTTGTCGTGGTGGTGGTCGACATTGACCGTCCGGCGCGGCCGGACGGGGCCGTCGAGCAGGCCGGGCACGACCATCCGGTCGAGGTTGCCGCAATCGAGGATCAGGGCGATCCGGTCCCCGAGGTCAGCGGGCGGGTGCGATTGAAGATCGACCGTCACCAGGCCGGTGTACTCGCGGGACAGCGGCAGGTCGCTCGGGGCGACGAGGGCGATGGCGTCCTTGCCGAGCGCCTGCAGCGCCCGCGTGGCCGCGATCAGCGAGCCGATCGCGTCCCCGTCGGGATGCTCGTGCGTGACCGTGACGAACCGGTCAGCGTCGCGCAGCAGTTGGAGGACCGCGGCGCGGTCGGCGTCTGCGCGCCCTTCGCGGGTCATGAATCGGGATCGTCCTCGGACGTCTCGTCTTCGGGCGTCTCGACCGCGGGCGGCGGCGGGTCGTCGAGCAGTTCCTGGATCCGCAGCGCGCGGTCGACGGTCTCGTCGAGCTCGAACCGCAGCACCGGGGTGTTCTTGAGTCCCAGCTCCTCGCCGACGCGGCGCTGGAGGAACCCCACCGCCGACCGCAGGCCGGCGATGGTGTCCTCGGGCGTGTGCTCCGGCTCGTCGCCGAGCTGGAGCACGCTGATCAGCACCTGCGCGTGGCTGAGGTCGGAGCTGGTGCGGACGCCGGTGACGGTCGCGAATCCGACCCGGGGGTCCTTGACCTCGCGCTGGAGCACGTCGCCGAGGACCTTGCGGATGGCCTCGTCGACGCGCCGCATGCGGTCGGGCTTCATTACTTCAGCTCACGGTTGACGGAGCGGGTCTCGAACGCCTCGATCACGTCGCCCTCGCGGACGTCCGCGAACTCGCGGAGCACGATGCCGCACTCGAAGCCGGTCGCGACCTCACGTGCGTCCTCGTTGAACCGCTTGAGGCTCTCGATCTTCGTGGTCGTGACGATCTCGCCGTCACGCAGCACGCGGACGCGCACGTTCCGGCGGATCTTGCCGTCGGTGACGTAGGAGCCGGCGATCGTGCCGACCTTGGACGCCCGGAACACCTGGCGGACCTCGGCGGTGCCGACGACGTCCTCCACCTGATCGGGATCGAGCAGGCCCTCCATCGCCTTGTGGAGGTCCTCCAGGGCCCGGTAGATGATGTCGTAGCTGCGGATCTCGACGCCCTCGTGGTCCGCGACGCGTCGAGCCTCGCCGACGGGCTGGACGTTGAAGCCGATGATGATCGCCTCGGAGGCGGCCGCCAGCATGACGTCGGACTCGGTGATCGCGCCGACGCCGTGGCGCACGATGTCGACGAGCACCTCGCCCTGGGGCAGGCGCGCGATCTCGTCCTGGAACGCTTCGAGCGAGCCCGCCACGTCGGCCTTGAGGATGAGGGCCAGGCCCTTGGTCTCCTCGGCGCTGCGGGAGCGCTTGAAGACGTCCTCGAGCGAGAACTTGCGGCCGGAGCGACGCGCGATCGCCTCGGACTTGAGGCGCGTCTCGCGCTCCTCGGCCCGCTCGCGGGCGATCTTCTCGGTCTCGACGACGACCGCGGTGTCCCCCGCGTTGGGGACGCCGTTGAAGCCGAGCACGAGCACGGGATCACCGGGACCGGCGACCTCGATCCGCTCGCCGGTGTAGTCGATCAGCGCGCGGACCTTGCCCCACTGGGCGCCGCAGACGATCGGGTCGCCGATCTCGAGCGTGCCGCGCTGGATCAGCACGGTCGCCACAGGGCCGCGGCCCGGATCGAGGCGCGCCTCGATCACGACGCCGGAGGCCTCGGTGTTGGCGTTGGCCGTCAGCTCGGAGAGCTCGGCGACCAGCCCGATCGTCTCGATCAGCGTGTCGAGGCCCTCGCCGGTCTTGGCGGAGACGTCGACGAACTCGGTGTCGCCGCCCCACTCGACCGGGTTGAGGCCGTGCTGGACCAGCTCGGTGCGGACCCGGGTCGGGTCAGCGTTCGGCTTGTCGATCTTGTTGATCGCGACGATGATCGGCACTTCCGCGGCGTGGGCGTGGTCGATCGCCTCTTCCGTCTGCGGCTTGACGCCGTCGTCGGCCGCCACCACGATCACCGCGATGTCGGTCAGGCGCGCGCCGCGGGCACGCATCGCGGTGAACGCCGCGTGGCCGGGGGTGTCGAGGAACGTGATCGTCAGATCGTCCTGGTGGACCTGGTAGGCGCCGATGTGCTGCGTGATGCCCCCGGCCTCGCCCTCGGCGACCTCGGTCTCGCGCAGCTTGTCGAGCAGCGACGTCTTGCCGTGGTCGACGTGACCCATGATCGTGACGACCGGCGGGCGGACCTCGAGGTCCTCCTCGGCATCGTCGAAGACCAGCTCGGGCTCGACGTCGTCACCGGCGCGGACGATCTCGATCTCGCGCTCGAACTCGCCGGCCAGCAGCTCGATGGTGTCGTCGGACAGTGTCTGCGTGAGCGTCGCCATCTCGCCCATCAGCATCAGCTTCTTGATGATCTCGGGGACCGGCACGCCGAGGTACTCGGCGACGTCCTTGACGGTCGACCCCGAGTTGATCTTGACGACGTCGACCGTGCGGCCCTGCTCGCCGCGGTTGAGCGGCGCCAGTGCCTCCTCGATGCTCTGACGGCGACGACGACGACGCGGACGGCGGTTGGGCGGACCACCCAGGCCGGGACGGCGCGGGCCGCCCGGCTGGTCGATCACGACGCGGCGCTTGCCGGGGCCGCCGGCCGACGAGCCGGACGAGCTGCCGGCCCGCTGCGGGCGGGACGTCGCGGGATCGGGCAGCGCGATGATCTTCGGGCCGGCGCCGGCCGCGGGCTTCTCGCCCAGGGCCGCGGGACCCTTGGGCAGGTCGGGCTTCTTGGTCCGCAGGTCGCGGGTGGGCGGCGGCGGCGGAACGTCCTTGGAGGCCCGACGGGCGGGACGCCGCTTCGGGCCGGTGGTGGTCGATCCGGGCGCGGGACGCTGTCCGGGGGGCAGCGGCGGACCCGAACCGGGACCCCGCCCACCCGCGCGACCGGGCGGCGGGCCCTGCGGGGCCTCACGCGGAGCCTCGCTGATCGGACGCTGCGGAGCGGGACGCTGCGGCGCCGGACGCTGGCCGGCGGCGGGGCGCTGTCCGGCCGGAGCGGGACGGCGGCCGAGCGGCGCGGCGCGCTGGGTCAGCGGCGCGGGATCGGCCTTGGGCTTGGCCGGCGTGGTCGGCGGCGCCGTGTGCACGATCCGCGGACCGGCGCCGGGACGCAGGCCGCCCGGAGCGGGACGCGGAGCCGGTCGCGCCGTGGGCGCGGAGCGCTTGGCGTCGGACGGACGGACGGGGCGCGGCGCGTCGCCCGGACGCACCGGACGTTGCGGAGCGCCGGGACGCACGGGCCGCTGCGCGGGAGCGGACGGGCCGCCCTGCGGACGCGCCGGGGCCGCGGGACGCTGACCGGTCGGGGCATCACGGGTGGGCCGGGCCGGGGCGCCGGACGCGCCGGCGCCACCGCTCTGCGGGCGGGCCGGACGGGCCTGGCCGGCGGCCGGACGCGCCGCGGGCGTGCCGGGGGCAGCCGGACGGACCGGTCGGGCAGCCGGCCGCTGCGGAGCGGCCTTCGGCGCCGTTCCGGGCGCGGGCGGGCGCACCGGTCGAGCAGCGGGCCGCTGCGGAGCGGCCTTGGCCGCCGTTCCGGGCGCCGGGGGACGCACGGGACGTCCCGCGGTCGCACCTCCGGCGTTCTTGGTCGGAGCGGGAGCACCGCTCGTCTTCGGCTTCGCCGGGGTTCCGGGAGCCTCTTCTGCCTTCGCCGGGGCCTGGAGCTTGCTGCCTTGCGTCTTGATCAGACGCTCGACCGCGGTCTCGTCGACGCTCGACGAGGCCGTGGCAACGTCGACGCCATCCGCCTGGAGGGCATCGAGTACTGCCTTGCTCGACAGGCCGTGGGCCTTGGCGATTTCGTGCACGCGCTTCTTCGCCATCAAATAAAAGAGTGTAGAAAGTCCGGGTCGATGCTGATGGGCCGTCGAAAAGCGCGCTGCATCGCACGGCGCTTCACGGCCTCTTCTGCGCACGTGTGATCGCACACGTACGCTCCACGTCCGGCAAGCCGGCGCTGAGGATCGGCGACCACGAGGTCGCCTTCCACGGCCAGGCGGATCAGGTCCGCCTGGGGCGCGCGCCGGCCGCAGCCGACGCACCGCCGTTCCGGGGTACGACCGCCTACGTCGACGGGACGTCCTCCTCCTGGCCGGCTGCGTCGTTCGACGCCTCCGGGTCGGCTACGGGCTCTTCGCCGTCCGCCGCGATCTCCGCGTCGTCCACCGGCTGATCCGCCGCCGCTTCCTCGTACTGCTCCGCGTCGAGCTCCTCGACGGCGCCCTCGGCGCCCTCGATCTGGCCCTCGTCGTCGAGCGGAACGATCGGTCCCTGCTCGGCCACCCGAGCGGCGTAGGCCTCCTCGGCGCGGGTCACGATGTCCTGGACGTCCTCCTGCGACTTGTCCGGGTCGGAGAGCGCTTCGATCTCCTCCTCGGGCAGGTCGTCCAGCAGGGCGACCTCGACCGCGCCGAAGCGCACGAGCGCCTGGTGGCCGGGAAGACCGCAGAAGATCGATCCGGGCAGCGCCGCGTTCGGGCAACGACGCCCGCTCGTGAGCACCGCCGAGCAGCGACCGTCGCCGATCGGCTCCTCGTCCTCGTCCGCCGCGGGCTCGTTGCCGCCGCCGGCCGCCGCCTGGGCGAGCGCGTCGCTGGCCTTCTTGATGTCGATCCGCCAGCCGGTGAGACGCGCGGCGAGCCGCACGTTCTGCCCCTCGCGGCCGATCGCCTTCGTCAGGTCCTCGTCGGGCACGATGACCGTCGCCTGCCGGAGCTCGTCGTCGATGAAGACCTCGCGCACCTGGGCGGGCGACAGCGCCTTCGCGATGAACCGGCCGGGCTCGTCGTTGAAGGGGATGATGTCGATCTTCTCGCCCTTGAGCTCGGAGACGACCATCCGCACGCGGGAGCCCCGCGGTCCGACGCAGGCGCCGACCGGGTCGACACCGGAGGCGTGCGACACGACGGCGATCTTCGAGCGGTAGCCGGGCTCGCGGGCGACGCCGGTGATCTCCACCAGGCCGTCGGCGATCTCGGGGACCTCGAGCTCGAACAGCGCGCGGATCACTTCGGGATCGCGACGCGAGACGATGATCGACGGGCCCTTCGCGGACTGCGAGACCTCCTTGATCACCGCCTTCAGGCGCTGGTTGTGGTCGTAGCGCTCGCCGAAGACCTGCTCGGAGCGCGGCAGCAGCGCCTCGACGCGGTCGCGAAGCTGGAGCAGCGTGTAGCGGTTGTCCGACTGCTGGACGATGCCGGTGACCATCTCGCCGACGCGATCGGCGAACTCGTCGTACATCATGTCGCGCTCGGCCTCGCGGATCCGCTGCAGGATCACCTGCTTGGCGGTCTGCGCGGCGATCCGACCGAAGTCGTCGGGCGTGACGTCCTGCTCGGGGATCTCGTCCCGGTGCTCGGCGAGCTTCTCCCCCGGGATCTCGATCTCGGTCGGCTCGACCCACTCCCCGGTCTCGGGATCCTCGTAGCTCTGCTCGTCGATCGTCTCGACGATCAGTCCGGCCTCGAGCATCTCGGGCACGAGCAGCTCGATCACGCGGTACTCGCCGCTCTCGGAGTCGAGCTCCACGCGGGCGTACTTCGCCGAATCGGGCTGCTTCTTGTACGCGGAGAGGAGCGCGTCCTCGAGGGCGGCGACGAGCCGCTCCTCGGGGATGCCCTTCTCGCGCGCCAGGGCACGCATCGCGTCTACGATCTCGCGGGACATCTCGCTCCTACTCCTCGACGAGGTTGCTGCGATGGATCTCGGCATACGGGATCGTCACGACGCCCCCGTCGGCCGCCAAGGTGACTGCGCGTTCGTCCGCGCCGACGAGCTCGCCGGTGAACGACCGCCGCGGCTGGGACGTGTCCGAGCTCTCGACCGACAACGGCTCGCGGGTCCGCACGCGAGCGCGCCGACCGACGAACCGGCGGAAGTGGTCCGCCTTGACCAACGGGCGCTCCGGCCCGGGCGACGAGACCTCGACCGCGTACGTCTCCCGCAGCGCGCTCAGGTGGTGCGTGACCTCGGTGCAGAGGTCCAACGAGACCCCGTCCGGATGGTCGATGTACACCCGGAGCACGCCCCCGTGCACGACCTCGGCCAGCAGGACTTCGACCTGCGGGTCGGCGTCACGAAGCTGCGCTTCGATCGTGTCTTGTACGGAAGAGGTCATGACGGATTCAGCCATAAAAAAAGCGGGCTCCGTGCCCACTTCAAAAGGTTGCTGCGGAGCGGCGTCGTGAAACGCTGCTGCAACATCGTACCACCGCTAGATGCAGGAAGCCTTTGACTTTCGACGATCCGTCGAGGAATCCCGGCCCCACCCGCCCCCGACGGGGGCCGGTCAGGCGGCGTGCTCGCCGAGCGCGGCCACGGTGCGGTCGCGGTACACGCGGTAGTCGACGCGCTGCGGCTGCAGCAGCGCCGCCATCGTCAGCGGCGGTCGGGCCTCGTCGTGGCGTCCGCAGAGCTGGAGCGACCGACCGAGGCAGAACTGGGCGTAGTGGTTGACCGGCTCGAGCTCGGTCAGCGCCGAGAACTCGTCGGCCGCCTTGCCGAACTGCTGGGTCTGGAACAGCGCCCGCCCGAGGGCCTCGCGGACCATGCCCGTCTGGGGCTCGAGGTCGCGGGCCCGTCGGAGCGGGACGGTGGCGGCGTGGTAGTCGTGCTGCTCCAACAGCTGCAGCCCCGACCGGTACAGGTCGTATGCGGTTTGCGGCATGGATCGAGTGTTGCAAACCGGTCAAGGAGTCCGGAACGACACGCCGGCGACGGGCGCTCAGCCGGCGCGCTGGACGACGACGGCGTCGAGGACCGCGTCGGCGATCTCGGCCTTGTCGGCGCGGGCGACGGTGCGCTCGCCGTCGTCGGTCACGATCGTGACCGCGTTCTCGGTCGCGTCGAAGGCGATCCCCGG
>JADMKN010000194.1 GCA_015478825.1 Patulibacter sp. | reverse complement strand
CAGGCGCCGATCGGCGCCTGGTTGCGCATGATCTCCTCGAGCAGGATCATCTCCTCGACGACGCCGGCGCCGCCCCCGCCGTGCTCCTCGGCAAGGCTGGGTCCGAGCAGCCCCGCGGCGCCGAACTTGCGGCTCAGCTCGTGGCTGTGGTGGGTCGAGAAGCCGTCCGTCACCCGTTCCAGCGCCTCGGCGCTTCCGACCTCGCGCTGGAAGCTCTCGCGGAGCGCATCGCGGTACGCCTGCTGCTCGTCGGACAGGGTGAAGTCGATGGCCATCTCGCGCTCCGGGTCGGGGACGCCGGAGGGCGCTCCGGCGGTACGGGGTGTCGGGACGCCGAGACCGCCCCGGCGCACCACGCGCCCAGCCTACTGGCTGGCCAGCCAACTTTGTTACTCCCGGTAGCGCGTTGTCGCGGGCTCGCTACGCGAGAACGCGCACCGCCCGCCGCCTGGCCCCCGGGGCGTGGGACGTCCCGGCGAAGCGGCGGCTACGCGGAACCGCTCGCCGCGCCCTCGGGCTCGTTGCCCGACGCCTGCAGCAGCAGCCAGGCGCGGACGAACTCGTCGAGCGCGCCCTCGAGCACGGGCTGGACGTTGCCCGTCTCGACCCCGGTGCGCAGATCCTTGACCATCGTGTACGGGTTGAGCACGTACGAGCGAATCTGCGAACCCCAGCCCACGTCCTGCGACTCGCCCTTCTCCTTGGCGATCTCCTCGGCGCGCTCGCGCTCCTTCTGCTCGACGATCTTGCCGTAGAGCATCTTCATCGCCATCACCTTGTTGGCGGTCTGCGAGCGCTCCTGCTGGCAGGCGACGACGATCCCCGTCGGCAGGTGCGTCAGCCGCACCGCCGAGTCGGTCTTGTTGACGTGCTGACCGCCCGCCCCGGACGCGCGGTAGGTGTCGACGCGCAGGTCCTCGTCGCGGATCTCGACGTCGCCGATCTCGTCGACGACCGGCGCGACCTCGAGGCCGGCGAACGCCGTCTGCCGCCGCCCCTGCGAGTCGTACGGCGAGATCCGGACCAGTCGGTGGACGCCGCGCTCGGCGCAGAACAGCCCGTAGGCGTGATCACCCTCGGCCTTGAAGGTCGCGGACTTGATCCCCGCCTGCTCACCGGCGGACGCTTCGAGCAGGTCGACCTTGAAGCCCCGGCTCTCGGCCCACTTCATCTCCATCCGCAGGAGCATCTCGGCCCAGTCCTGCGCATCGGTCCCGCCCGCCCCGGCGTTGATCGTGATCAGCGCGTCGCCGGCGTCGTACTCCCCGGTGAACAGCCGCTCCTCCTCGAGCCCCGCGAGCCGTTGCTCGACGCGGTCGAGCAACGGGACCAGCTCGGCGCCGAGATCGTCGTCCTCCTCGGCCAGCTCGAGCAGCCCGTCGAGGTCCTCGAGGTCGGACTGCAGACCGTCGTGGACCTGCAGCTTGCTCGAGGCCCGCGAGTGCTCGGAGTTGACCTTGGTCGCGCGCTCCTGGTCGTCCCAGAAGCCCGCCGCCCCCATCGCCTGCTCCAGCTCGGCCACGCGCTCACGCAGCTCCGACGGGCGCAGGTGGGGCAGCAGGTCGTCGAACCGCCGACGGGCGTCGGCGATGCGTTGCGGGGCGGATTCGGGGACGGCCATCGACCCCCGAAACTAGCAGTCGGAACGCGTCGGACCGCGGGTGACCGCCGCCGGGCGGGCGTGCCCCGAGAGCCTCAGCGGCCCGCGGAGCACCTGCCCCGAACTACGCCCCGTGGCAGCGCTTGTACTTGCGGCCGGAGCCGCACCAGCAGAGGTCGTTGCGGCCGAGCTGCTCGTTGGCGGCGACGGTGCGCTGCTGGACGACGGGGGCCTCCTGGGGCTGGTCCTCGCCCGCCCCGAACGACTGCAGGGCCGCGGACTCGACGTCGCCGCCGGCGATCGCCTCGAGCGGGGTCGGCTGCCCCCCGGTGCCACCGGAGTAGTCGTACGCCTGCGGGTCCGACGATCCGTTCTCGAGCGCCGGCGCCTCGACCTCGACCTCGACGTGGAAGACGAGCTTGGCGAAGTCGCTCCAGATCGACGCCATCAGGTCCTGGAAGAGGTCGTAGCCCTCGTTCTTGTACGCGACGATCGGCTCGATCTGGGCGTAGCCGCGGAGGTGGATGCCCTCGCGCAGGTAGTCCATGTCGTAGAGGTGCTCGCGCCACCGCTGATCGATGATCTGCAGCAGCAGGTAGCGCTCGACCTGACGCATCAGGTCCTCGCCGAACTCGCCCTCGCGGTTCTCGTAGGCGGCGATCGCGTCGTCGTGCAGGCGACGCGTCAGCTCCTCGCGGTCCGTGGCGTCGGGGTCGAGGTCCTCCCCACCGAGCGTGACCGGCCAGATCTCGCCGAGCGACGCGAGCAGGCCGTCGACGTCCCAGAGCTCGAAGTCGTCGGCCGGCAGGTACTCGTCGAGCGCCCGGGTGATGACGTTGCCGATCTCCTCCTTGGCGTCGCTGCTCATGTCGCGACCCTCGAGGATCTGGTCGCGGTAGGCGTAGACGACGCGCCGTTGCTCGTTGATCACGTCGTCGTACTCGAGCACGCGCTTGCGGATCAGGAAGTTGCGCTCCTCGACGGTGCGCTGGGCCTTCTCGATCTGCTTGGTCAGCATCCCGGCCGAGATCGGCAGCTCGTTGCCGTCGTCGTCGGTCGACGGGAAGCGGTCGAGGATCTTGTAGATCCGGTCGCCCGCGAAGATCCGGACCAGGTCGTCCTGGGCCGAGAGGAAGAACCGCGACTCGCCGGGATCGCCCTGGCGGCCGGCGCGACCACGGAGCTGGTTGTCGATCCGGCGCGACTCGTGGCGCTCGGTGCCGCAGATGAAGAGGCCGCCGGCCTCGACCACGGTCTCGCGCTCCTGCGCGCATCGCTCCTCGATCTCGGGGAGCATCGCCGCGAACCGCTCGTCGAACTCCTCGTGCTCGGGATCGATCCCCTGCTTGCGTAGCTCGGCGCGGACCAGGTGCTCCGGGTCGCCGCCGAGCTTGATGTCGACGCCGCGACCGGCCATGTTGGTGGCGATCG
>JADMKN010000193.1 GCA_015478825.1 Patulibacter sp. | reverse complement strand
GACGACGTCAAGGACCGGATCCTCGAGTTCCTGGCGGTCCGCCAGCTCAAGCCGGACGCGCGCGGCTCGATCCTCTGCTTCGTCGGACCGCCCGGCGTCGGCAAGACCTCGCTCGGCCGCTCGATCGCGCGGGCGATGGGTCGCAACTTCGAGCGGATCTCGGCCGGTGGCGTGCGCGACGAGGCGGAGATCCGCGGTCACCGGCGGACCTACATCGGCGCGATGCCGGGGACGATCGTGCGTGCGCTGCGCGACTCGGGGTCCAACAACCCGCTGCTGATGATCGACGAGATCGACAAGATGGGGACGGACTTCCGCGGGGGAGGCGGCGTCGAGTCGGCCATGCTCGAGGTGCTCGATCCCGAGCAGAACGGGACCTTCCGCGACCACTACCTGGACGTCCCGTTCGACCTGTCGCGGGTGATGTTCATCACCACCGCGAACACCCTCGACACGATCCCGGGACCCCTGCGCGACCGGATGGAGATCATCCGCCTGGCGGGCTACACCGAGCAGGAGAAGCTCGAGATCGCCAAGCGCTACCTGGTGCCCCGCCAGCTCGACCGCCACGGCTTCCGGCGCTCGATGGTCGGCTTCGGCGAGGCGGCGCTGAGGCGGCTGATCGAGGACTACACCCGCGAGTCGGGCGTCCGCAACCTCGAGCGCGAGATCGGCCGCGTGATCCGCAAGATCGCCCGGCAGGTGGTCGAGGGCGAGCAGGACGCGCAGACCGAGGACGGCGCGAAGCCGAAGCGGATCACGGTCTCGAACAAGCGCGTGGTCGAGCTGCTGGGCCGCCCGCCGTTCCACCGCGAGGTGCGCAAGCGGACCGGCCGTCCCGGAGTGGCGACCGGGCTGGCGTGGACCCCGGTCGGCGGCGACGTGCTGTTCGTCGAGGCCGCCGCGATGCCGAAGGTCGGGGGCGCGCCGACGTTGACGACCACCGGCCAGCTCGGCGACGTGATGACCGAATCGGTCCGCGCGGCGGTCACCTGGGTCCGCGGCAACCTCGACACGGTGGCGCCGGAGCTCGCCGAGGACGGCTGGTTCTCGGCGCACGACCTGCACGTGCACGTGCCGGCAGGCGCGACGCCGAAGGACGGACCGTCGGCGGGGATCACGATCGCGACCGCGGTCGCCTCGCTGCTGTCCGGCTGCCCGGTGCGCGCCGACGTCGCGATGACGGGCGAGATCACCCTGACCGGCGAGGTGCTGCCGATCGGGGGCCTCAAGGAGAAGGCGCTCGCCGCCCAGCGGCTGGGGATCACCACCGTGATCGCCCCGCGCGAGAACGAGCGCGACGCCGAGGACGTGCCCGAGCCGCTGCGGTCGAAGATCGAGTTCGTCTGGGTCGATCGGGTCGACGAGGTCCTGCCCCACGCGCTCGAAGGTTTCATGCGGTGAGCCGCGGGGTAGCGGGAGCCAAACGGTAGGCTCGTTGAAGTTCGGTCGTACGACCCCGAGACGGAGGATCATGGCGCTCAAGACCCAGTCCAAGAAGCAGTTGCGGAAGCAGGCCAAGAACGCGCGCAAGCAGGTCGCGGCGCGGGAGGACACGGTCCGCAACCTGCTGGAGAACCAGGATCTCCACGAGGACCTCAAGCAGCTCGCCGACGCGGCGAAGCATGCGTACGCTCGGGTGGCCAGCAACGGGCCCCAGGCACTCCTGCAGGACAAGAAGGTCCACAGCGACCTGCGGGCCGCGTCCGACGCGGCGGCGGGCGCGAAGCACCACTTCGTGAAGCCGAAGAAGAAGAAGCGCGGCGGGTTCCTCCGGCTGCTGCTGCTCGGCACCGTCGGAGCGGCCGTGGCCGTCGCCGCCGTGCCCGCGCTGCGCTCGAAGGCGCTGGACGTCGTCTTCGGTCCGGAGGAGGAGCTGGACTACTCGAGCGCCGCGCCGGCCGGAGCCTCGAGCGCCAACGGCTCGGCCGCCGCAGCGGCGGCCGCCGCCGACGCCTCGGCGTCGTCCGCCAGCAAGAACTGACGTCACCGGAGCGCGGCGGCCGACCGCCGCGCTCCCCCGGGCGCTCCCCTGCTGGCCAGCCAGCCAGGTAACCTGGGGGCGTGGCGAAGGAGACCTCGGGCCGGCAACTGGCCACCGACAAGGCGATGCGGATCGTCGATGCGATGCGCTCGAGCGTCGCGCGGCGCGGAGTGGCCGGATCGACGTTCGACCACGTGGCCCGCGAAGCAGGCGTCTCCCGCGGGCTGCTGCACTACTACTTCGGGTCGAAGGAGCGCCTCCTGGTCGAGGTCGCCCGGCGCGACGCCGAGGTCCGGTTCGCGTTGATGGCGACCCACCTCAACCGGGCCAACAGCGCCGACGAGCTGGTCTCGCACTGGGTCCGCTCGCTGCACGCGACGGTCAAGCACGAGCCCGAGTTCGTCGTCCTGCTGCTCGAGCTCTACACCCTCGCTCAGCGGACTCCCGAGATCGCCGACGAGCTGGCGACCGTGATGCAGGGCATGACGACGGCGTTCGCGGCGCGGATGCAGCTCCTCGAGTCCGAGGGCAAGATCGTGCTCGCGGCGCCGGCCGAGAAGATCGCCGACGTCTTCCTGGGTCTCGGCTACGGGATGTCGCTGCGACTGCTGGCCGACCCCTCGCGCGACATGACCGCCGCGATCGAGGTCGCCGCGGTCGCGGCCCGCAGCTTGCTCTGGGACGCCGAGGGCGTCGAGCCGGCTTCGGCGGCCGCCGGCGAAGCGACCGAGTAGCGCAACCCGGCCGGAGAGCGCGAAAGCGGTCGGAGGGCGCGGCCCGGCGCTACGGCCGTCGCGCGACCCCGAGCACCATCGGCGAGACCGGAATCGGGGCCCACCGGGGCGCCGAGCGGATCTCGCGTTGCCGGACCGTCTCGAAGCCGGCCGCCGTGATCGCCGCCGGGGTGTCGCGGTGCGTGTGGCAGCCGCCGAACGCCCGGGGCCAGACGGTGGCGTCGGCGACTCGCTGCACACCCCCGAGCCAGCCGTCGGTCGCCACGTGCTCGTAGTAGCGCAGCTCTCCGCCGGGACGCAGCAGCCGGTGGGCGGCGGCCAGC
>JADMKN010000192.1 GCA_015478825.1 Patulibacter sp. | reverse complement strand
GCGCAACCGCACGAAGCGCCGCTTGCCCATTTGGAGCGCCCGGTCGACGAGCTGCGCGCGGTCCGCGTCCAGCGTCCCCGCCGCCCAGACCTCGCCGTCGACGCGGACCCCGCCCTGCTCGATCGCCCGACGCGCGTCCGAGCGCGAGACCCCGAACGCCGCCGAGAGCACCGCCGGCAGGTGCAACGAATCGTCGCTGGAGTCGAGGACGTGCTCCGCGATCTCGTCGGGGATCGCCCGGTCGCGGAAGACGCGGTCGAACGCCTGTTGCGCACGGTCCCCCGCTCCGAGCCCCGCGAACCGGTCGCAGAGCGAGCGCGCCAGGGCCCGCTTGCGCTCGCGCGGGTCGTCCGCGGGCCACTGCGACAGGTCGATGCCCAGGAGCTCGCTCCAGGTCGCGATCGTCTCGTCCGGGATCCGCATCGTCCGCCCGAAGATCTCCTCCGGGGGCTCCGTGATCCCGATGTGGTTGCCCAGCGACTTCGACATCTTCTGGACGCCGTCGGTGCCGACGAGCAGGGGCATCGTCATCACGGCCTGCTCGGGTCGGCCCTCGGCGCGTTGCACGTCGCGGCCGAAGAGCAGGTTGAACGTCTGATCGGTCCCACCGATCTCGACGTCGGCCTCGACCGCCACCGAGTCGTACCCCTGCAGCAGCGGGTAGAGCAGCTCGAGCAGGCTGATCGGCTTGTTCGCGGTGAACCGCTTGTGGAAGTCGTCGCGCTCCAGGAGCTGCGCGACCTTCGGGATCCGAGCCAGCGCGAGGAACCGGTCCATCGGCATGTCGAGCCACTCGCCGTTGCGCCGGACCTCGATCCGTTCGGGATCCTGGTCGAGGACGCGCTTGGCCTGCTCGCGATAGGTCGCGGCGTTGTGCTCGATCGCCTCGCCCGTCAGGACGGGTCGGGTCGCGGAGCGCCCGCTCGGATCTCCCACGCGCGCGGTGTAGTCGCCGATGATCAGGACCACGCGGTGTCCGAGGTCCTGGAACTCGCGCAGCTTCTGCAGCACGACCACGTGACCCAGGTGGATGTCCGGCGCCGTCGGGTCGATCCCGAGCTTGACCCGAAGTGGGCGATCCTCCTTGGCGGCCACGGCCAGACGAGCCTCCAGGGCCCCCTCTGGCTGGACGGCCGCCACGTTTCGAGCGAGGAACGCGGCGTCGGATCGGGGGTCAGGCATGAGGTCGATGTTAGGATACCGGGGGTCTCGAAACGCGATTCGACGATCTAGCCACCGGACGCTGCCGCCGATCCGGCGCTGGAAGGATCGCGTTGCCGCACAATTCCGAGGAACGCCGATGCGCTCCCCGGGACTCGGTGCGGTTCCGAGCACCCCCTCGCTCCCGTGAACTCCGGACCGAACGACACACACGCCCCGTGGTGGAGCGGCCCCGCCGCCGCCCGTCCCCAGGTCTCCCGCGCTTCCGCGCCGGCGGGCCCCGTCGGGCCGCCGTCCGGGCCCGGTCCGGGCCCCGGGGCCGTCAGCGGTCAGCCGCCTGGCCCCCCGGAGCCCCCCAAGCGCCCCCGGATCCGCCTGCGCTGGCTGCGACTGTTCGCGCTGCTGCTGCCGATCGGGGCGTTGGCCGTCGTCTCGCTGGTCTTCGGGATGATGATGGCCGTCTCGCGCCAGCTCCCCGACCTGGATACCGCGAAGGAGTTCCAGTCGGCCAAGAACACGGTCCTGCTCGATCGCAACGGCCGGACGATGGGGCTGCTCGCCGACTCGTCCCGGCACATCGTCACGGCCAGCCAGATCTCGCCCGCGATGAAGGACGCCGTCGTCGCGATGGAGGACGAGCGGTTCTGGTCCAACAGCGGCGTCGACTTCCGGGGCATCGGTCGCGCCGTCGTCCAGGACATCATCGAGCGGCGGGCCGCGCAGGGCGGGTCGACGATCACCCAGCAGCTCATCAAGCTCTCGCTCGAAGCCCAGAGCGAGCGCACGGTCTTCCAGAAGCTCCGCGAGGCAGCCCTCGCCTTCCACATGACGCGGCAGTGGAGCAAGTCGAAGATCCTCACGAACTACCTCAACCGGGTGTACTTCGGCTACGGGGCCTACGGGGTCGAGTCCGCGGCCAAGACCTACTTCGGCAACCGTCCGGCCCACGAGGGCTGCGGCATGCCGCAACGCCCGTGCGCTCAGGGCCTGAGCCCCGCCGAGTCGGCGCTGCTGACCGCGATCATCGCCTCCCCGTCGATGTACGACCCCGCGACCGAGCCCGCCCTCACGCTGCGCCGCCGCGATCAGGTGCTCCGCAAGATGCTCGAGCAGCAGCGGATCGACCGTCCCACCTACGAGGAGGCCGTCGCCGAGCCGCTGCCGGCCCGCGACGAGATCGAGCCGCCGACGCTCGACACCAAGAACCCGTACTTCGCGTCGTGGGTCAGCGCGCAGCTCGTCGACCGCTTCGGCGCGCAGCGCACCTACGAGGGCGGGATGAAGGTGACCACCACGATCGACCAGGCGATGCAGGACGCCGCCGAACGGACCGTCAAGATGTTCCTGCCCGACACCGACGGGCCGCGGGCGTCGCTCGTCGCGATCGACAACCAGACCGGCGAGGTCCGGGCGATGGTCGGCGGCGACGACTACAGCGTCAAGCCGTTCAACCTCGCCACGCAGGGCCAGCGCCAGCCGGGGTCGTCGTTCAAGCCGTTCGTCCTCGCCCAGGCGCTCCGCGAGGGGGTCTCCGCCGACTCCGTCTGGGCGTCGAAGAAGCTGAGCCTGCGGGTCAAGGACGAGAAGGGACGGACGGAGACCTTCCGGGTGACCAACTCCGAGAGCGCCTACTCCGGGCAGACCACGCTTGCCCGCGCGCTGACCTTCTCGGACAACGCCGTCTTCGCCCAGGTCGGGCAGAAGGTCGGGACCAAGCCGATCGCCAAGCTGATCGAGCGGATGGGCATCCGCACCCCCGTTTCGAGCAACGCCGCCGTCGTGCTCGGCGCCCCGCGCCGCGGCGTGACCGTGCTCGACATGGCGCACGCCTTCGAGACCTTCGCGACGCGAGGCCTGCGGGTCGAAGGGTCGCTCGGGGCCCCCAAGGGGG
>JADMKN010000191.1 GCA_015478825.1 Patulibacter sp. | reverse complement strand
TGAATCTGATCGAAGACTTTCAGACCCGAATCGACGCGCGCATGGCGGAGATCCACCCGCTGGTTCAGGAGTACCACGCCCTGCAGCAGCTCCGGGGCGTGATTTCGAACCTCGATGCCGCCGATGTCGCCGCGCACATCGCCAACTTCCCGATCCCCGGACTCACCGGCGCTCCCGGGTCGGGCGGAACCGAGTCCGGAGGCGAAGGCGGAGGCCCGAAGGCGAAGCGCGCCGGCGGCGCGAAGCGGGGCCGCGCGCGCTCGGCGCCGGCCGGCGCGCCCGCCGACCGGTCGGGCGAGGGCTACGACAAGGAGATCGTCGCGCTCGTGACGGCCGAGCCCGGCCTGACCGCCGCGCAGCTCGCGGAGCGGCTCGACCTGCCGGTCAGCGTGCTCTTCCGCACCCTCCCGCTGCTGCAGCGGGACGGCCTCGTGCGCAAGCACGGCAAGGGCTTCTCGGGCGCGTGAAGCTCCCCCTCGGCCGCTAGCACGAAGAGTATACCCCGGTCGGGGGGCAGAATAGTTGGTTCGAAACGGCTATGTTCCTGCTGTGACCGAGACTCAGAGCCGGGGCCGACGCCCGGGGCAGCTACCGCCCGGGAGGCACGGCCTCCCCCGTGAAACCGTGGTCCAGAACCAGCGCGAACGGATCTTGCGCGCGGTGGTCGACGTCGCGAGCCTGGCCGGATACGGCCCGATGTCCGTCGAGGACATCATCAGCACGGCCGGCGTCTCGCGCCGGACGTTCTACGACCACTTCCCGAACAAGGAATCCGCGTTCCTCGTCGCCTACGACGAGTCGGTCACCCGGCTCCAGGGCGCGATGATCGACGTCTTCCAGGCCGAGGGCTCGATCATCGAGCGGGCCACGGCCGCGGTCACGGTCCTGGTCGACGGCCTCGCGGCCGATCCGGCGATGGCCGAGATGTGCGTCGTCGAGGTGCTCGGCGCCGGCGCCGAGGCCGTTGCCCGGCGCGACCGCTCGATGCGGGAGCTCTCCGAGCTGATCGCCACCGGCGCCAAGCAGGCCCGGGGCGGCGAGGGCATGCCGCCGATGACGTCCGAGACGATCGCCGGCGGTATTCACGAGGTGATCTACGCCCGGGTCCTGCGCGGCGAGCTCGAGGAGCTCCGCGAAGCCGTCCCGGAGCTCGTCTACGCGCTGTTCTTGCCGTACGCCGGCATCGAGGGCGCCCAGGCCGCGCACGACGCCGCGGTCGAGTTCCGCGCGAAGCAGCGGGCGGCCGATGCCGCCGCCGAGGCGGAGCAGTCCGCCGCTCCGCAGTCGTAGCGGCAACGTCCTGAACGCCGGGGCCCCACGGCCCCGGCCATCGCGTGTCGGCGGCGTGCGCAGGACGCTAGACGTGGGCGAGATCGAGGGCCTCGCGGCCCCACATCGTCAGGACCATGTCCGGAAGGTCCGCGTAGCTCGCGCCGGTCCGGTGACGCTCGCGCAGCAGCGTGCAGGCCTCGCCGAGCAGGACCTCGAAGTGCATCCGCGGGACGGACGGCCCGCCGCAGGCGACCCACTTGTCGTGCATGATCTCCGCGATCCGGGAGCGGACGATCTCGCGATGCCAGACCAGCGAGCCGCTGGTCGTCACCGGCAAGTAGGTGAGCACGCAGGTGTCCGCGACCCGTCGATCCTGCTCCAGTAGACGTACGACCGCCCGGATCCCCGAGACGAACGACTCACGCCACGTGGCGGGCGCTGTGAAGGCTTCCTCCCATGCCGCGAACAGTGAGCCGCGTGGCTCCCGATAGGTCGCATCGATGCTGATGTCCATCACCCATTCCTTCCGACTTGAGGACAGGTCGCGAACGTAGCCCAGCCGTCGAGCACCAGCAACGAAATCGAGCAAAATTTGAGGGCTTCTCGGCCCCCAGAGCTATATTCTCGCCTGCCGAAACGGTCGGCAGACGATAGATAGAGTCGATCCAGGGCTTCGCAGTATCGTCTCTGCGCCGAGCGCCGAAAGCGTCGATTTCCGCATCCCGAGACGGGTTTCGCCGACTGCTTTGCGGCCCGTGATCGCGCCGGCCCGATCCCCGCTGACGTACTGGCGTATCGATCCACACCGTCCGTTCGGCCATATGACCGGCCGCATGGGCCTCGGCGTCGGCCCCTCGGCCCCACCCGGCGCCTGGCGCGCAACGTCCGGCGCCTGGCACCTGGCGTCCGACACCCGACACCCTGCGTTCGTCCGTCGCTCGTCGTTCGTCCGTCGCTCGTCGCTCGTCGTTCGTCGTTCGTCGTTCGTCGCTCGTCGCTCGTCGCTGACCGATCTTCCCGGGGCCTCGACGTTACCCGCGCAGTGTGTAACCGAGCGTCACCCCGACGATGCGTACAGCGGACGCGAATGTGAAAAGAAACGCTTGCTTCTTCTAACTCGGTCGGCTAGCCTGGGCACCAGAGACGAGGTTGAGTCTCGCCAAGCACCAGTACCTCAATAGGCTAGAGGATCGGACTAGTACTCCGAGCGTCCGGGTTCGAGCCCCGGCTGGTGTACCTCGAACAACGCGCGGCGGTGACCGTTCATGGAGCCCAATCTCTTCGACCGACTAGACGATTTGACGGGGCCCACAGCGGAGAATCCCCTGTGGGCCCCACGGGCCCCGTACGCAGCGCAACCAGGCCGCGACCTGCTGCTGATTCCGCTCACCACCGACTGGGCGGCTGATGCGGACGCGTCCGCCGCACTCGAAGCGATCGCGGATAGCTCATTCGTAGACATTGTCGTGCCGAATGGACGCACCGTGCACGTGCGGCTCGACGACGCATGGCTCCGAAATGCGGGGCAGCGGATCCTCGCCGACGCCGATGGCGGCAGTCGCAACGCCGATCTCGCCGCCGACGAACGAACGGCGGTCTACTTCTGGGGCGCCAACACCACCAAGGCGCTGCACGTCGGGCACCTCCGCAACCTCGCGGTCGGTCACGCGCTGAGCGCTGCGCTCAGCGAGGCCGGCGCCACGGTCGAGCGCCGCAGCCTGCTGTCGGACATCGGCCGCGGCATGGGCGAGGCGATGGCCGGGATCATGTACTCCGGCAAGCACACGCAGGTGCTGCACGAGATCCCCGGCAAGAGCGACCACTTCGTCGGGGCCTGCTACGCGTCGTACATCAAGTCGCGGGCCCAGGCCCAGGACGAGAGCGTCGAGGACTCGCTCGACCGCGAGTCCGTGATGCACGAGGACAGCGCCGACGTGATCGTCGGCGGCGTGCTGGCCGGCGACCCGCACGTGCTCGAGCTGTGGTCGAAGACCCGGGCGTGGGTGCTCGCCGGGCACCGCAAGACGCTCGCGCGGCTCGGGATCGAGTTCGACCGGGTGATCTTCGAGTCGGACTTCCTCGACGAGATGTCCGCGCTCGGCGACGCGGGGATGGAGGCCGGGGCGCTCGAACGGCGCGAGGACGGCGTCGTGATCTACCGGACCGGGCGGTCCGAGCTCGAGGAGATGCCGCTGGTCCGGCCCGACGGCCTATCGACCCAGCACATGCGGGCGCTCGCCTACTGGACGGTGGCGCCGGAGCTCGAGGAGATGACGTCGATCCAGGTCTGCGGCGGGGAGTGGGTCTCGCACGTCACCTGCCGCCAGGACCTGATGGCGCGGCTCGCGGCCCAGAACGTGACCGAGCAGCACCCGACCCACACGGTCTTCCACGGGCTCGTCGCCGAGGGCGGGCAGCGGCTCTCGTCGAGCCAGGAGGGCGCATCGCTGATCGACGAGCTGATCGAGCTGCTCGACGCCGAGATCGACCGCGACCCCGAGAAGCGTGCGATCCGGGACCAGCTCCCGACGCCGGAGTGCCTCGGCGCCCAGGTCGCGCTCGGGTACTTCCTCCTGCAGACCACCGGCAAGGCCGTCGACTTCGACCCCGCCGAGCTGCTGCTGGACGGGCGCAGCCTGGCGTGGGACCTCGCCCGGGCGCGGGTGCACCCGGTGGGCGTCGCCACGCACGACGATCCGGTCGACGACCCCGCCTACCGGTTCGCGATCGTCCAGAGCGAGCTGTTCCGCGTCCACCTCAACAGCTCGATCGCCAAGCTCGACGTCACCCCGGTCGCCCGGCACGCGTCGCACCTGGCGCGCTGGTTCGTCGAGCAGCCGCGCAGCCCGGAGGTCGCCGCGATCGTGCGGGTCGCCCTCGACGACGTCGAGCGGAGCCTGGGGCTGGCGATCGGGTCATGAGGACGCTGCTGATCGACAACCACGACTCGTACACGTACAACGTGTTCCACCTGCTGGCCGCGGTGGCCGGCGAGGACCCCGTGGTGATCGACAACGACGCCGTCTCGTGGAAGGCGCTGTCGCGCTCGCCGTTCGACGCGATCGTGCTCTCCCCCGGCCCGGGCAATCCCAAGCGCTGGCACGACTTCGGCGTCTGCCGCGACGTGTTGCGCCACTCGACGACCCCGGTCTTCGGGATCTGCCTCGGCCACCAGGGGATCGGCAACGCGCTCAACGGCACGGTGGCCAACGCGCCGCTCGCGATGCACGGCCGGCTCAGCCCGATCACCCACGTCGACGACGGGATCTTCGCCGGGATCCCGCAGCGGTTCAACGCCGTCCGGTACCACTCGCTGGCGGTCCGCCCGGGATCGCTCGGACCCGACGGCCGACTGCTCGCGTGGGCCGACGACGGCGTCGTGATGGGGATCGAGCACCGCCACCGCCCGATCTGCGGCGTCCAGTTCCACCCCGAGTCGATCGCCACCGAGTACGGGCACCGGCTGTTCGAGAACTTCTACGCCCGCGCCGAGCGGCACGCGTTGCAGCAGCACGGCCCGCAGTGGCACGGCCTCGCCGCCCGCAACCCCGTCGCCGCCCCACCGAGCGGCGTTCCGTCGCCGGTCGCCGCGGAGCCGCCCGCCGGCCCCGTCGCGCCGACCGCATCCGAGACCGCGTCCGGCCCCGCCGACGACCCGGCTCCCGACCACGCGCTGCGGGTCCGCACCGTCTCCGGCATCCCCGCCGCCGAGCGGGTCTTCGCCGCGCTCTTCGGTCACGCCTCGCACGCCTTCTGGCTCGACAGCGCGGACGCCCCGTCGCGGCTGGCCCAGCGCTCGTTCCTCGGCATGTCCGCCGGACCGGAGCGCTGCCGTCTGGCGTCGGACGTCTCGACCGGGACCGTGCTGATCGAGCGCGCGGAGGAGGCCGCGGCCCCCGAGACCGTCACCGGATCGATCTTCGACGTGCTCGACGGCGAGCTGCAGCGGCGGCCGGTCACGGTCCCGCCGGGGCTCGATCCCGGACCGGCCGGCGGCTTCGTCGGCTACCTCGGCTACGAGTGCAAGGCCGACGCGGGGTCGCCGAACGTCCACCGCTCGAGCCTGCCCGACGCCGACCTGCTGCGGGCGACCCGGACCGTGATCGTCGACCACGTGCGGGGCGAGACCCAGATCGTCGCGCTGGTCGGGCCGGACCCGCTCGACGCCGAGCTCTGGCTCGACGGCGCCGAGCACACCGTGCGCGATCTGCTGCGCCACCCCGACGAGCCCGGCGACGAGCTGCCGCCGGTCGACGGCGAGGCGGGCGGGGCTCCAAGTGCCGTCGAGTTCCGCTGCGAGCGCGGCCGCACCCAGTACCTGGCCGACGTCGAGCGCTGCCAAGCGGCGCTGGTCGCCGGCGAGTCGTACGAGATCTGCCTGACCAACCGGCTGACCGCCGACGTCCGGCCCGACCCGTTCACGCTCTACCGGATCCTGCGCCACCGCAACCCGGCGCCGTTCGCCGCGTATCTCAAGCTCGGCGACCATGCGGTCGCCAGCTCGTCGCCCGAGCGGTTCCTGTCGGTCAGCCGTGAGGGCGCGGTCGAGGCGCGGCCGATCAAGGGCACGATCAAGCGCTCGGCCGACGCCGCCGAGGACGCGGCGCTCTGCGCCGCGCTGCGGGCCGACGAGAAGTCCCAGGCCGAGCACCTGATGATCGTCGACCTGCTGCGCAACGACCTCGGGCGGGTCTGCCGCGTGAACAGCGTCGCGGTCCCCGAGCTGATGGTGATCGAGCAGTACACGACGGTCCACCAGATGATCTCGACGATCGTCGGCCGGCTCGACGAGGGCCGCACCCCGGTCGAGTGCGTTCGCGCGTGCTTCCCGGGCGGCTCGATGACCGGCGCGCCGAAGATCCGCTCGATGGAGATCATCGACGACATCGAGCTGTCCGCGCGGGGCGTCTACTCGGGCGGCCTGGGCTACTTCGGCGTCGACGGCTCGGTCGACCTGAGCATCGTGATCCGCACGATCGTGATCGAGCCGACCGGCGTCACGATCGGCGCGGGCGGGGCGATCGTGCTCCAGTCCGACCCCAGCGACGAGTTCGACGAGCTGATGCTCAAGGCCCGCGCGCCGATGCGCGCCGTCGTCGAAGCGATCACCGGCCGGGTCGATCCCGACGCGATGGTCGTCCAAACCGAGCGTCCCCACACGACCACCGGACCGGCATGACCCGGCCCGATCCCAGCGTCGCGGCCCGCCCGGTCGCCGTCGCCCCACCGTGGACGGTCGACCTCGCCTCGCCCCGGGACGTCGCCGGCGCGGCGCAGGGCGTGGCGCGCCTGCTCGAGGAGCTCGGCGCCCCGCCGTCCCCGATCGCCCCGATGGAGGACGCCGCGCGGCGCATCGTCGGCGACCCCTCGCTCGGCAGCCTGCTGGTCGCGCGGACCCCGACCGACGACGCGGTGATCGGTCTGCTCGGGTCGAGTTGGCGCACCGCGATCCACCGCGGCGGGCGCTACGCGGTGATCGAGGAGCTGTGGGTCGATCCCGCCTGGCGCGGCCACGCGGTCGGCCGCGACCTGGTCGGCACGCTCGTCGACGAGGTGCTGCCCCGCGAGGAGATCGCCTGCGTCGAGGTCGGGCTGCCCCGCCCGAGCTTCGGCGGGCTCGAGGCGACGACGGGGTTCTACCTGGCGTGCGGGTTCTCGCCGATCGGCCCGCGGATGCGACGGGTGCTGCCGTGACCGCGCTGGTGATGATCGAGCAGCGGCCGACGCGCGACGTCGCGGCCCCCTGGATCATCGAGGGCGGGCAGCCGGTGGTCGGACGCGAGGGCGGCGGCCGCCTGCCCGCGGTGCGCGACGGGATCGCCCGCCACGCTCGTGCCCGCGCCGAGGCGGCCACCGCCGACGACGCCGCGATCGACGCCGCGCTGGCGCGGCTCCACGACGCCGCCTACCTGACGACGCTCGACGGGATCACGTCGGACGTCCCGGTGCTCATGCCCGAGCTGGCCGCCCCCGGCATGGAGGCCGACGTCCCGGTCTGCGCGGGCCTGGTCCAGACGGCCCGCGAAGGGGTCCGCGCCGCGATCACCGCGGCGGCTCGGGTGGCGGACGGCGCGCCGTTCGCCTACGCGGTCAGCCGTCCCCCGGGGCACCACGCCGGACCGGCCTGGTTCGGCGGCTACTGCTACCTGAACACCGCCGGCGCGGCCGCGTTGACGCTGCTCGACCACGGCGTCGCCACCGTCGGGATCCTCGACCTGGACCTGCACTACCCCAACGGCACGTCGGCGGTGGTCGCGTCCCACGAGCGGATCCACCTCTGCTCGTTGCACGCGTCGCCGGTCGCCAACGCCCCCGACGGGCGCGCCGTGCCGCACAGCGAGCGCGAGGCGCTGATCGGGTTCGAGGACGTGCCGTCCGAGGACGAGTACGTGACGGCCGTCGTCGACGCGGGCCGCCGCCTGGCCGCGTCGGTCG
The DNA here is from genome assembly GCA_015478825.1 of Patulibacter sp. Taxonomy (GTDB): domain Bacteria; phylum Actinomycetota; class Thermoleophilia; order Solirubrobacterales; family Solirubrobacteraceae; genus Patulibacter. The sequence continues at coordinate 9,383 of JADMKN010000191.1, read as the reverse complement.
ATGCGGTCGTCGTGTCCCTGGGCTACGACACCGTGGCCGGGGACCCGCACGGCGATTGGGACCTGCCGCCCGCGACCTTCCGCCGGATCGGCGCCGCGCTGGCCGCCACCGGGCTGCCGCTCTGCGTGGTCCAGGAGGGCGGCTACGAGGTCTCCTCGCTGGCGGACTGCAGCCACGCCTTCGTCACCGGCCTGCTCGAAGGGCCTTCCGCCGACCACGAGCCCGCCGCGGACCGACCCACAGGAGCCACGAGATGACGACCTCCGGCCTCGAACCCTTCCGCCGCCGCCTCGACGTCCTCGACGACGAGATCGCCCGCCTGCTCGGCGAGCGCTTCGAGGTCTGTCGCGAGGTCGCGGCGTACAAGAGCGCGCACGACATCCCGATGATGCAGCCGGATCGCGTCGAGATCGTCCGCAACCGCTACCTCGACCGCGGCGCGGCCGCCAACCTGCCGCCGCGGTTCACCCGCGAGCTGTTCGAGCTGCTGATCAGCTCGACCTGCCGGATGGAGGACGAGCTGATGGGCGTCGTGCCGTCCGAGGCCGAGCGATGACCGGCCCGACGTTCTTCACGCTCGGTCCGCACGGCACCTGCCACGAGCACGCGGTCGAGCGGTTCGTCGCCTTCCAGGGCCTCGACGACGCGACGGTCCGGCTCGTCGACGACTTCGAGACCGGCGCGCGGTTGGCCTGCGACACGCCGAACGGCTTCCTGGTCCAGTGCAGCTCGCATCCCGCGGTCAACGTGATCACCGAGCGCTACCGCCACCGGCTGTACGTGATCGACGACTTCCTGCTGCCCGCGCGCGAGATGGCGCTCGTCGTCCGCCGCGACGTCGAGCGCCCCCGCACGCTCGCCGTCGTGCCGGCGGCCGAGGGCTACGTCGAGGACCGCCGCGACGCCTTCGACGAGGTCGTCTCGGTGTCCGCCAACCCGCTGGTCTGGCAGGGCCTGCTCGAGGGCCGCTTCGACGCCGGGGTGACGATCCACGACTTCGTCGCCGGCCACGAGGACCGGTTCCGCGTGGTCGAGCGGTTCGGCGTGGTCGACACGAGCTGGGTCGTCTACGGCCGCGAGCGGGTGACCGACGGCAGCGTCGTCGCCCGGCGTCAGCCGTGGGTCTACACCGGAGCTCCGTCGCCCCACCAACCGCCGATCGGCGACTACCCGGGCGTGACGGTCGGCGACGGCTACGCGGTCGGGCACCTCGCGGACCTGGGGTGCGAGTACGGGTTCCGCAAGGTCCGTCGCGCGCTCGGCGTCACCGCCTTCGGGGTCAACGCGCTGGTGCGCGTGCCCGGTCACCGGGGCAGCCGGCACCGTCACGCGGCCCAGCAGGAGCTCTACTTCGTCCACCGCGGCGCGCTCGACATGCGCTTCGACGACGGCACCGTGCACCGGATCGAGGAGGGCGGCTTCGCCCGCGTCGACGCCGGCACCGTGCGGCAGCTCACCACGGTGTCCGACGACGGGGACGACGTGATCTACCTCTGCGCCGGTGGAGCAGACGGCTACGTCGGCCGTGACGGGATCCCCGCCGAGTGGCCCGCGGAGATGGCGTCATGAACGGGAACGGGCTCAACGCCGAAGGCACGATCCTGCGGCGGTCGCCGCGCGACCGTCCGGCACGGTCCGCGCTGCCGCCCGGGCCCGGGATGCCGAGCACGCTCCAGGCGGTCGGCTGGCTCAACCGGCCGATGCCGTTCATGGAGCGCTGCCGCGCCCGCTACGGCGACACCTTCACCCTCGACATGCGCCACTTCGGGCGCTGGGTCTTCCTCTGCGACCCCGACGACGTCAAGCGGGTCTTCACCGCCGATACCGCGACGGTCGGCGTCGACATCGCCAACCCGCTGCTCGGGCCGATCCTCGGGTCGCGGTCGGTGATGCTGCTCGACGAGCCCGAGCATCTCCGCCGCCGCAAGCTGCTGCTGCCGTACTTCCGCGGTCGCCACCTGCAGCACGGCGGCGAGGCGAGCGTCGAAGCCGCCCGGCGCGCCGTCGCCGAGTGGCCGCAGGACCGGCCGTTCGAGCTCTGGCCGCGGATGCAGGCGATCACCCAGGACGTGATCCTGCGGTCCGTCTTCGGCGACGGCGATCCGGCGCTGCGCCGGCGGATCGACACGCTGCTCAACGCTCTGACGGAGTGGGCGGGCCATCCCCACCGCTCGACCGTCCTGACCGCCTTCGGCCCGCGCTGGGTCGCTCGCAGCCGCGCCTTCCGCGCCGCGATGGCGCCGCTCGAGCAGGCGGTGCTCGCCGAGGTCCGCCGGCGCCGCGGCGGCGACGACCCGGGCGAGGGGATCATCTCGATGCTCGCCCACGTGCAGGACGACGACGGCAGCCCGCTGGACGACCAGACGCTGCGCGACGAGCTGGTGACGCTGCTGACCGACGGACCGACGTCCGCGTCGCTGGCCTGGATGTTCGAGCGCGTGCTGCGTCACCCCGAGGCGCTGGACCGGTTGACCGCCGAGGTCGAGGCGGGCGGCGAGGACCACTACGCGCGCGCCGTGGTCAACGAGACGCTGCGGCTCTGCGCCCCGGTCCCGGTCGTCGTCCGCCGTCTGCTCCGGCCGATGCGCCTCGGCGGCCACGCGCTGCCCGCCGGCACGACCGTCGCGCCCTGCATCTACCTGATCCACCGCCGCCCGGACGTCTACCCCGATCCCGAGCGGTTCCGGCCCGAGCGGTTCCTCGACCAGGCGCCGGGCACCTACACCTGGATCCCGTTCGGTGGCGGCGTGCGCCGCTGCCTGGCCGCCGACTTCGCCGGCCGCGAGATGCGCGAGGTGATGCGCACGGTGATCGCGACCACCGAGCTGCGCGCGGTCGACCCGAAGTCGGAGGGCGCGATCCGCAGCGCGATCAGCTTCGGGCCCGGCGCTCGCAGCCTGGTCACCGCGCACCCGCGACGGACGCCGCTGACGCTCGATCCGTCGTCCGATCCGGTCCCCGTCCTGTGAGCCGCTCGTGGGACCTGCTGGTCGTCGGAGCGGGAGCGAAGGCCACCGCGGTCGCCGCCAAGGTCCACGCGATCAACCGCCTGGGCCTCTGGGGCGGCGACGAGCCGCTGTCCCTGCTGATCGTCGAGGCCGTCCAGCCGGCGGCGTCGTGGTCGGGGATCTGCGGGATGACGTCGGGCGACGAGGAACTCGCGATCACCCCGCACAAGGACATCGGGTTTCCGTACGAGAGTCACCGGATGTTCGGTGACGACGGGGCGCGGATCGACGCCGTGCTGTCGGACTTCTCGTGGCAGCGCCACCTGATCGACACCGGCGGCTACGCGCGCTGGCTGAACGCCGAGTCGCCGCCGATCACCCACCGCGACTACGGCCGCTACCTGGAGTGGGCGCTGGCCCGCGCCACCGACGGCGTCGAGCTCCGTCCCGGCACGGTCGACGAGGTGCGGCTGGAGACCACGGACGACGGCGAGCGGTGGCGCCTCGACGTGACGACGCCGGACGGCGCGGTCGAGCGTCACCGCGGGAACGCGCTGATGCTGACCGGCCCCGGCGGCGCGCGCGTGCTGCCCCACGATCCCGAGGTCGCCGACCGGATCGTCGGCTGCGACGCCCCGCGGGGCGCGTTCGACCGGCTGCCGCGCGACGTCCCGAGCGAGATCGCGATCGTCGGCGGCGGCGAGTCGGCGATCGCCACGATGGTCTACCTGCGCCGCGCCCACCCCGAGGCCCGGCTGACCGTCCACACGCCCGAGCCGCCGCTCAGCCGGGGCGAGAGCTTCCTCGAGAACCGCGTCTACTCCGACCCCGACTCGATCGGCTGGGAGCAGCTCGACGAGGAGTATCGCCGCCGGTTCATCCACCACACCGACCGCGGGGTCTTCGGGCCGGCCGCGCTGGCCAAGCTGGCGCACGATCCGCAGTGCGCGTTCGTCGCCGGTCGCGTGGCCGCGATCCGGGCGAGCGGCGCCCGTGCGCGGGTCGAGCACGAGCAGCCGACCGCGGCGTCCGAGCGCGAGTACGACCTGGTCTCCAACTGCACCGGCTTCGACCTCTGGAGCGCGGTCCGCCGTCTGATCGCCGACGAGACCCACACGGTGATCGCCACGCGGATCGGAGACGACTGGGATCCGACCGGCGACGCCTGGGGGCGCTTCGGGCGGGGCCTCGACGTGGCGGGCCTGACCCCGCCGCTCCACATCCCCGGATTGGCCGCGCTCTCGCAGGGTCCGGGGTTCGCGAACCTCGGCTGCCTCGGGCTGCTCGCCAACCGGGTCGTCCAGCGCTTCGTGTTGCAACCGACGGCCAACGGCCGCGAAAGGACCGTGGCATGACCACAGACCCCAGTTCCCCCTCGTCCCCCGGCGGCGGCAACGGCGGCAATCCATCCCCGCCGCGCCGCCCAGCCGCCCGCTGGGCCGTGCCGGTCGTGATCGCGCTCCTGGTCGCGATCGTCGTGGTCGTGCTCGTCAGCCGCGGGTCATCCCCGTCGGACGAGCAGGCCTCGAGCGGCGACGCCGCCGCCACCAGCACGGGGACCACCCCGGACACGACCGAGACCACGCCGGCGACGCCGAAGGCGGACTTCACCGGCTCGGGGTACCCGAACGGCGACCTGCGCAACATGCGCCGGACCCGCGGACCGATCACGACGAAGACCGTCAAGCGATTGGAGCAGGCGTGGAGCCACCCGATCGACGGCGCCGGCAACTACGGCAGCTACGCGGCGACCCCGGTGATCGACAAGGGCGTGATCTACTCGCAGGACCTGGCGTCGAACGTCGAGGCGATCGACCTGAAGACGGGCGAGACGCTGTGGCGCACCGCCTACAACCTGCCGTCGGCCGGACCGAACGGGCTCGTCGTCGCCGACGGCCGCGTCTACGCCGCGACGCCCACGGCGGCCTTCGCGCTCGACGAGGCGACCGGCGAGGAGCTGTGGTCGGTCCCGTTGACCAAGAACGAGGCCGACGGGATCGACATGGCCCCGGGCTACCACGACGGCCTCGTCTACGTCTCGACCGTTCCGGTGTCGGCCCAGAGCCCCGGCTACAGCGAGACGCACGCCGGCACGCTCTACGCGCTCGACGCCAAGACCGGCAAGAAGCGCTGGAGCTTCAACACGATCAAGGCCGGCGGCAAGGGCAAGCGGGGCAAGGGCGCGGGGGGCGGGCTCTGGTACACCCCCGCGTTCGACGACGACGGCGGGATGTACTTCGGCGTCGGCAACCCGAGCCCGTGGCCGGGCACCGCCGCCGAGCCGTTCGGATCCGGTCGTCCCGGCGCCAACCTCTACACCAACTCGCTGGTCAAGCTCGACGCCAAGACCGGCAAGCTGCGCTGGTACTACCAGGAGACGCCGCACGACATCTACGACTGGGACCTGCAGGGTCCGCCGATCCTCGTCAACCGGGGCGGCCGCAAGCTGGCGATCATCGGCGGCAAGTCGGGCTTCGTGATCGCGACCGACCAGAAGACCGGCGAGGTCGTCTGGCGCAAATCCGTCGGGCGCCACAACGGCCACGACAAGGACGGCCTGCTGGCGATGCGCGGCAAGGAGGACGACCTGGAGACCGGCGTCGAGATCTACCCCGGGATCCTCGGGGGCGTGATCTCGCCGATGTCGAGCGATGGCAAGCGGGTTTTCGCCGCCGTGGTCGACAACCCGGCGACGTTGGTCGACGGGGCGACGCTGCAGGGCTCGCCCGACATGTCGGGCGAGCTGGTCGCGCTCGACGTCGCGACCGGCAAGCGCGCCTGGCGCAAGAAGCTGCCGAGCGTGTCGTTCGGGGCGACGAGCGTGAGCAACGACGTCGTCTTCGCCACGACGATGGACGGCCGCGTGCTCGGGTTCGACGCGGACAGCGGCAAGCAGGTCTGGGACGCGAGCTTGGGCGTCGGGACCAACGCCGGCATCGTGGTGGAGGGCGGCACCCTGGTGGCGCCGGCGGGCATGGCCACGCAGGCCGGCCAAACGCCGCAGATCGTGGCGTTTCGCCTGCCGAGGAGCCGCTGAGCGTCACGACGTACGCAACGCGTTTGCGTATTGGCAGACGCCGTGCGACAGCGGCGACCCGTGACAGGAGACGCGCTCGCAGACAGTGACGTTTTGACCTTCAAGCCCCGAAAGCCCTTTAGCTTTCGGGGTTTCAGGACATTTGCTGCGACAAATATATTCTAGACACGTCACCCCGCTTAAAATTCCCCCACGCACGACGGATGCGATATACGCTGCTCCTCACGATGGTGCAGATGTCGAATGAAGCGGGCATCTCGGCGCCGGGCGCGCGCCTCCAGATCCGCATCGAACGGTACGAGTACCCGCGGATCCAACAAGGTCCGGATGCCAACTGGCTGCTGGGAGACGTGCGTCTCACGGCGGGTACTTCGAGCCTCTTCCGCGCGAGCGTCCCGGTCACGATCATGGCCGACGAGATCGCGCGACTACGCAACAGCCTGCTCGACCTGCTCGAAGGGCGCAGCGACCGGGCGTGCGTCTGCCATCTCGAAGGCAACTTCAGCGCGACGATCCGGGACTGGGAAGGGCTGTTGCTCTTCTCGTGCCTGGTCCGCGACGACTTCGCGCCGGAGATCAGCGTCCCCGAGATCCAGATCTCGCGCGCGCAGCTTCGGTCGGCGTTCGACGAGTTCGACGACCTCCTCCAGACCTTTCCGATCCGCGCTCCCGCCTAGGACCACTTCCCTGGCGTGAGCGCACGTCACTGTCCCGAGCCCTCCACCCCCCTGACGAGACGCTCTTCCGAACACCTTCCAAACCACAGGAACGAGCCATGCACAGCACCAGCAGCACCTCCCCGTCGACGATCGAGCCGGCCGAGCTGGCCCGACCCAGCAAGGATCCGGAGCTCGTGGCGCTCGGGCGTCGAATCAGCGCCCAGCGGCGCGCCCGCGGCTGGACGCAGCGCGACCTCGGGATCCGCTCGTCGGTCAACGTCGGCTCGATCGGCCACGTCGAGCAGGGTGCCCAGAACCCGGGACTGCTCAACCTGCTGAAGATCGCCCGCGGGCTCGAGATGCCGGCGTCGAAGCTGCTCGACGGCCTGCCCAAGTCGACCCCGCAGCGGGCGAACTAGCGGCGCTCGGGCGTCCTCGTCCCTCTCCCGGAACCGACCATGAGCAGCTTCTCCCCGCCCTCGCCGCTGGTGCCCGAGCCGGACGCGTCCGACGTCGCGATGTCCGACGCGGACCTGATCGCGTTCGGCGCCCACCTGCGGACGTGTCGGCGTGCGGCCGGCATGACGCAGGAGGATCTGGCGTTCGCGTCCAATCTGCACTGGACCTACATCAGCCAGATCGAGCGCGGCATGCGGAACCTGACCTACAAGAGCATCCTGATGCTGGCCCACGGCCTCGACACCACGCCGGGCCGGCTGATGCCGGACACGCTGTGACCGAAGCCCAGGGCAACGCCGGCGGATCGCCGGACCCCGAAGCCGATCACCCCGTGCTGGTCCGGTTCGGCCAGCGGGTCCGCGACCTGCGGATCCACGCGGGCATGACCCAGGAGGAGCTCGCCACGGCGGCGCAGCTCCACTGGACGTACGTGAGCCAGATCGAGCGCGGCAAGCGCAACCTCACCTACAAGTGCCTGGCCCGCCTGGCGGAGGGCCTGGGCATCACGCTGTCCCAGCTCGTGGAGGGCCAGGAGTCCGACCACGACCCCGGCCCCCTCCCGGGCTGGGAGCAGCGGATGTACCTGTCGTAGGAGCCGGTCGTTCCAGCCGACCGGGCCTACGGCGGGCGCAGCGTTGATGGCGGCGCAGACCCGAAGCGCGCAACTACTGGACGAAGCCCCGTCGTCGAGTAGGATTAAGTCCTACTGGCCAGTCCCCACAGCGAGGTTCCGATCATGCGTTCGACCAGGCAGCTCAGTGTGACCCTTCCCCACAACATGGCCGACGCGCTCAAGGCGCGCGTCTCTTCCGGCGCCTACGCGAGTGAGAGCGAAGTCGTCCGCGACGGTCTCCGAGCGCTCTTTGCCCAGGAGGAAGCCGTGGAGACGTGGCTGCGCACCGAGGCCGCATCGGCATACGACGAACTGCGTGCCGATCCCTCACGTGCGATCACCGGGGAGCAGATGCGTACGCACCTCGCCCAGCTTCACGCCAAGCGTGGGGCCGAAGGCGACGTATGACCCGCAAGGTCATCTACGCGCCGGAGGCGCAGCGTCATCTGACCGAACTGTACAACTGAATCGCCGAGGTCAGCTACCCAGACCGGGCGGAGCGCTTTGTCTCAGCCATCCTCGACTTCTGCAACGGTCTAGCCAGCTCCCCGTTCATCGGCACCGCGAGGGCTGGCATCCGGCCGGGGATGCAAACCACCGGGTTTCGCCGCCGCGCCACCGCCGACCCGGGTTCTGGGTCGTCAATCCCAGCGCGTTCGCCGCCGTCAAGCCGGCGGGGTGCAGCGGAGCCCGTACCGACGCGGCCACGGCACCCGAGAGGCTCGGAACGCTCGGGCCGAGGACGGTGGACTTCGGTCGGTAGTACAGCCCTTTCCGTTCCCGCCGCAACTCGCCCTCCGCAGCAAGACGCGACAACGCATGCGCCACCGCGCCACCGCTCAGATCACGGAAGTCCGCGAACGTCCAGAATCGTCTCGAGGACTGGCCTCAGTTGCCGAGCGCGCGCTCGGCGGCGGTCTTCTTCTGCTTCTTGACCTTGAGCGCGTACTTCGACGGCTTCGCGCTGACCTTGGGGTTGCTGATCTTGCCGAGGCGGTCGATCAGGTCGTCCCACTGTCCGGGCTTGAGCGCCGAGGCGAGCTGACGGCCGAGCAGCGGGTCGTCCGACGCGTCCGCGCGGAACCCGACGTGGATGTGGTCGTCGTGGTCCGGCAGCGCCAGGATGCTGGCCGCGCCGCCGAAGTCGGACGGCGGCATCAGGCTGATGATCTGGTGCGGGCGGACCGTGCCCTGGAGCTGCAGCAGGCGCTTGATCGTGGTGTCGGTGACCGAGCCCTTGCCCTGCGTGGCCGCGCTGATCACTTCGCCGTCGACCGACGCGATGTCGATCGCGTTGCCGGACGCGTGGTCCGACACGTTGCCGGCCGAGGTGATCGAGCCCTGGCGGTGCAGCGACGAGACCGCGATCTTGTGGCCGTTCGCCGTCAGGTAGGCGAGCGTCGCGAGCACGCGGCGGTCGATCAGGCCCGCGGCGATCTGCTGGCGACCGACCGGGTAGATGTCCAGGTTCTTGTCGGCGAGGACGCGACGCTGCAACTGCGCCTTCGTCATCAGCAGGACCTGGCCGGCGGTCGCGTTGGCGCTACGCGAGAACATCGCGTTCTCGCCCTCGGACTCGTTGGCCGCGTAGACCGACGAGGTCTGCAGGAGCTGCCAGCCCTCGAGGATCGGCCGCGGGTCGATCCGCGGGGCGCCCTTGCCGGCGG
>JADMKN010000190.1 GCA_015478825.1 Patulibacter sp. | reverse complement strand
CACCGCGCCGATCAAGGCGCTGGTGTCGGAGAAGTTCTTCGCGCTCTGCCAGATCTTCGGCGCGTCCAACGTCGGCATGCTGACCGGCGACGCCGCGGTCAACGCCGACGCGCCGATCGTCTGCTGCACCGCCGAGGTGCTGGCGAACATCGCGCTCCGCGAGGGCGCGAAGGCCGACGTCGGCCTGGTCGTGATGGACGAGTTCCACTACTACGCCGACGGCCAGCGCGGCTGGGCCTGGCAGGTGCCGTTGCTCTGCCTGCCGCAGGCGCAGTTCCTGCTGATGTCGGCGACGCTCGGCGACGTCGAGCGGATCACCACCGACCTGACCCGGCGGACGGGCCGCGAGACGGCGCTGGTCAACGAGGCCGAGCGTCCCGTCCCGCTGCACTTCTCGTGGTCGGTCGAGCCGCTCCACGAGCTGCTCGAGGAGCTGGTGCAGGAGGACAAGGCCCCGATCTACGTGGTCCACTTCACCCAGGCCTCGGCGATGGAGCGCGCGCAGTCGCTGCTCTCGGCCAAGCTGTGCAGCCGCGAGGAACGCAACCAGATCGCCGAGGCGATCGGCGCGTTCCGGTTCACGGCGGGCTTCGGCCGCACCCTGTCGAAGCTCGTCCGCAGCGGGATCGGCGTCCACCACGCCGGGATGCTGCCGCGCTACCGCCGGCTCGTCGAGCAGCTCGCCCAGACCGGCCTGCTGAAGGTGATCTGCGGCACCGACACGCTCGGCGTCGGAATCAACGTGCCGATCCGGACCGTCGTCTTCACCGGCCTGGCGAAGTACGACGGCACCAAGTACCGGCTGCTGAAGTCGCGCGAGTTCCACCAGATCGCCGGTCGCGCCGGTCGCGCCGGGTTCGACACCGCCGGCTACGTGGTCGCCCAGGCCCCCGAGCACGTGATCGAGCGGCAGAAAGCGCTGATCAAGGCGGGCAACGACCCGAAGAAGCGGCGCAAGATCCAGACCAAGAAGCCGGCCGACGGCACGGTCGTCTGGACCGAGGAGACCTTCACCCGGCTGCAGCACGCGACCCCCGAGCCGCTGGTCTCGCGGATGCGGGTCGACCACTCGATGATCCTCAACGTCGTCCACCAGCCGACCGATCCGGTCGTCGCGATGCGCGCGCTGATGGAGGACAACCACGAGGACGACCACAAGCGAGAGAAGCTGTCGGAGCAGGCGCGGGCGCTCGGCGACGAGCTGGTGGCTTCCGGGGTCCTGGAGTGGCGGGACGCGCCGGACGAGCACGGCCGCACGCTGCAGCTCGCGCTCGACCTGCAGGACGACTTCGCGCTCAACCAGCCGCTGGCGTCGTTCGCGCTGGTCGCCTTCGACCTGCTCAACCGCGAGTCGGAGAACTACGCGCTGGACGTGCTCTCGGTGGTCGAGGCGATCATCGACGACCCCTTCCCCGTGCTGATGGCCCAGGAGCGCAAGGCCCGCGGCGAGGCGATCGGCGCGATGAAGGAAGAGGGGATCGAGTACGACGAGCGGATGGAGCTACTGGAAGAGGTCAGCTACCCGAAGCCGCTCGACGAGCCGCTCCGCGACGCGCTGCGGACCTACCGCGAGACCCACCCGTGGGTCCGCGAGACCGACCTCTCCCCCAAGTCGATCGTCCGCGAGATGTACGAGTGGGGCCGCAGCTTCACCGACTTCGTCGCCCACTACGAGCTGGCGCGCTCCGAGGGCCTCGTCCTGCGGTACCTCAGCAACGTCTACCGCGCCCTCCGTCAGACGGTGCCCGAGCAGGTCCGCAACGACGAGCTGATCCAGATCACCGAGTGGCTCGGCGAGACCGTCCGACAGACCGACTCGAGCCTGCTCGATGAGTGGGAGGCGCTGACCGACCCCGCGTCGGTCGAGCGCGCGTCCGCGGCGCTCGCCGCCGGCGAGCCGACCCCGCCAGCCCGCCCGATCACGGCCAACGAGCGGATGTTCCTGGTGATGGTCCGCAACGCGATGTTCCTGCGGGTCCGGCTCGCCGCGCGCGACCGGTTCCACGAGCTCGCCCAGCTCGACGCCGCCGCGGCGGCCCTGACCGATCCGCCGGGCAAGATCGCGATGCGCGCCCCGCAGTGGGAGGCCGCGCTGGGCACCTACTGGGACGAGCACGAGCAGCTCGGGATCGGCCCCGCCGCCCGCTCCCCGGAGCTGCTGCTGATCGATCGCGACCCGCCGGGCGCCGCCGGCCGGGTCTGGCGCGTGCGGCAGATCATCGACGACCCGGAGGACCACCGCGACTTCGCGATCGTCGCCGACGTCGACCTCGACGCCTCGGACACGGCCGGCGAGCCGGTGATCCGCGTCCGGTCGTTCGGCAACGATCCGTTGACCGACTGAGCCGGGTGCGGGTCGGGCCCGCCCGCTCTCAGCGGTCCTCCAACTCGGGCGGCAGCGCCTTCGGGCCGTCCGGGTAGAGCTGCGCGAGCTGCTCGGGTGTCATCTCCAGCGTATTCGCGGCCTCGACCGGCGCGCCAACGACCAGCCAGAGCGCGTCGGCGTCGGTGTCGTTGAAGACCTGCCGCACGGTCGCGGCTTCGACGTGCAGCGTCGATAGCCGCGGCAGCGTCAGCAGCTCGTCGCCGACCCGGATCCGGCCAGTGCCCTCGATCACCACGTAGAGCTCGTCCTGCTCGACGTGGCGGTGGCGGGTGGACGCCTGCCCGGGAGCCAGCCGCCAGAAGCGGGCCCCGAGGTTCGTCGCCTCGTGTTGCTTGGCGAGGTCGGTGTTCAGGACCCCTAGCTGGTTGGACGGACGCCAGAACGCGTCGTCGGCGGTCAGGACGGAGTATCCGTGCGGCATGGGCGTCCGCGATCGTACTGCGGAGGATCGCTCCCCGCCCGACGCGACGCGCCACGAGGGGACCCGAGTCCCGAAACGCACGCCGTTCGGTGAGGTAGCGTTGCCCCGCCCACCCCGACGACCGAGCGCCACCATGCAACCATCACCCTTCCGTCCACGCGTCACCGTCGTGGCGCTCGCGATTCTCGGCGGCTGCCTGCTCGGTGCGGCCCCCACGCACGCCGCGACGCACGACCACGACCACGGGGGACTGCCCAACGTCG
>JADMKN010000189.1 GCA_015478825.1 Patulibacter sp. | reverse complement strand
CCCGAGCGGGCCGGGCTGCTCCCCGCCGCGCTCGGGGTAGGGCAGCGGACGCGGCAGGTTGCCGGGCCCGGCGATCCGCTCGCCGAGCCACGCGGCCCCCTCGGCGATCGCCCGCCACGGGCTGAGCGCACGCCAGAGATCGCCGACGAACAGCGCCAGCACGGGGATCCCGACCCAGAACCCGACGTAGACCATCGTCGGCGCGATGTTCGCCTGGACGTTGCTGGTGCCGGTCAGGCCGGCCCAGATCACGAGGGCCCAGATCGCGACGCCGAGCGCGCCGAGCGCGACCCGTCCGAGCCGGCGGACGGCGAGCGGCACGGCGATCGAGCGGCCGACGGCGAGGGCGGCGAGCCGCGGGCGCGGCCAGAGCACGGAGAGCGCGACGAACGAGACGACGAGCACGATCGCGGCGGCCCAGGCGAACAGCCACTCCGGGATCGGCAGGCTGCGGGGGCCGCTGAGCCCGTGCGCGGCGGCGGTCGACGGCAGCAGCAGGCTGAGGACCCCGACCGCGACTCCGGCACGACGCAGCGTCGCGACGGAGCTCGATCGACGCGAACGGCGGCGAATCACCCGGCGCATGGTAGTACCGTGTCGCTCCGATGCGAGCACCCGCGCAGAAGATCGCCGCCCCCGCCTTCCCGCGGCCCGCGCTGTGGGCCAACGTCGCGATGATCCGGATGGATCAGCAGAAGGGCCGGCCGGTCCTGGTCGAGTTCTGGGACTTCTGTCGCCCCGCGTCGGTCCGCAGCATCGAGTACCTGAAGCGCTGGCACGAGCGCTACGCCGACGACGGCCTGAAGGTCGTCGGCGCCCACTGGCCGGGGTTCGCCTGCTCGACCGGCTACGAGGTCGTCGGCGCCGCGGTCAAGCGGCTCGGGATCGAGTTTCCCGTGCTGGTCGACGACGACGGCCGCTACCGCGAGGAGGTCCAGGCCCCGGGCTGGCCGTCGCGCTACCTGTTCGACGGTCAGAGCTGGCTCGTCGACTACCACCACGGTGAGGGCGGCTACCGCGAGACCGAGGAGGCGATCCTCGAGCTGCTCGGCCGCGACGACGAGCCGCTCGCCCCGCTGCGCCCGGTCGACGACGACGACGCGTTGCTAGTGGTGCCGAGCCCGGAGCAGGAGGGCGCCTGGTCGGGCACCTATACCGCGGGCGAGGTCTGGGCGGTGGCCGAGCCGCCGGCGGACGGCGCCGGCGCGCTGATCGTCAACGGCGAGCGCATCGCGGTCGAGCATCCCGGCGCGTTCCGGCTGATCGGCCATGACGTCTCGACGACCGCCGAGCTGGAGCTCGAGCCGGTCGGCGACACGATCATCCACGGCGTCAGCTTCGCCCCCGGGCTGGCCCCGGACGCCGCGAACCAGGACTGACCGAACGCCGGACCGGCGCGCGACGGGCGCGGACGGCGGACCGGGCCGCGGGTCAGCGGTCGAGCAGATCGACAAGCCGCGGCACGCCGTCCGCTTCGAGGCGCACCGCCCGCCCCGGACGGTAGGCGTCCGGTTGGTCGGTGATCTCGTCCAGCCGAGGGCCGTTGTGGACCCAGGCTCCGCAGTTGAGCAGCGCCCCTCCGCGGGGCAGGCGCCACTCCCACGGAACGTCGCCGGGCAGCGGTCCCGCGCGGTGGGTGTGGCCGACGATCAGCGCGTCCGGCGCGACGCCGAGCTGGTCGAACGCCCGCGCGACGCCCTGGTTGCCGGCGATCCGCAACCGGTCGGGCGTGAGCCGCGGCTCGTAGCGACCGAGGCCGGCCCGCTCGAGCGCGCGGGTCGCGACCGGAACCGCCCGCCGCAGCGCCACTCCGCGCCAGCCCCGGTCGGCGTTGATCCGCCGCCAGACGCCACTCGAGGTGCGCTGGGAACGCGTCAGCCCGCTGCTGGTCGCGTACTCGGCCAGGCCGTCCATCCAGCCGTAGGCGGGACCGAGCACCTGCTCGAAGTCCTCCGGCGTGCGCAGCCCGTCGGCGGTCATGCCGTGGGAGTGACCGGCGACGGCCGACGCGAGGCGTTCCATCGTCGGCATCCGCCAGACCGCGTCGACGTAGTGGCCGTGGCTGACCAGCACGCCACCCGTCCCGGCTCCCCCGTCGCCGTCGCGCGGCGGCACGAGCCAAGCGGCCGGGTAGGCGACCCGGACGCGCGGTCCGGCCGGCGCTCCCTCCCCTACGGCCGTCGCGATCGCCGCCGTGACCTCCGAGACGTCGGCCGCGTCGGCGGCGCTGTCGAGCAGGAGCTGCTCGCCGTCGAGCCGGCGGCGCAGCAACCACGGCCGGACCATCCGGTGGTCGTGGTTACCGGCGAGGACCAGCAGCTCGCGGTCCGGGCCGAGCGTGGCGCCGAGGCGACGCAGGAACGGACGGGCGCGTTCGAGCACCGTGCGCGCCGGGCCGTGGCGCAGCTCGAGCAGGTCGCCGGCGACGACCAGTCGCTCGACCCCGTCGAGCGCGCCCAGCAGGGCGTCCTGGGCCGCGCCCGGGTGACGCAGCAGGTCGCTGTCGGACGCCGACCCGAGGTGCAGGTCGGAGACGACCAGGCTCGGGCGCGCCCGCGGGCCGGTCCCGGGAGTCACGACGCCGGGATCAGACCTGCGCGGCGTCGCGGGCGCTCTGCTCGACGCGAATCGTCTTCGGCAGCATGAACCGCACGTCCTCGCGGATCACCTCGAGCTCGCGGACGTCGGTGGTCCCGCGCGAACGGAAGACGTCGACGAGCTGCTCGACGAGCTCGTCCGGCGCGCTGGCGCCCGACGTGATCCCGATCGTGCGACGGCCGGTCAGCCAGGCCTCGTCGACCTCGGAGGCGTTGTCGATCAGGTACGAGTCGGTGCCCAGTTCGCGGGTGACGTCGACCAGGCGCAGCGAGTTGGACGAGTTCTGGGAGCCGATCACGAGCACCAGATCGCACTGCTCGGCGAGCTGCTTGACCGCGAGCTGGCGGTTGGTCGTGGCGTAGCAGATGTCGTCCTTGCGGGGACCGACGATATGGGTGAAGCGCTCGCGCAGCCGGGTGATGATCTCGCGCGTCTCGCCGACCGACAGCGTCGTCTGCGAGATGTAGGCGAGCTTCTCGGTGTCGGGGTCGATCTCGAGGCGGTCGACGTCGTCGATCGTCTCGACCAAGGTGATGTGGTCGGGGGCCTCGCCCATCGTGCCCTCGACCTCCTCGTGGCCGGCGTGCCCGATCAAGATCATGTGGTACCCCTCCTCCGCGAACTTGACCGCCTCGCGGTGCACCTTGGTGACCAGCGGACAGGTCGCGTCGATCGTCCGCAGGCCGCGCTGTTCCGCGTCGGCGTGGACGGCGGGGCTCACGCCGTGGGCGCTGAAGACCGTGATCGCCCCCTCGGGGACCTCGTCGGTCAGCTCGTCGACGAAGATCGCGCCGCGCGCCCGCAGCGACTCGACGACGTGCTTGTTGTGCACGATCTCCTTGCGCACGTAGACGGGCGGTCCGTACAGGTCCAGCGCCCGCTCGACCGTCTGGACCGCGCGATCCACGCCCGCGCAGTAGCCACGGGGGCTGGCGAGCAGCACGGTCTGGGGCGTCGCGAGCGTCGTCACCCTCCCAATGGTACGCACCTGCGCAGTCTGCGCTCCGGTTGTGTGCGCGGTCCCGCTCATCGCCGGCCGCGGGACGCAGCGCCGCGCGGCGGCCCCCGAGGCGCTCAGCGACGGCGCTCGGCGTCGAGCCAGGCGACCAGGGTCTCGCCGGTCGCGTCGATCGCCCCGGCCGAGAGCCGGTCAAGCGTGTCCGCCGCGGTGTTCTTCTGCGGGTAGTCCCAGTCGATCAGGGTGACGGCCGGGACCCCCGCGTCGAGGAACGGCACGTGGTCGTCGACGATCGACGTCTTCCCGGTGCCCGCGACGACCGGAGCGACGCCGACCCGCGCGGCCGCGGTGCGGATCCGTCCCCAGAGCGCGCGGTCGGACTGCGGCTCGCGGGGCAGCCGGAGCCCGCGGCCTGCGACGTAGTCGGCGACCACGACCGCGCCCAGGTCCCGCGCGTGGGTCCGGGCGTAGGCCCGCGAGCCGCGCAGCCCGTCGTCCCCGAAGCGCTCCGGCCGGCCGTCGGCGGGCAGTTCCTCGCCGTCGAACAGCACGAAGCGGACCTCGCGGGCGCGAGCCGGGCGCGGCCGGGCGGCGAGCGCCCGGGCGGCCTCGATCACGACGGCGGGGCCGGCCGCGCCGTCGTTGGCGCCGACGAAGCCCGGGGGATCGATCTGCGTGTCGTAGTGCGCCGCCAACACGATCGCCGGCCGCCGACCGGGGATCCGGCCGACGAGGTTGAAGAGGCCGGGGTGCCCGTCGACCCGCTCGGCGGCGCCGCGCGGCAGCCGCTCGCGCAGTCGGGGGCGCAGCCGCTCCAGCGCCCGCGAGCCCGACGGCCGCGGTCCGGCTCGGAGCTGCATCCGCACCAGTCGCAGGGCGCGGTCGGCGTCGAACCGATCGACCGTCGGCGTCGGCACCCCACGGTCGGGGCGCGCGGCCTGCGCGAGCTGGCGGTCGAGCGAGACCGGTGCGGCGTCCGTCGCGCCGGCCGTGCTCGAGCGGTCGCTGCCGACGACCACCAGCAGCGCGCCGGCGCCGAGCGCGATCAGCACCACCACCAGCCCGGTCAGCAGCAGGACGCGAACCGACGGTCCGGGCGTCGGCGAGGGCGGCT
Source organism: Patulibacter sp. (assembly GCA_015478825.1). Classification (GTDB taxonomy): domain Bacteria; phylum Actinomycetota; class Thermoleophilia; order Solirubrobacterales; family Solirubrobacteraceae; genus Patulibacter. The sequence continues at coordinate 12,521 of JADMKN010000189.1, read as the reverse complement.
CCGTGGACATCGTCTTCGAGCTTAGGGCCTTCCGCCGGACGGCCGCTCCGGATGGCTATCCGTTTCCGGACGGGGCGGGTAGGGTGGAGGCTCCCCCGGCCCGCGACGCGAGCGAGAACCACACGCATGGCGCACCACGAATCCGATCGGCTGACCGCCGTCGACGCGGGGTTCCTCCACCAGGAGGGACCCACCTCGCACATGCACATCGGCGGCCTGATCGTGTTCGAGGGTCCTCCCCCGCCGTTCGACGAGGTGCTCGACACGGTGCGCGGCCGCCTGCACCTGCTGCCGCGCTACCGCCAGCGGCTCGAGCCGGCGCCGCTGCAGACCGGCAACCCGGTCTGGATCGACGACCCCGGGTTCAACCTCGAGTACCACGTCCGACGCACCGCGCTTCCGTGCCCCGGTCGCCGCACGCAGCTCCGCGAGGCGACGGCCCAGATCTTCTCCCAGCGCCTGGACCGCAGCAAGCCGCTGTGGGAGCTGTGGGTGATCGAGGGCCTGGAGAACGACCATTGGGCGTTGATCTCGAAGACCCATCACGCGCTGATCGACGGTCTCAGCGGGATCGACATCGGCACGGCGCTGCTCGACCTCGGCCCCGAGCCGATGGAGATCCCCCACCCCGACGAGGCGTGGCGCGCCCGTCCCGTCCCGACGTCGACGGAGCTGCTCACCGACGGCGCGCTCGGGCTGGTCCGCAGCGGCCTGGTCGGCGCGGCGCGGACGCTCGACGCGCTGGCCCGGCCGAAGGCGGCGCTGGCCCGGGCCAAGGAGGTCACCGAGGGCGTCGGCGAGATGGCCTGGGCGTTGCTCAACCCCGCCCCCTCCACGCCGCTCAACGTGACGATCGGATCGCACCGCCGCTACCGCGCGGTCGAGAGCGACCTGGCGACGTTCAAGCGGATCAAGGACGCGTTCGGCGGCACCGTCAACGACGTCGTCCTGGCCGTCGTGACGAGCGGGCTACGGGCCTGGCTCGAGCGTCGCGGGGTCCGTCCCCAGGGGCTGGAGCTGCGCGCGCTGGTGCCCGTCTCGATCCGCACCGCGGACCAGCACGGCCAGCTCGGCAACCGGCTGACGGCGATGCGCGGCCCGCTGCCGGTCTTCCTCGAGGATCCGGTCGAGCGGATGGAGTTCATCCGTGAGGCGATGAAGGACCTGAAGGACAGCAAGCAGGCGCTCGGGGCCGAGACGATCGCCAACGTCCAGAGCTTCGCGCCGCCGACGATCCTGGCGCAGGCGTCCCGCCTGACGTTCTCGACGCGGTTGTTCAACCTGCTGGTGACCAACGTGCCGGGCCCGCAGTTCCCGCTGTACTTCCGGGGCCGCGAGATGGTGCGGGCGTTCCCGATCGCCTTCCTGCCGAAGGACCACGCGCTCGCCGTCGCGATCATGTCCTACAACGGGGCGATCAACTTCGGGCTGATCGCCGACCACGACGCGATCCCGGACCTGAAGCTGATCGCCGACGCGATCGCGGACGCGATCGACGAGCTCGACACGCTCGCGCGGAAGCGGACCGAGCAGCGGGAGCCGGCCCCCAGCGCCGAGCGCGCCTAGCGCGGTCACGACCCGGGGGCCGCCGCCCGGCGCGGCTCAGGAGCGCCGCAGCACCACGGTGGTGCGCGACGCGATCTTGCCGCGGTTGCCGGCCCGGTCGACGCCCCGCACGGCGAACCGCACCCGACCCTTGGGCACCGACACGCGCAGCGAGCCGCTCGTCGACGACCCGACCCGGCGGAACTTCGCCCCGTCGACGCTGCGCCAGACCTCGACCGTGCGCACGCCGGAGCCGACCTGCGGCTTCGGGCTCTTGTCGGATGCCGTCCACGCCAGCGAGACGCGGGACGAGCGGACGCTGCGCGAACGGCTCCGGAGCTTGACCACCGGCGCGCGACGGTCGAGCTTGCGGCCCCGGTCCACCGCGGCGAACGCATCGACCACTCCCCACCCCGTGTCGGCGTTCCAACCACCGGAACGGGACGCGGACTGCTTGATCACGCGCACGATCTCGGCCGCCGAGAGGTACGGGTTGGCGTGCCGCACGAGCGCCGCCACGCCGGCCACCATCGGGGTCGCCATCGACGTGCCGGCCTCGTAGGCGTAGCGGTTGTCGCCGCGTAGCTGGGTGCGGACCGCGACCGGCGCGTTGCCGTCGCCGGACGGCTGCTCGTAGGCGACGCGGCCCGCCGGGAACGCGCCGAGGATCCCGGGCGGTCCGCCGAGCGTCGCGAACGCCCCGAAACCGGCCACGCTGACCTGCGAGCCGCGGCCGGCGAAACCGGCCCGGGCCCCGTTGGAGAGGGCGGCGGTCACCGAGAGGCCGAGACCCCGGGAGAGCTTCGCCCCGCTGCCGGTCGGCTGCAGCACGTTGGCGGGATAGCCCTGCTCCTGGGTCGGAGCGTCGGCCCCCGCCGCGACGAGCACCACGCCCTCGTCGGCCGCGTCCTGCAGCGCGTCGCGGATCACGCGCGGCGCGTCCGCGGCGCCGTCGACCCCGAAGCTCATGCTGATCACGTCGGCGCCGAGCTCGGTCGCCCGGGTGATCGCCTTCGCCACCGAGCTGTCGTAGAGATCGCTCTTGATCGTGATCAGCCGGCAGCGGCCCCCGGCGCCGACGGTCCCGGCCGCGTCGTCGAACGCCGAGCACGCCAGCGACGCGACGTGGGTGCCGTGGCCGATCTCGTCGGTCCGGGCGGACCCGGGCAGGTCGCCGGACGCCGAGATCTCGATCGACCGCTCGACGATCGGCTTCAACTGCGGGTGCGCCAGGTCGAAGCCGGTGTCGATCACCGCGACGGTCGCCTTCGCGCCGCTGGCCAGCGCCCACGCCTCGGGCAGGCGCATCCGCTGGGCCCACCAACCGGCAGGGATCCCCGGCGGGGCGAGCGGATCCTGATCGAGGAGGACCGGCTCGTTCGGCACGCGGCGCACCGTGGCCTGCCGTTCCGGCTCGATCTCGACGACCGACGGATCGCGGCGCAGCTTGGCGATCAGGCGCTCGCGGGCCGCGGCGTCCCCGGCGGTCACCGGCGCGGTCGCGGTCCCGTCGCCGCGGGTGCCGTCGGGCGTGACCGCCCGGGTTCCCGCGCGGCGGGCGACGGCGTCGAGCTGCTGGTCGACGACCTCGGTCGACGTCCCGTCAGCGATGCGGACGGTGACCAGCAAGCGGCCGGTCAGCCGCGGGCCGTCGCTGGCCGGGGTCGGAGCCCCCGGATCGGTCGCGGCGGCGGCGACCGCCGGAACGGCGGGGACGACCAGCAGGGCGCTCACCGCCGCGACGAGCCAGGAAGTCGGGCGGGCGTGACGTTCGAAGCGCAGCATCTCTCGTGGGTGAGAACCCTAGCCGGGCCCGACAGTTTCGGACCGGCGGTCCGATGGGGTTCCGCGACGGGACCGAATCGCTCGACCCGCGAGAGGATCGTGCGGGTCGGAAATCAGAAGCCGAGCGCGAACTTCGCGTCCTCGGACATCTTCTCGGGGGTCCACGGCGGGATGAACGTGACCTCCGACGCCACCGTCTCGACCCCGTCGAGCTCGCTGACGAACTCCTCGATCTGCGACTCGACCTGCGGACCGATCGGACAGCCCGGCGTGGTCAACGAGTACGTGACCTGCACGTGGGATTCGTTGATCTCGATGCCGTAGATCAGTCCGAGCTCGACGAAGTCCAACCCGAGCTCCGGGTCGATCACGTTGGCGAGCGCGGCTTCGACGTCTTCGACCGTGGCCATCCATCGAGTGTGACAGACGGCGGAGGATCGCCCCACCCGTCGGGATCCGATCGGCGGTCGGTCCCCGACGGGCCCCGGCATCTCGTACCGTAGATCGATGGCGTTGCTGCTCTTGCTCGGTGCGGTCCTCGGCGCGGTGCTCGAGATCTGGGTCGCGGTCCGCGTGGCCGACCTGATCGGCGCCCTCCCGACGGCGGGGCTCCTGCTGCTCAGCGCGATCGCCGGCGCCAACGTGCTGCGTCGCGGCGCGCCGATGGCGTGGCGGCGGATCGCCGAGGCGTCGCGGACCGGCGAGCGCCTCGGCCGCCAGGTGCTCGACGGCGGCCTGATCGTGGTCGCCGGGCTGCTGCTGCTCGTTCCCGGCCTGGTCTCGGGCGTGCTCGGCGCCCTGCTGCTGCTCCCGCCGGTCCGCGCGGTCGTCCGCCCTGGGCTGGCGTTCCTGGTGCTGCGGCGGGTCAGCCTGCCGGTGATCGTCGGTAGCCGGGGCGCGGGCTGGGCGGCGAATCGGGCCCGCTCGGGCTGGGGCTCCCCCGCCCCCGGCCGGGCCGACGACATCGAGGGCCACGCCGCGGAGCGTGGCGGGGACGTCGTCGACGGCACCGCGCGCGAATCCGTCGTCGACGAGCCGCGGCGTCTCGACGACGGCCCGCGGTAGCCCCGGCCGGCGGTCGGCGGGCGGGCCGCCGCTCGCCGCCTGGTGTGCGGTTTGCCCACCCGGAGGCCGCGAAGCGCACACCAGTGCCAACGGCGGCCGCATGCGATGATCGGCGCATGGCCCTCGATCCCGCCCTGGAACGGCCCCACACGTCGGAGGATCCGGCGTTCAGCGACGCGGTGACGTGCGTCTTCGCGGACCAGCGGAGCGGCGTGCAGGGCACGATCCGGCTCGGCCTCGCCGACGGCGCCGCGTCCGGCTTGATGATGATCTTCGTCGACGGGGTCCCCGCGGTGACCACCGCCGAGGGCGGGGTCGCGGTCGACGGCGCGCCGGAGTCGTACGGCGAGCTGCGGGTCGCCGGGATCGAGCACGCCGTCGTGACGCCCCACGAGCGCTGGACGGTCAGCGCCGCGGCGGACGCCGGCGAGCTGGAGCTCCGCTTCGACGCGGCCGGCCCGCCGTTCCGGCTCGACCCGTCGCACGAGACCGCCCGCTGGGGCGGTCTGGAGGGCTACGAGCAGCCGTGTCGCGTCACCGGCCACGTGACCGTCGACGGTCCCGGCGGCAGCCGCCGGATCGCGATCGACGGCCTGGGGCAGCGCGGCCACCAGTGGGGCGCTCCGGACTGGTCACGGCTGACCGTCACCCGGACGATCACCGGCTGGTTCGACGGCGACGTCGCGTTCAACGTCAGCGCGATGCGGCCCGACGGCGTCGAGTCGCACGCCGACGAGGTCAGCTGGGCCAGCGTCTCGCGGGTCCCGCGGCCGGAGCTCGACGCGGGCGAGGACGAGGACGAGGACGACGCCAGGGTCGTCGCGGGCGGCCCGGACGGCGACGCGGATCCGGAGGCGGTGTCGACCCCCGACCCCCGGATCTCGACCACGATGGACGAGAGCGGTCGCCAGATCGACGCGACGATCGAGCTGTGGGAGAGCGACGAGGGGCCGGTCTGGACGGCGACCGGCGAGGCGATCGCCGGCACGACGCTGGCGCTCGGCCGGCTCCGGCTGGACATGGCGTTCTTCCGCTGGCGGATGAACGGCCGCGAAGGCGTCGGCCGCTACGACATCCTGCAGCGGCAATTGGAAGGCTGAGGTCCGGGGTTCAGGCAGTCACGCGTTGCCTGCGGACGTCTCAGTTTTCCGATCCGAGGCGGTCCCAGCAGTACAGCTCGACCGCTTCCTGGACGATCAGGGTGGCGCTCTCGGTCGAGAGGTGCGGGAGGATCGCGCGGAGCGCCTGCTCCTCGCCAACGCCGGCGTCGAAAGCGTCCTCGCCGCGGAATCCGGCGGCGATCTTCATCGCCTCGCGGCGGTGCTCGCCGAGCGCCGGGAAGACGCGGACGAGGAACTCGCGGTTGGCGATCGGCTGGCCGACCTCGAGCGAGGCGTGCCAGGCGGCAAGCATCGAGAGGTCGTCCTCGTCGAGGTCCGCGAGCGTCTTGGCGTACTGGCCGACCAGCTCGGGCTCCGGGATCTCGTCGACCCACGCGCGGACGACCTCGCCGACGAGTTGCCGGCGGGCTTCCCGGCCGACGGATTCGGAGATCACCCGGATGGCGTCCTGGGGATTGATGAAGACGAGGTCCACGATGGGCTACACGCTAGGGGGTGGTGCGGACGGAGCGGGCGGGGGCTCGACGGCCCGGATCGTCTGTCGTGGCCGGGGTTTGGGCGCCTACGGCTCGATCCCGAACTCGCGTTCCGCAGAGCCCCTGCTATTCGCGGCATTCGACGCCTTCGGGACCGCGCCGGCTCCGGCCGAGCCGCCGGAGGTCGCGGGGGTGCGCGCGCCGGACGCGGGGGCCGTCTCGGGACCGAACTCGCGTTGGGCGGTCGCTCCGGCCGGCGGCTCTGCGGGTCGGGGTGCGGTCGAACGGTCGCGGCGCGGCTGCCGTTTCGGCGTGGCCGTCGCCGTCGCTCCGGCGCCGGCTGAAGCCGCGGTCGCCGCCGTGGACGGCGCGCGGAAGCTCGGCGTGGCGCCGGCGGTGAGCAGGCCGGGGTCGGCCTGGGCGCGGTGCGTCGACGGGGTGACGGGCCGCGGTCGGTCGGTCGGACGCTCGTTCGTGACGGCGATCGTTCCGGCGGCGAGCGCGGTGGCGGCGACGCCGGCGGTGACGGCGAGGCCGGCTTCGCTGACCACATTGCCGGTGGCGGGGAGCAGCGTGGCGATCCGGTCGGCGACCAGCGTGCCGACCCGGGTGCGCGTGGGAGGGGCCCCGCCGAGCCGGCCGACCCACGGCAGCCAGCCGAGCAGCACGGGTGGCACGGCGACCCAGTGGCTGCCGCGGGCCCGGCGGAGGCGAGCACGGCAGCTGATGCAGCGGCGCAGGTGCGGGCGCAGCGCGATCAGGTCGTCGGCGGACGCCTCTCCGCGGACCAGCCGCTCGATCCGCGGCTTGGCCCGGGCGCAGCCCTCGCCGGCCGCGATCCCACGGACCTGGTCGCGCAGCCGCGCCCGGCCTTCGGTGATGTTGCGGTTGACGCGCGTCCGCGTCCAGTCGAGGCGGTCGGCGATCTCGTCGTAGCTGTGCCCCTCGGCTTGGAGGATCAGCGCCTGGCGCTCCTGGGGCTTGAGGGCGGCGAGCGCCTCGCGGGCCAGATCGAGCGCCTCGCCGCGCTCGGCGAGCTCGGCCGGCGACTCTCCGTGGTGCGGTAGCTGGTGCTCGTCCGGATCGGGCCCCTCGATCCGTACGCGGCCGTTGCGGATCCGTAGGGCTTCGTTGCGGGTGACGGTGACCAGCCAGCCCGTGACGGTCTCGGGATCGACCCGTTGGTGGTAGCGAAGGTAGCGCTCGGCGGCGGCCTGCACGGCATCGTGGGCGTCGTCCTCGCAGAGCGACAGGCGCCGCGCCCGCCGCAGCATCAGCTCGTGGTGGTCGCGGAGCGCCTGCTCGAGCGTCCCGGCGCCGCCCTGGGCGCCGCCGACCGATCGTCTGTGTCGTCGGTCGGAGCCCGGCCGCGGAACGGGAGCGGAGGGGGCGCGGGACGATTCAGACATGCGAACGCCCCTGAATCTAGCGGTCCACGTCCTCCCCGACCACCGACGATCGACCGACCTCGCGCCGGTCTCCCAGGACCGGCAGCGGGGCTACTCGTCGTCGGGCTCGGTGGCGTCGCCGGCCGTCTCGAGCCCGAGGGCGGTGGTGAAGCGGGCGACCTCGGCCGGGTCCGGATCAACCGGCACTCCGGCCTCGAGGTAGCCGCGGGGCGCCGTCGGGCCGGGGCCCAGTTCCCAGTTGAGGAAGCCCAGGTCGCAGGCGGCGACCGGGACGCCGAGCGCCCGGACGAACGCGCCGAAGCGCCGCTGCAGCAGCACCGCATCGCCGGTCAGGAAGGCCCGCTTCGCGGCGACGGACAGCGGATCCCGCCCGCTGCGGCTCGCGTCCAGCAGCAGCGACCAGGGCGCGACGTCGAGCAGCGCGAAGCAGCCGAGCGTGACCAGGAACTCGAAGCGCGCGTCGCGGTTCAGGCCCGGCAGCGCCAGCGCCCGGAACGCCGCGTCGAATCGGCGCGCGGGGTCGGGACCGCCGGTCCCGAGGCCCTGGAGCTGCCCGCCCGCCTTCGTCGCCCACTCGCGGTAGGCCCGCAGCGTCGTCGTCCCGCGGTCGGCGGCGTGCGCGCCCCGGGGGCCGACCTTGGCGGCCTCGAGCGCGGCGGCGTCCGGCAGCGGATCGTCCCAGCGGACGAGCAGCTCGTCGATCGTCGCGAACGGCTCGCTGCCCTCGAGCGGACCGTAGTAGGCGATCTGGAAGAGCAGCCATGTGGCCTGCTCGCGATCCTGCTCGTCCCCCGCGGCGAGCGCGCGGACGGTGGCGTACGGGCCGGGCGGGTCGGTCTGCAGGCGGCCGAGGCGCGCGTGGGCGCGGGCGATCTCGGTGATCAGCCCGCGGGCTTCCAAGCTCGACCGGAGCCCGGGCAGCAGCTCGTGGGACCAGCCGTCGCCGGCGTGGCGGGTGGCCCGCTTGACGCGCATCGTGCGGCCCGACCCGGAGCCCGTGGCGGTGGTGACCTTGGTCTTGCGCACGCTCGAGGCCGCCGAGCGTGACGCGCCGCGGGCGCTGCCGGCCGACCGGGCGCTGATGATCCCGCCCTTGCCGACCGCGCTGCGCGCGGCCTTCCGGCGCTGCTCCTTGGCGCAGACCACGCAGTTCTCTTCCCGGCGGCCATGGCGACAGAACACGTCGCCGATTCTACCCCGTGGGGCCCGCGATCCCCGGCCCGGCCTCGCCGAGCAGGCCGTCGACGACCAGCGCCTGCAGGGCGGCGATCGCCCGCTCCGGATCGGCGCCCTCCGATTCGGCGAACCGCATCGCGATCTCCATCCCCGCCCCGATCACGCCGGCGGCGAGCAGCCCGGTGTCGAGGTCCTCGGTGCCGCGCTCCGCGAGCAGCCGCTCGAGGTCCGTGCGCAGGCTGTCGATGATCCCGTCGACGAGGTCGCCGGAGGCGTAGGCGCGGATCGTGCCCGCGTTGCGGCGGTACATCGCCAGCATCTCCGGCGACTCCATCAGCAGCCGGAAGTACGCGACGGCGCCCCGCTCGATCGCCTCGCGCGGGGTCCTGGCGGCGGCCCGCGCCGACGCCATCCGGGCCCCCGCTTCGGCCACGTGCTCGCCGACCAGCTCGGTGAGGATCACGTGCTTGTCGGCGTAGTAGTTGTAGAAGGTCCCCGACGCGAGGCCCGTCCGCCGCACGATGTCGCGAACCGTCGTCGCGCCGAAGCCGAGCTCGGTGAACGCGGCGATCGCGGCCGCGCGGATCTCGTCGCGGTTGGCGGCCTTGGTCTGCTCGCGCTTGCCCGTGGGGCGGCCGCGACGTCCGTCGACGGCCACCGACTCCTGGCCGTCGACGGTCATGGGTGCATTAGACCCGATTTCGGGGACGGCCGGCCGGCCCGCGCCGAGCGACCGCCCCGAAACGGATCGCTAGATCCCCGCGAGCGCGGCAGGGCGGACGTCGCGTCCGGCCTGCTCGCCGAGGAAGCGGTCGACCATCCGGGCGCACTGCCGGCCCTCGTTGATCGCCCAGACGATCAGCGACTGGCCGCGACGGCAGTCGCCGGCGGCGAAGACCGCGGGGTCGGACGTCGTGTAGGTGCCCGCCTTGACGTTGCCGCGCTGGTCCTTGTCGAGCCCGAGTCCGTCGATCAGCTGCGCCTCGGGGTGCAGGAAGCCCATCGCCAGCAGCACCAGCTCGGCGGGCTGCTCGCGCTCCGTGCCCTCGATCGCCTGGAACGGCGGAGCCGGCGCGGCCTGGGCGTAGCGCAGCGTCGCGACGCGGCCCTGGTCGTCGCCCTCGAGGCCGAGCGTCGCGACCGAGAAGTTCTGGACGCCCCGACCGAGCGCGCGGGCCTCCTCCATCGCGTAGCTGAGGCGGAACTTCGCCGGCCACAGCGGCCACGGCGTACGGTCGTCGGGGCGGTTGGTCGGCGGCTCGGGCAGCAGCTCGACCTGGACCACCGACGCGGCCTCCTCGCGGATCGACTGCGCGACGCAGTCGGCCCCGGTGTCGCCGCCGCCGATCACGACCACGTGCTTGCCACGGGCGCTGATCCCCCGGGACTCGGGACGCGGCGCCTGGTGCGGCACGCCCTGGTCGTCCTGGGCCCAGCGGGTCCGCTCGTACAGGTACTCCATCGCGAAGTGCACGCCCTGGAGCTGGCGGCCCTCGACCGGCAGGTCGCGCGGCACGCGCGAGCCGATCGCCAGGATCACCGCGTCGAACTCGGCCTTCAGCTCGGCGATCGTCACGTCGACGCCGACCTCGACGCCGCAGCGCAGCTCGACGCCCTCGGCGACGAGCTGCTGGACGCGACGCTCGACGACGTGCTTCTCGATCTTGAAGTCCGGCACGCCGAAGCGGATCAGGCCGCCGGCGGCCTCGTCGCGCTCGAACAGCACGACGCCGTGACCGGCGCGACGGAGCTGCTGGGCGGCGGCCATCCCGGCCGGGCCGGAGCCGATGACGGCGACCCGCTGGCCGCTCTCGTGGGCCGGCGGCACGGCCGTGACCCAGCCCTCGTCCCAGGCCCGGTCGATGATCGTGTTCTCGATCTGCTTGATCGTGACCGCGTCGCCCTCGTTGATCTCGAGCACGCACGACGCCTCGCACGGCGCCGGGCAGACGCGACCGGTGAACTCCGGGAAGTTGTTGGTCGCGTGGAGCTGGTCGATCGCCTCGCGCCAGCGCCCGGTGTAGACCAGGTCGTTCCAGTCGGGGATCAGGTTGCCGAGCGGGCAGCCGTTGTGGCAGAACGGCACGCCGCAGCTCATGCACCGCGCGCCCTGCTGCTGGATCTCCTCGACCGGGCGGTCGAGGATGAACTCCCGGTAGTTGCCGGCGCGCCGCGCCGGGTCGTCCCACTTGACGGGGGACCGCTGGATCTCGAGGAATCCGCCGAGCTTGCCCATCAGTTGCCCTCTTCGATCGTCTGGGGAGCCCCTACGGTCTCCGTTGCCACCGCGCGCGCTCCGACGGCGGCCTCCTCGCGTGCGAGCTGCTCGAGCACGCGCTTGTAGTCGGCCGGGTAGACCTTGACGAACTGCGTCTTGGTCCGTTCCCAGTCGGCCAGGACCCGGGCCGCGACGGTCGATCCGGTCCGCTCGCCGTGCTCGGCGACCAGGTCGCGGAGCTCGATCAGGTCGGCCTCGTCGAGCTGCTCGAGCTGGTCGAGCATCGTCGGGTTGACGTTCTGGCGGAAGCTGTGGTTCTCGTCGAAGACGTAGGCGAAGCCGCCCGACATGCCCGCCGCGAAGTTGCGGCCGACCGGTCCGAGGATCACCACGCGCCCGCCGGTCATGTACTCGCAGCCGTGGTCGCCGACGCCCTCGACGACGGCGCTCGCCCCCGAGTTGCGGACGGCGAACCGCTCGCCGGCCCGGCCGCGGAAGAACGCCCGGCCCTTGGTCGCCCCGTAGAGCACCGTGTTGCCGACGATCTGCTGCTCCTCGGCGACGAACGAGACGTCGGGCGAGGGCCGCACGGAGACCACGCCGCCGGACAGGCCCTTGCCGGTGTAGTCGTTGGCGTCGCCGACCAGCGAGAACTCGACGCCGGCCGCCAGCCAGCCGCCGAAGCTCTGCCCCGCCGAGCCGGTGAAGTTGACCTTCAGCGTGCCTTCGGCGAGTCCGCCCGCCCCGTGCCGCTGGGCGATCTGCGAGCTCAGCACGCCGCCGACGCACCGGTCGATGTTGCGCACCCGGGCGCTGATCTCGGTCGGCTCGCGGCGCTCGACGGCCGCTTCGACCTGCGGCAGGAGCTGCCAGTCGAGGTGGTCGTCGAGGTGCCCGTCGATCTGCGGCGCGATCCCGTGGAGCGTCGTGCCCGGCGCCACCTCGGGCCGGTGGAAGAGCTGCGAGAGGTCGACCCCGCGGGCCTTCCAGTGGTCGATCGCCTCGTCGGTCTTCAGCAGCTCGACCCGGCCGATCAGCTCGTCGAGCGTGCGCGCGCCGAGCTGGGCCATGATCTCGCGGATCTCCTCCGCGACGAGCAGGAAGTAGTTGACGACGTGCTCGGGCGTCCCCTTGAACCGCTTCCGCAGCTCGGGGTTCTGCGTCGCGATGCCGACCGGGCACGTGTTGAGGTGGCAGGCGCGCATCATGATGCAGCCGGTCGCGATCAGCGGAGCGGTCGAGAAGCCGAACTCGTCGGCGCCGAGCAGCGCCGCGATCACCACGTCGCGACCGGTCTTGAGCTGCCCGTCGGTCTGCACGCGGACCCGCGAGCGCAGGTCGTTGAGCAGCAGCGTCTGCTGGGTCTCCGCCAGGCCGATCTCCCACGGCACGCCAGCCGAGACGATCGAGCTGAGCGGCGACGCGCCGGTGCCGCCGTCGTGACCGGCGATCACGATGTGGTCCGATCCGGCCTTGGCGACGCCCGAAGCGATCGTGCCGACGCCGACCTCGGCCACGAGCTTGACCGAGACCGACGCGGTCGGGTTGCCGCAGCGCAGGTCGTAGATCAGCTGCTTGAGGTCCTCGATCGAGTAGATGTCGTGGTGCGGCGGCGGCGAGATCAGGCCGACGCCGGGCGTGGAGTGCCGGGTGCTGGCCACCCACGGGTAGACCTTCTGGGCCATCAGCTGGCCGCCCTCGCCGGGCTTGGCGCCCTGCGCCATCT
>JADMKN010000188.1 GCA_015478825.1 Patulibacter sp. | reverse complement strand
GCGGCCCGGGTCGGCCGTGGGGTGATCACGGTCGTGCCGGTCACCAGCAACGTCTCCCGGGTCTACCCGTTCCAGGTGCTGCTCCCGTCCGACGCCAGCGGCCTGCCCGTGGACTCGAAGGCGCAGGCCGAGCAGGTCCGGACGATCGCCGTGGAGCGCATCGGCCCGGCGATCGGCCGCCTGCCGAGCGACCTCGGTCGCGACCTCGACGCGGCGCTGAGACTGCACCTCGGGCTTTAGGACGGGTTCCTTCGCACCTCGCCGTCCGCCGGACGGCGTCACGCGCGCTCCGTCGGCGACAACACGTCCGGGAACACCCACATCCAAGACACGCGTGCTTCGTATACTGTCGTCGCGATGGCCGCTTCCGACCGCCCTTCGAGGTCCCGAATACACAGCAAGGACTGGGCGGGCTTCGTCCTACGCTGCGCTCGTGCGAAGCGTCTAGACGACACGCCGTACCGCCGCGTTTTCATGCTCGGGGGACTACACGAGCAGTACGTCACGATCGCGGCCCAGCAAACCCGAGCTTTCAACCTCGCTTGGGCCTTGAAGAGCCACGGCGGCTTTCCCCCGGACCGAGCTCCAGCGATCGCAGTCGTCGGCGCGGGCGCGGGCGGTGCCACCTTTGCGGTCGCCGCCCAGCAGTGGGGTGCCGAGGTCACGGTCTTCGACGAGCACGAGGAGCCAATCAGCGCCCAGCGGTGGTCACGCGACCGCCACCTGCACCCCCACCTCCTCGCCTGGCCGAGCCCCGGGTGGGATCGCGAGGATGCGGGTCTCCCGACCATGAACTGGTCGGCTGGTCCGGCCGCGGACGTACGCCTCGGGCTGGTACGGGAGTTCGCGTCACACGCCGCAGGTTCGTCCGACTCCCCGGACGAAGCCACGATCGCGTGGTACCCGCAGCACATCGTCTGGGAGCTTTCAGAGTCCAACGACGCCGTCAAGGTCCTGGTTAGCCCGATCGAGGACCTCGCGAAACCGAACGCCGGCCATCCGACGCCCGCGGCCGAGCCGGCGTTCGACTTGGTGGTAGTGGCTACGGGGTTCCTCCCCGAACGGCGCGGGCCGGGCGTTACCGGCTCGCGGAGCTACTGGCGGGACGGCATGCGCTCGCCGACGGCGCACACGCAGCCGGCTGGCGGATCCCCGGCTCGCACCGTCGTCGGCATGGGCGATGGGGCGTTCATCGACCTCTTGCTCATGGCGCTCGAGGGTGGCCAGCACGAACGCTTCGTCCACGGCGAGCTCGTCGAGCACGCGAGAGCGCTCGCGGCTGATCGGGAACTGGTCCAAGCGGTGCTGGAGATCGAGCGAGAGGCGGCAGAGGATCCCTCGGTCGACACGATCTCGCGCTTCCGCGAGATCTGGAGGACGCGAGAGCGCGAGCATCCTGCGCTCACCGGCGGCGCTCCGATCACGCTGATCGGCCAGCGTCCGCCGAGCAATCTTCACGGGTGCACCCTGCACCGGCTGTTGACCGCGCTCGCCATCGAGAAGAACCGGGTGCGGTTGATCCAGCGCCCCGGTCCGGTCGATGGGAGTCAGATCCCCTCCTCGGACCCACTGCTGACCTGGAGGGCCGGTCCGCGTCGACGCAGCATCGCGCAGTTGGCCCGGCCGGTGTTTTCCCCGCGCGACGCCGTCGACGCAGCGGGCGGCGAGGCGCGAGGGCTACCGCCCGGTGTTCTGACGGATCTGGTCGACATTTCCCGGATGCCGCTGTGGAGCGACGAGGACTTCACCAGCAGTGGGGTTGCGCCGGCCGAGCGCTGGCCCGTGCTCGAGCAGTCCAGACTGGAATCCAGCACGTCGGTCGGGCCGCTGTGGTCTCGGCTCGATGCGGTCGACGCGGCGCACCTCGCAGACACCTGCCGGGACTTGGCAACGGTCGCCGCCAAGATTCGCGCGCTGACCCCGACCCGGTCCGGCTACGACAACTTCGCGGTGTCGGACCTCGACGTGACCCTGTCGCTCGACGCCGTGGCGTGCGTCGCCGAGCTCACCCCGACGGAAGTCGTCGTCGCGCTCCTAGGCGGCCCTGATGCCGGAATCGCCTTGACACCATTCGCTGCTTCTCGTGGCGCGTCCCGCGTCGGCCGTACGTGGGTGCGTGTCACAAAGAGCAGCTGCTCATCCGTGGACGTCAGCGACCCGAGGCTCTGGGAGCTGATGTCCGTGCTCATCGCGCCACCTTCCACGCCGAACGAGGTGCTCTTCCCTCGTGATCCAGGATCGAGCGACGACGAGCACGACGATCCTTCGTGGTCGCAAGGGAGCGCAGATCGTCCCGCTCGGTGGTTGCCCGTAACGTCCGTGACCGTCGGCGGGCTGGAATCCGGGGTCGACCCCCATGCTGCCGAGGTTCTCCGGAGCGTTGCATCGATCTGGAACGCGGCTCGTGATGAAACCGGCGTACGTGGAAACGATGGTCCAGACCTCGACCTGATCCGCCTCACGCTCGAAGACGCCGAGCAGGAAGCCAACTCGCTGGTGCAACTGGCGCTGGAGCGGATCCACCGAAACCTCAGTCAGGACGGCTCGTGGCGCAGTCTTGTCCACCTGGCTGCGCTTGCCGCCTCCGAGCAAGAGGCCGTCCAGCGTGCTGCCATGGCCTTCGTCGCCGCGAACGGCCTCGTCGACGGCAGCGCCGTCGAAGACCGTGAGCGCGTTCTCTCGGCGCTGATCGCCGCCGCCACGGCACAGGCCGAGGACCAAGCGCCGCTGGTGTCCGACCTGCTCGCAGTCTACGGCGTGCCGACCGACGTGCCGACGGAGAGCGCGCCGGCGTCGCTCGCCACCTTCTCGACCCTGAGCCGGCGCCCCCGGCCCTGACTCCGACCCCTCACCGCAGAACATGACACAAGCAGATTCGTGGCCGCTCTGGGAGCGTGCCCCCTTCCAGGACGTCCGGCAAACTGCACGCGCCGCCGAGACATACGCGAAGCTCGCAGGCTACGCGCACGCTGACGCGCTGCAGTCGTTCGACTTCGTCGAGCCCGACCCGGGGCTCTCCGACGACGACCTGGCGGTTCATGTCTATGAGGGCTTGAAAGCCAAGAAGTGGACGAAGGTCTGGGAGGCCAGTGGCGAGGTCAGTACGCGTACCGGGTACTACCGTCAGCAGATCCGGTCGCCGCTCGCGTGCCAGAACAGCAAGGCCGCGACCTGCATCGACGCCGCCGTCCTCGTGGCAGCGCTAGGCGTCCGGATGCACTGCCGTCCGGTCATCGCGGTAGCCGAACGTCAGACAGCCGGTGCCGCGAACCACGCAATGGTGCTGTTCGTCCCGGCGGGAGCTACCGAGCTCGGGGACCATACGCCGGTCAACGGCGTCACGACGGCCGACCACGAACTGTGTCGGCGGCTCGAGCGCGAGATCGTGGCGATCGATCCCTCCGACGCCTTGGTGTCGACATCGGGGGAACCTCACGAGTTCGAGTCGTCGCGGCAACGCGCCTCGACGTTCCTGACCGACGCCGTCCGCCACG
The DNA here is from genome assembly GCA_015478825.1 of Patulibacter sp. Classification (GTDB taxonomy): domain Bacteria; phylum Actinomycetota; class Thermoleophilia; order Solirubrobacterales; family Solirubrobacteraceae; genus Patulibacter. The sequence continues at coordinate 13,772 of JADMKN010000188.1, read as the reverse complement.
GCCGCACGGTGGTGCTCGTCGACGTCGAGACCTGCCTGCTTCCCGCGGCCGAGCGTCCGCGCTACGTCCCCCTCCCCTACGCCTACCTTCCGCGTCACGTCCCGAACCTCGGCCGCGTGGCCGAGCTGTTCGAGGGTCAGAAGGCGAGCGTGAAGGCGCTCGCCGATCGCCGCGGAACGATCGTGTTGCACGGCAAGTCAGGGGTCGGAAAGACCACCTCCGCGCTCCACGCTGCCCGGGATCACCACGCAAGCGCCGTAATCGTCGTGGACGGATCATCACTCAGCGCGATCCGAGCCTCGTTCGCTCTGATCGCGGCATCCGAGCGCGGCATCGCCCCTGGAGATCTGGACGCGACGGACATCAAGGGCTACGCGGCGATCATTCCCGAACTGCTGGCGGACACATCGTCTCCGTGGTGTCTGGTCGTCGACAACGCCGACGGGGACCCCGAGCAGATCGAGCGGTTTCTCCCGACGCCGAACCCGAAGCACGAGCAGCTCGTGCTGATCACCACCACGAACAGCGACTGGAGCTTGGTGGTCGGAAAGCATCACACCGTCGAGCTCGACGGAATCAGCTCGAACGAGATCTCCGCTCGGCTCGAGGCCGTGGTCCCGGACGCTGCGACCCGGGAGGCGATCAGCGCGCTGATCGGTGACGCCGCTGTCACGCTCACCGCGTTCTGGGCATTCATCACAAACGCACGGCCCGAGCAACGGACGTCTCGCATCGACGCACTGCTGCGCGCGTCCGTCGGGAGGAGCCACGGCAAGGCGCTGCACGGCGTAGCCGCCCTCGCCACGTCCGCCATCGCGCTGTCGCCCGAGGTCGAGCCGGTGCTCCGGTGTCTCGCCTGGTTGCCGCCCGATCGCGTTCCCGTGTCTCCGGAGATCGGGACCGCTGACGAGTTTCGCCTCCTGGCTGAGTACGGGATCGTCCAGATCCCCGACGGGGCCGTCCACGGACGGATTCATCGGTTGATGCTCGCCGGCGTCCGAGCCGCGCTGTCCGAGCGGGTTGACACGGAACGCGAGCGTGCGGCCTTCGACACGGTGCTGGGTTCGCCGGCGGCGATCGCCGCGCTCGAGGCCGAAGCGGACCGCGATCACCTCGAATCGATCGCCGACACCGCGATGCGCGAGGACTCGCCGTTGCGGCCGAAGGACGCGGACCCCGCAGTGGTGGGGGCGTGGCTGGCGAAGTCGGCGGCCCTCCTCGAGTTCGGCGGAAACAACGACCGAGCGACGGAGCTTGCCACCGAGGCCGTCAATCGCTTCCGGAAGCTCGACGATCCGAGAGCGATACCGGCCCGGGGCTTCGGATCCGCCTTGGTCCTCAAGGCACGGGGCGCGTACCGGAACCCGAACGCGACGCGGCGAGACTACGAGGTCTCGGCCGACGACACCCAGGAAGCCGTCGAGATCTACCTTGCCGCGGGCGAGGCGGACCGCGCGGGACACGCACGACGGATGAACGCTCTGATTCGGTCGAAGCTGGCGAAGCATGCGCCTGACGACAGCGTCGTGCCGCAGACCGTTGAGGCGTACGAGGATCTCGTGGATGAAGCGGCTCTGATCGCGGACCGTCCGGATCTCCGCGACGAAGCGATGCGCGCGCAGTACAACGTCGCCGCCGTTGCGATGGCCGTCGCACGCCGCTCTCGCGATCAGGCGCAGGCGAAGGACTACCTCGTCAAGGCTCGCGCGAGCTACCGGTCGGTCGGCGACGCACGCCGTGCCCACTACGGAGCCGGCCACGGCATCCTGGTAGCGCCGTGCGATGCCGGCGAAGCGTTCACCCACTACCTCGAGGCCCAGCGCTTCGAAGTCGATCCCGCGGTGCGACAAGCTCATCTCGCGCGGGCGACCGAGCTCGAGGTCCGCGCCCTCGCCGCGCGATTCAAGGCGGAAGGCCGCCTCGGCGGAGGCGATACAGCGAAGTCATCCCGACAGCTCACGAAGATCGCCCATGCCCGGGAATTGCTCAACGACTCGCTGATCGAGTCTCGTCCGCGGGCGTTCGACGAGATCTACGGGGACGACGCCGCGGTGCGACGCCTGACCGCCGAGAACGAGCTCGACCGTTTCCTCGCCGACTGGCTCAAGCATCCGTCCTTGCGGCAGGTGGCCGGTCTCGAGCAAACCGGCGATGGCGACGGCCCTGATCATGCCGGGCTGGTCCGCGCGCTCCGGGATGCGAGGTCGTTCGACCTCACAGGCCTCGCAGGACGACGGCACAGCGCCGCCATCGGGCAGACAGCGCGGACCCTCGGGCTCGTCGACGATCTGATGCCCACGCGGCGCGTCTACGACGCCGCGATCGTGCTCCGTGGCCGGGCGACGGACGACCCGGTCGAAGCCGCGTTCAACCGGGCCGTGGACGACGGAGAGCTGATCGCCACGCGCGTCGTGGTCGAGTCGGCGCCGCCCGAAGGCGCCGACAAGCGACAGATCGAGACCACGCTGGTCGACGCGCTGATACGGCTCGTCGGGTCGGACCAGCCCTCGACGGTGCTGATCGTCTCCTCACGACTGCGAAGGGTTCGCCTGCTCGCACTCGGCCGAGCGACCGTCCCGGGCCTCACCATCGAGGGGGTCGGCATGCGGACGAAGAAGGAGACCGAGGCCGAACGCCTCGAGGAGCTCGTCCAGACCGCCACGCTATTCCAGCGCCTGCTGGATGCCGACCCGGACGTCGGCGACCCCGTGGCGGTGACCGGCGCCTGATCCTCGACCGCGCGCAGGCACGTGGTGCCTGCGCGCGGGATCAGGGTGCCGCTACGCCAACGTCCCCGTCCCCACCACCACGTCGCCGTCGAGCAGCATCGCGGTCTGGCCGGGGGCGGCCTTGAGCAGGGGCTCTTCGAGCACCACGGTGCCCGGACCGGTGCTGCCGGGATCGGGTGCCGAGAGGACGCGGGCGCGGCGGGGCTGCTGGCGGTAGCGCAGCTTGACCCCGTCGACCCGCCACGGCTCGCGGTGCAGGACGACGTCGCGGAGCGTGACCTGATCGGTCATCAGGCGATCCTTGGTGCCGACCGTGACCACGTTCGTCGCCACGTCGGTCGCCACCACGTAGCGCGGCTCGCCGGCCGCGACGCCCAGCCCGCGGCGCTGCCCGAGCGTGTAGAGGTGCGCGCCCTGGTGCTCGCCGATCGTCTCCCCCGTCTCGGCGTCGTGGACCGGTCCCGGCGCGGCCTCGAGTCCGCCGTGCCGCTCCAGGAAGGCCGACTGTCCGGTCCCGGCGAGGAAGCAGAGGTCCTGACTGTCGGGCGTCCTGGCGACCAGCAACCCTGCCTCCTCGGCGATCCGCCGGACGTCCGGCTTGGTCAGCCCGCCGAGCGGGAACCGCATCCGCGCGATCGACTCCGGCCGCAGGCCGCTGAGCATGTACGCCTGGTCCTTGCGCGGGTCGACGGCGAGCCGCAGCAGGCCGTCGTCGGTGGTCCGCGCGTAGTGCCCCGTGGTCAGCGTCGCGCAGCCGATCCGGTCGGCCAGGTCGAGCATCGCGTCGAGCCGGACGTTGCCGTTGCAGCGCACGCACGGGTTCGGCGTCAGTCCCTGCCGGTGCTCCTCGATCCACGGGGTGACCACGCCGTCGCGAAACTCCTCGCGCAGGTCCAGGGTCAGGTGCGGCAGGCCCATGTCGTGCGCGACGTCGCGGGCGCGCCGGACGGCGCTGTGCGAGCAGCAGGACGACTCCGCGTCGTTGGCCGGGTCGCGCCACAGCTCCAAGGTCACGCAGACGGCGTCCGGTCCGGCCTTCAGCGCCGCCACCGCGCTGTCGACCCCGCCGCTGGTCGCAACCAGCGTCCGGGTGGGTGGGACGTTGTCCGCGCCGTCGCCGGCCGACGCATCGCGCGCGACGGCCGTGCCCAGGGCTCGGTGGAAGGCGTCGACGACCAGCTCGACGGCGTGCATCTTGCCCGGATGCAGCCCCCCGAGCTCCTCGCAGACCCGCGCCACCGAGATCCGCGCGGCGTCGCGGATGGTCGCGTCCTCGGCCAGCTCGCAGGCGACCGACGCGCAGACCGTGAGCGCGCCGCAACCCTCGGCCACAAAGCCGACGCCGGAGATCCGGTCACGATCGACGGCGACGACGATCCGGACCAGATCACCGCACGCGGCGCCGCCGGCCACGCCATCGTGGCCGTTCGCGGGTAGCCGGTCCTTCCCGGCCGGCGCGCGCAAGTGCTCTTCGTAGCGCCAATCGGCCACCGACGAAGGGTAGCCACCCGGTCAAGCCGTCGAGCCGGGCCGCGGATTCGCCGGTTCCCTGGGCATCGGATCAGCCGCGTGCGAAGATCGTCCACATGGAGCCCTCGGATCTCAGCGTCGCTCGGGCCCGGCGCCAGTCGCTCGGCGATCTGCTCCACCGCACCGCCCAGCGGTTCCCCGGGCGGATGGCCGCGCTCGACGACTGCGACCCTCGGCTCGAGCCGTGCCGGCAGCGGACGTTCCACGAGCTGAACGCCGACGCCAACCGGATCGCTCACGCGCTGATCGAGCGCGGCGTGCGGCCCGGCGACCGCGTCGCGCTGCTCGCCCGCAACGGCCTCCCCTACGTGCAGGCGATCTTCGGGGTGGCGAAGGCCGGCGCCGTGCTGGTGCCGGTCAACTTCATGCTCGGCGGCGGCGAGGTCGGCTACGTCCTGCACCACTCGGGAGCGATCGGCCTGCTCGTCCAGGACGAGCTGGTCGGTACGGCCGAGGACGCGATCCGCGCGGCCGACGTCGCCCCCGCCCTGCGGGTGCGCGCAGTGCTCGGCAGCAACGGCCGCGACGAGGCCTCCGACGGCTGGGAGCGGTTCTCGGTCCTGACCGGCACGCTCAGTGACCCGGACCCCGGCGATCCCGGGATCGTGATCGCGTCCGATGCCCCGGCCCAGGTGATGTACACCTCGGGAACCGAGTCGCGGCCGAAGGGCGCGATGTTGTCGCACGAAGCGCTGATCGCCAACTACTCGACCTGCATCATCGACGGCGAGATGCAGTCCGACGACGTCGAGCTGCACGCGCTGCCGCTGTTCCACGTCGCCCAGCAGCACGTGTTCCTCGGTCCGGACGTCCAGCTCGGGACGTCGAGCGTGATCCTGCCCGCGCCCGACCCGGCGACGGTGCTGGAGGCGATCGAGCGCCACCACGTGACCAAGTTCTTCGCGCCGCCGACGGTCTGGATCGGCCTGCTCCGTCACCCGGACTTCGACACCCGGGACCTCTCGTCGCTGCGCAAGGGGTACTACGGCGCCGCGATCATGCCGGTCGAGGTGCTCCGCGAGCTGAGCGCCCGGATGCCGAACGTGCGGCTGTGGAACTTCTACGGCCAGACCGAGATGGCGCCGCTCGCCACCGTGCTCAAGCCGGAGGACCAGCTACGCAAGGCGGGCTCGGCCGGACGGGCGGCCCTCAACGTCGAGACGCGGATCGTCGGGCCGGACGGCGAGCGGCTGCCGGCCGGCGAGGTCGGCGAGATCGTCCACCGCAGCCCGCACGCGATCCACGGCTACCTGGACGACCCGGAGCGGACCGCCGAGGCGTTCGCGGGTGGCTGGTTCCACTCCGGCGACCTCGGGGTGGCCGACGACGAGGGCTACATCACCGTCGTGGACCGGATCAAGGACATGATCAAGACGGGCGGTGAGAACGTCGCCAGCCGCGAGGTCGAGGAGGCGCTCTACGCGCACGACGCGGTCGCCGAGGTCGCCGTGGTCGGGATCCCCCATCCGCGGTGGATCGAGGCCGTGATCGCGGTCTACGTTCCGCGCGACGGGGCGACCGTCGACGCGGCGGAGCTGACGGCGCACTGCCGCGAGCGGCTGGCCGGATTCAAGGTCCCGAAGGCATTCCGCACGATCGAGGCGCTGCCGAAGAACGCCAGCGGAAAGATCCTCAAGCGTGATCTGCGCGACGTCTACGCGGCGGTCGCCGACGAGATCAGCGGCCCGCGCGGATCGTGAGCGCCCCGGCGTCGGCGTGCCGTCGCGCCGACCAATCCAGCCCCACGGTTAGTGTACAGTTGTGCACTCGATGACGCGATCCGTCCCCGAGCCCCCGGACCGCCCGTGACGCCCGCCGAGCTCCGGGCGCTCGGCGAGGCCGCCGCCCGGGCGTTCACCGGCGTGGTCGACCACGTCGAGAGCGTGCACGAGGCCGTGGCCAACCGCACGCCACCCGTCCCCGTCGTCGCGCGGGCCCAGCGCGACACGGCCCGCGCGGTCTACTCGATCGTCGGCGCGGTCGGCGACGCCGCGCTGCGCATCGCCGGACAAGCCGCGGCGCTGGTCGCCGCCGACGGCGTGGCGCTGCGCGAGCAGCGTCTCGGCGCCCCCGCGGTCGGCGCGCTGAACGGCGCGTTCGGCGAGCGCTTCGCCCCCGCCGACGGACCGCTCGCCGTCCCGATGACGCTGCGCCACGACGGACGCGACCTGCCACTCGACCCCGAGGCGCTGCGGCGGGCGTTCCCGGTGGCGTCGGGACGCGTCGCCGTGCTCGTGCACGGTCTGGGCATGACCGACGACGCGTGGAGCCCGCGCCACCCGCGGCACGTGGCCTACGCCGACGTGCTGCGGCGCGACTTCGGATTCTCGGTTCTCACCGTCCGCTACAACACCGGTCGTCGGATCGCGGCCAACGGCGTCGAGCTGGCCTCGCTGCTGGAGCGCCTCTCGGCCGCCTGGCCGGATGGGATCCGTGACCTCAGCCTGATCGGCCACTCGATGGGCGGGCTGGTCTGCCGCAGCGCGACCACGGTCGGCGCCGACAGCGGCCACCGCTGGATCGGGGAGCTCGACCACGTGGTGCTGCTCGGCAGCCCGCTGCTCGGCGCGAGCCTGGAGCGCGCCGCGGCGACCGCGGCGTCGCTGCTGGACCGGCTGCCCGAGAGCCGCTTCGCCAGCACGCTGCTGAACCTGCGCAGCGACGGCGTGCTCGACCTGCGCGACGGCACGTTGACCGACGACCACCACCCGCCCCGCAACGACCCGTGGCCGTGGGGTGAGCGGGGCGACGCGGTACCGCTGCTACCCGGCGTCGGGCACCACGTGGTCGCCGCGACGCTCGCGAGGAACCCCGAGGCGTGGTGGGCGGCGAAGCTGATCGGCGATCTGCTGGTCACCCCGAGCAGCGCCAGCTCGGCCGCGCGTGGGGTGCGGCGGTTGCTGTTCGAGGCCGACGACGTCGTCACGCTCGGAGGTCTCAGCCACTTCGACCTGCTCCACCACCCCGACGTCGCGCGGCAGCTCCGCCGGTGGCTGCGTCCGCGGGGCGCCCTGCCCGCCGCCGGGGGCACCGGCGACGGCTGGGTCCCGGGCACGGTCGACGTCGCGTAGGGCCCGACGGGGCGGGTGGGCTCTCTCGCGCCACGAACGCACCCCACATCCACGATCTCCCGGAATCGAGCATCATGGACGGCGCATGCCCGAGTCAGCCGATCGATCACCGGTGACCGCGCCGGACGGGGCGGGCGCGTCCCGCAGCGTCGAGGACTACCCCCACGGCCGGGTGCCGCGCGCCGTGCGCGAGCAGCAGATCCGCCGGATCGCCCTGCGGCTCTTCGCCGAGGGCGGCTACCAGTCGACCTCGATGGACGAGATCGCCGCGGCCGCCGGCGTGTCGAAACCGGTCGTCTACGACCTGGTCGGCAACAAGGAGGAGCTGTACCTCGCGTGCGTCGAGACGGCGGGCCGCGAGCTGGCGGAGGTCGTCGCGACCGCGGCCCTGTCGACCACCGGACCCCAGGAGCGGATGCGCGCCGGGGCGGTCGCCTTCATCCGCTTCGTCGCCGAGAAGAACGGCGGCTGGGACCTGCTGCTGACCGCGGGCCCCGAGCCGGGCGCCGAGCCGATCCACGCCCTGCGGATGCAGCAGAGCGCACTGATCGCCTCGCTGACGGCGGAGACGCTGCAGTCGCTGGGCGCCGAGCTGGAGCCGTGGAAGGTCCACTCGCTGGCCGCGGCCCTGAACGGCGCGTTCGAGGGGCTCGCTTACTGGTGGCGCAGCAATCAGGACGTCGATCCCGAGGTCGTCGTCGACTGGGTCACGCAGCTCCTGAACCCGGGGATCACGGCCCTGGCCGAGCCGTCGCCCGAGCCGCCCTCCTAGGCGCGCGCCGCGCGCCGGCCGGGCCGTGGGTCCGAGCGGTACGCTGATGACGATGGCTGGTCCCGACGAGCATCCGCCCCCTGGCCGGCCGGTCCCGGCGCTGCGGGCGTCCGACTCCGAGCGCGAGCAGATCGCCGACGTGCTGCGGCATGCCGCGGGCGAGGGGCGGCTGACGGTCGACGAGCTCGACGAACGACTCGACGCGACCTACGCCGCCGTCACCCACGAGGATCTCGACCGGCTGGTCGCCGACGTCGTGGTTCCGGCCCAGCACCGCGATCACCTGCTCGCCGGGGCCCGGGCCGACGCGCTGCGGCGCGACCAGACCCGAGTGCCCGTCCGCGTCGGCGACGACGGCGAGCACTGGCTGGTCGCCGTGATGGGTGGCGTGACGCGCAAGGGTCGCTGGCGGCTGGGGCGTCAGTGCCACGCGATCAACGTGATGGGCGGCAGCGACCTGGACCTCTGCGACGCGGAGCTCGCCGATCACGAGGTGGACCTCAACGTTTACTCGATCATGGGTGGGTCCGAGATCCGGATCCCCGACAACATGAACGTCAAGATCTCCGACTTCGCGCTGATGGGCGGCAACGAGGCCAAGATCGGCGAGCACACCCCCGACCCCGGGGGCCCGGTCGTGCACATCCGGCTGATCTCCGTCATGGGCGGCAGCACCGTCATCCGCGGTCGCAAGCTGAGCCGCAAGGAGCGCAAGGCGAAGAAGCTCGCCGAGCGCGAGCAGCAGCAGCGCCAGCTCGGCCACTGAACGCCCGTCGCTCGCGGTATCGCGAGAGCGACCGCGGCGGACGCCGCGCGTCGACGCTAGAGGCCGCCCGCCCCGCCCGGCTCGGGGCCGATAAGGACCAGCGCCAGCCTCGCCAGCCACCGATCCTCGTCCGGCAACGGGCAGACGGGCATCGCCTGCAACAGCGACGCGCGGCCGTGCAGCGCGGTCCAGATCACCGTCGAGATCTCGAACAGCTCCTCCTCGGAGGCCTCGATCACCGCGCCGACAGCGTCCATCAGGTCGAGGAAGACCAGGGCGTCAGCATCCTCCGTATCGCGGGCCGGAGGCAGGTTGTCCTCCCGCAGCTCGCCAAAGCGGGTCTGGAAGCAGACCGCGTACCAGCCGGGTTGCTCGCGGGCGAACGCCAGGTACGCCTTGCCCATCGCGAACAGCCGAGCACGCGGATCCCCGGCGTCGGCTCCAGCATCGGCCACCCACTCCCGCAACGCGTTGAAGCACCGCTGCTTGATCGCGTCGACCAGCTCGTCCTTGTCGGCGAAGTGCATGTAGAGCGCGGAGGGGCTGACCCCCGCACGGGCGGTCACGGCCCGGATCGACAGGCGGTCGATGTCGTTGACCTCGGCCAGCATCTCCGTCGCCACGTCGAGCAACGTGGCGCGCAGGCGCTCGCCTTCTCCTCGGGGGCTACGGGGGCGGACAGCCATTGATTCAGCCTAGACGGAAGTCGGGGAAGCGGGGAACATGACCAGTGTACTTCCTAAATGATCGCCGTACATGTACAGTCATCAGCGATCGCTGACCGCCCGCCTCGGGAGACCTCATGCTCGCTCGCCTCGCCAAGCTCGGAACCAACCACCCCCGCCGGGTCGGTCTGCTCGCCCTCCTGCTCCTGCTCGTCGCGGGCGCCTTCGGCGGCCCAGCCACCCAGGTGCTGCAGTCGGAGCGCGCCTTCGACGACCCCGGCTCGCAATCGACCGCCGCCCGGGTCGCGATCGAGCAGGCGACCGGCGGGAGCGCCGAGCCGGGCGTGCTGGTCCTCGTCGACGCGGCCCCGGGCAGCCCGGCGGTCGCCTCGACCGTGGCCACCCTGCAGCGCGATCCCGCGGTCGCGGTGGTGGCCGCCCCCGAGCCGGGCGACCGCACCCCCCTGGTCTCGAAGGACGGGTCGGCGACGATCGTCGCGACCTCGCTCGCGCACGACGTCAACCGCGACGACGCGGTCGATCGGCTCGAGGCGACGTTCGCGGACCGTGCCGACGTGCAGCTCGGCGGATCCGACGTCGCGTTCATGCAGGTCAACCAGCAGGCCGCCGAGGACCTCGCCCGCGGCGAGCTGCTCGCGTTTCCGATCCTGCTGGTGCTGGCGCTGCTCTTCTTCCGCGGCGTCGCCGCCGCCATCCTGCCGCTCGCGATCGGGATCCTCTCGGTGCTGACGACCTTCGCGTTGCTGCGGGTGGTGAACGTCGGCGTCGAGCTGTCGCCGTTCGCCCTCAACCTGGTGATCGGCCTCGGCCTCGGCCTCGCGATCGACTACAGCCTGTTCCTGGTGGCGCGCTTCCGCGAGGAGCTGGGCGCCGGCTTCGAGCCGGACGAAGCGGTGCGCCGGACGATGGCGACGGCCGGCCGGACCGTCATCTTCAGCTCGGTCACGATCGCCGCGGCGCTCGCCTGCCTCTGCGTCTTCCCGTTGCCGTTCCTCTACTCGATGGGCATCGGCGGCCTGCTGGTGTCGCTGGTCGCCGGCGCCGTCGCCCTGACGTTCCTGCCGGCGGCGTTCATCCTGCTCGGCCCGCGGCTGGGCCGCGTCAAGCCGCTACCGGACGGTCAGGGTCGCTGGTACGCGACCGCCCGCACGGTGATGGGTCGTCCCGGCCTGTTCGCCGTCGCCGCGATGGCGCTGATGCTGCTGCTCGCGGCACCGGCGCTGAAGACCCAGTGGGCCGGCGTGGACGCGTCGATCCTGCCGACCAGCAAGAGCGCGCGGGTGGTCCACGACGCAGTGCAGAGCGACTTCCCGACGCTCTCGACCAACGCCCAGTACCTGGCGATCGACGCGCCGAAGGACGCCGGCGACGAGCTCGCCGCCTACGCCGAGCGCCTGCGCTCCGTGCCCGACGTGGCGAGCGTCGCGGAGCCGAGGCCGCTCGCCGACGGCCTGTGGATGATCGACATCCGCGGGGCCAGCAGCATGATCTCGCCGCGCTCGCTGGAGATGGTCGACACGATCCGGGCGACCGACGCGCCGTTCCCCGCGCAGCTCGGCGGCGGCGGACCGTCGACCAGCGACCAACGCGCGGCGGTCAGCGACAAGCTGCCGCTGGCGATGGGCCTGCTGGTCGGCAGCACGCTGATCGTCCTCTGGCTGATGACCGGGTCGGTGCTGTTGCCGATCAAGACGCTGTTCATGAACCTCCTGACCACGGCCGCCGCCACCGGGATGCTCGTCTTCGTCTTCCAGGACGGGCGCTTCGAATCGCTGCTCGGATACCGCAGCCAGGGCGGGATCGAGCAGACCGACTTCCTGGTGATGGTCGCGATCGTCTTCGGGCTCTCGACCGACTACGGCGTGTTCCTGCTGACCCGGATCAAGGAGGCCCGCGACGCCCACCCCGAGTGGAGCGAGCGCGAGACCGTGGCGATCGGGATCCAGCGGACCGGCGGGATCGTGACCGCGGCGGCGATCCTGCTCGCCGTCGCCCTCGGCGCGTTCCTGCTGTCCGACGTGGTCTTCCTCCAGGAGCTCGGCGCCGGGGCCGCGTTCGCGGTGCTGCTCGACGCCTTCGTGGTCCGGACGTTCCTGGTGCCGTCGCTGATGGCGCTGATGGGCAAGTGGAACTGGTGGTCCCCCGCCCCGCTCCGCCGCCTGCACGAGAAGATCGGGATCAGCGAGGGTCCGGCGCGATCCCTGCCCGCTCGGCCGGCCTCCCGCGACGCCGCGTCCGACCCGACCTAGGTCCGACGGTCCCGGAGCTGGTGCGGATCAGGCCCGTCAGGGAGGGCTGGATCCCGCACCAGCCCACCCCGTCGGGCCTTTGTTATAGTTCTTCTAGAACTATGTTGATTCGACTGCCCGCGGACGGCGAAGGTCCGTTGTACGAGCAGATCGCCGGTGCGGTGCGTCGCGCGATCGTCGCGGGCGAGCTCGGATCCAACGAGCGCCTCCCGTCCGCCCGGGAGCTCGCCGACGCGCTCGACGTGAACCTGCACACCGTGCTCCGCGCCTATGCGCAGCTCCGCGACGACGGTCTGATCGACGTCCGACGCGGGCGCGGGGCGACCGTCCGCTCGGACGGCGCCGCCGCTCGCTCCACCATCCACGACCGCGCGGCCGAGCTGGTCGCCGCCGCCCGCCGCGAGGGCATCGGCCGTCGCGAGCTCATCTCCCTGATCGAGAGGATCTCCGCATGACGCCCCGCCGCATCGTCTCCGCCTTCGTGCTGCCCCCCGCGATCCTCGCCGTGATCGTGCTTCCGGCGGCGCTGCTCCGGGATCGCCTGCCCGAGACCCTCGCGACCCACTGGAGCGGCTCGGGACCGGACGGCAGCACCAACGGCGTCGTGTTCGTCGGGGCGGTCGTCGCGATCTGGCTGGCGGCATGGGCATCGCTGGTGGTCGGGGCACGGCGCGCTGAGCGCCAGTTCCACGCCCCGTGGGTGCTGGGACTGGGCGGCTTCCTCGCCGGGATCGTGAGCCTGACGGTGGTGGCCAACCTCGACGCCGCGGCGTGGTCCGCGGCCGACGACCTGCCGCTGGCGGCCGCGTTCGCGCCGATCGCCGCCGGGCTGCTCCTGGCCGGCGCCGGCGTGCTGCTCGAGCGGTCCGCGCCGGTGACGGTCGGGGTCGGCGCCATGACCGCCGCTCGATCGACCACCGCCCTACGACCGGACGAGCGGTTCTACTGGTCCGGTAGTGCGCACGCCGCCTGGTGGTTCCCGGTGGTGGTGAGCGCCACCGGGATCGCCGTGGCCGCCTCGGCGTTCCTCACGGGTGCCCCGACCGCCCTGCTGCTCGCGATCGGCGTCGTGCTGCCGGTGCTGGCGCTGTGGACGAGCCGCACGCGTCTGACCGTCACGCCGGCCGGTGTTCACGCGCACATGGGTGCGCGCTTCCCGCGGCGCGCCGTGTCGGTCGCGGCGATCGACGGCGCCGAGGCGATCGACGTCGTGCCGTTGCGGTGGGGCGGCTGGGGCTGGCGGATCACGCCGAAGGCGACGGCGCTGATCGTGCGCCGCGGCGAGGGCGTCCGGTTGCGGCTGACGACCGGCCGCGACCTGGTGGTCACCGTCGACGACGCGACCACCGCGGCCAGCCTGATCAACGACCTGCGCGGCCGCGCCACCGGCTAGGCCGCGGGCGGCGCCACCGTCGACTTGATGCCCAGCTCGCCGAGCTGCTTGGCCGCCACCGGGGCCGGGGCGCCGGTCAGCGGGTCGCCGCCGGACGCCGTCTTCGGGAACGCGATCACGTCGCGCAGCGAGTCGCGGCGGGCGCAGAGCGCGGCCAGGCGGTCGATGCCGAAGGCGATGCCGCCGTGCGGCGGGGCGCCGGCCTTGAGGCCGTCGAGCAGGAATCCGAACTGCTCCTGGGCGTCCTCGGCGCTGAACCCGAGCAGGCTGAGCACCGCCTGCTGCTGGTCGACGCGGTTGATCCGGATCGAGCCGCCGCCGACCTCCCAGCCATTGACGACCAGGTCGTAGGCGCGGGAGCGCAGGGCGCCCGGGCCTTCGCTTCCACCTTCACCGAAGCGCCCGCCATCGGCCAGGTCCTCGGCCGTGACGTCGCCGCCGTCCGGTGCGCACGGCTGCGTGAACGGATGATGAACGGCATCCCACCGCTGGTCGTCGGCCGAGCGCTCGAACGACGGGAAGTCGACGATCCAGAGCACGTCGTTGCGGTCCTCGCGCAGGTCGAACCGGTCCGCC